>DATLJF010000059.1:0-10556 GCA_035539015.1 Stenotrophomonas sp. | reverse complement strand
AGGTCGTTGGAGCCGATCGAGAAGCCATCGAACAGTTCCAGGAACTCATCGGCGAGCAAGGCGTTGGACGGTACCTCGCACATCATGATGATCTTGAGCCCGGCCTCGCCCTGGCGCAGGCCGTTGGCGGCCAGCACGTCCAGCACCTTCTGGCCTTCCTCGAGCGTGCGCACGAACGGGATCATCACCCACAGGTTGTCCAGGCCCATCTCGTTGCGCACCTTCAGCACCGCGCGGCATTCCAGCGCGAAGGCCGCCGAGAAGGAGGCATCGACATAGCGGCTGGCGCCGCGGAAGCCGATCATCGGGTTCTCTTCGTGCGGCTCGTAGCGGCTGCCGCCGATCAGGTTGGCGTACTCGTTGGACTTGAAGTCCGACAGCCGCACGATCACCGTGTTCGGTGCCACCGAAGCGGTGAGGGTGGCGATGCCTTCGGCGAGGCGGTCGACGTAGAAGCCGACCGGATCGGAATAGCCGGCAATCTTGGCGTCGATCTTCTTCTTCGTCTCGCCGTCCTGCTTGTCGTATTCGAGCAGGGCATTGGGATGGATGCCGATGTGGCTGGCGATGATCATCTCCAGCCGCGCCAAGCCGATGCCGGCATTGGGCAACTGGCCGAAATCGAACGCGCGCTCGGGGTTGGCCACGTTCATCATGATCTTCAGCGGCGCCGGCGGCATGTTGCCCAGATCGGTGGTGGTGCGTTCGAAGTCGAGTTTGCCGGCGTAGATGTAGCCGGTGTCGCCCTCGGCGCAGCTCACGGTGACTTCGACGCCGTCCTTGATCATGTCCAGCCCGTTGCCGGTGCCGACCACGGCGGGCACGCCGAGCTCGCGGGCGATGATCGCGGCATGGCAGGTGCGCCCGCCGCGATTGGTGACGATGGCGCTGGCGCGCTTCATCACCGGCTCCCAATCCGGGTCGGTCATGTCGGCGACCAGCACATCGCCCGGCTGGACCTTGTTCATGTCATCGAGCGAGCGCACCACGCGGGCGACGCCGGCGCCGATCTTCTGGCCAATGGCGCGGCCTTCGGTGAGCACCTGGCCACGCTGGGACAGCGCGTAGCGCTCGATCTGCGTGGCATGGCTGCGCGACTTCACCGTTTCCGGGCGCGCCTGCACCACGAACAACTTGCCGCTGACGCCATCCTTGGCCCATTCGATGTCCATCGGCCGGCCGTAGTGCTTTTCGATCACCAGCGCCTGCTTGGACAGTTCTTCGACATCGGCATCGCTGATGGAGAACTTGTTGCGCAATTCCGGCGGCGTGTCCTCGGTGCGCACGCGCTCGCCGGGCTTGTCCGAATACACCATGCGGATCGCCTTGCTGCCAAGCGTGCGGCGCAGGATCGCCGGCTTGCCGGCGCGCAGGCTGGGCTTGTACACATAGAATTCGTCCGGGTTCACCGCGCCTTGCACGACCATCTCGCCCAGGCCGACGCTGGCGGTGACGAACACCACTTCACGGAAGCCGGACTCGGTGTCGAGCGTGAACAGCACGCCCGATGCGCCCACGTCAGAGCGCACCATCAGCTGCACGCCGGCCGAAAGGAACACGTCCTCGTGCTTGAAACCGTGGTGCACGCGATAGGCGATGGCGCGGTCGTTGTACAGGCTGGCGAAAACTTCCTTGACCTTGCGCACGACATCGTCGGCACCGGTGACGTTGAGGAAGGTTTCCTGCTGGCCGGCGAACGAGGCATCGGGCAGATCCTCGGCGGTGGCCGACGAACGCACCGCCACTGCGACATCACCGCCGCCGTTCTCGCTGCACAGGCGCGCATAGGCGCTGCGGATGTCCTGGTCCAGGTCCGGCTGCAGCGGCGCATCGATCACCCAGCCGCGGATTTCCTTCCCAGCGACGGTCAAGGCGTTGACGTCTTCCACGTCCAGCGTGGCGAGCTTGTCGAAGATGCGCTTGGAGAGGTCGTTGTGGGCGATGAACGCCTTGAAGGCATCCGACGTGGTGGCATAGCCGCCGGGGACCGAGACGCCAAGGCCGGCGAGATTGCCGATCATTTCGCCCAGCGAAGAGTTCTTGCCACCCACGCGGGCCAGATCGGCCAGGCGCAGCTCATGCAACCACAGAATATTCTCGTTCAAGCGCGATGCTCCGTATGGCCATCGCCCGAGCGGGCTGCATGGCCGCGTCCGTAGGAAGAAGCCACTATGATGCAGTGCGCCAGCAATCCGGCACAAGATTGCATTTCCGTACAAGGCCAAAATCACAGAGGGAGTGAAGCCGATGTCGACGATCCGACCGGTGTTCTACGTGTCCGATGGAACCGGTATCACCGCTGAAACCATTGGCCATAGCCTGCTCACCCAGTTCACGGGTTTCAGCTTCGTCACCGACCGGCTTTCGTTCATCGACGATCCAGACAAGGCGCGCGAGGCGTGCCAGCGGATCGTGGCCACCGGTGAGCGCTACCAGGCCCGTCCGATCGTGGTTAATTCCTGCGTGGACCCGCAGCTGAGCCTGATCCTGGCCGAGAGCGGCGGGCTGATGCTTGACGTATTCGCACCGTTCATCGAGCCGCTGGAGCGCGAGCTCAACAGCCCGCGGCATTCGCGCGTGGGCCAGGCGCATGGCATGGTCGATTTCGAGACCTACCACCGCCGCATCAACGCGATGAACTTCGCCCTCAGCCATGACGACGGCGTGGCGCTGGACTACGACGAGGCCGATGTGATCCTGGTGGCGGTGTCGCGCGCCGGCAAGACGCCCACCTGCATCTACCTGGCGCTACATTACGGCGTGAAAGCGGCGAACTATCCGCTCACCGACGAAGACCTGGAGTCCGAGCACCTGCCACCGCGGTTGCGTGCGTACCGGCGCAAATTGTTCGGCCTCACCATCGACCCGGACCGCCTGCAGCAGATTCGCCAGGAGCGGCGGCCGAACTCGCGCTATTCGGCGCTGGAGACCTGCCGCCGCGAAGTGGCCGCGGCCGAGCGCATGTTCCAGCTCGAACGCATTCCGATCCTGAGTACCACCCATACCTCGATCGAGGAAATTTCCAGCAAGGTTCTGACCACCTTCGGCCTGCAGCGCGAGATGTTCTGAGGGCCGGTGGGAGCGGCGTGGCGCCCCCTAGATTGGGGGCGATGGCGGTGTTTTTCAATTCTGCCCATCGTCCGGCGCAGCGTGTAGGATCGCCCTCATGCAGTACGCCTCGGCCCGCCACGAACGCATCCCGCGCCTCAGCCGCTTCGGTTGGCTGATGGGGTTGTACGCGGAGAACTACGTCCACCTCAACCGCCTGTTCGCCCCGGCCGACCTGGCCACCGGCACGTACCTGTCCAGCGTCGGCGACGGCCTGGACCTGCGCCTGGAAGTGCTCGAGCGTCACCCTTACACGGTGGAGCTGCGCCTGACCTACGACCTGTGCGACCCGGTCACCGGCGAGCCCGATCCGTCGGCCTATATCCGCGTCTATCGCGATGCCCGCCAGGCCGAGACCACCCATTGCTACGTCGGCCGTCGCTGGCAGGACGTCATGGGCCTGTACCCGCCGCCGGCCGAGCTCATCAGCCACCGCATGCGCATGAACACCTTCCTGGGCAAATGGCTGGAATACCTGGCCGAGCGCGGCCACGGCGTGGCCCGGCTGCGCCCGGTGGCGGCCGACATGGCGGCCTTGCCGGCGGACTAGGCGCCGACCGCGCGGCCCGGCACCACGGCGATCGGTCATACTGCCGGCCCTTCCGCCGCTCCGCTTCGCGCCGTCCGCCATGCCCTACACCCCGATCGTGGCCACCCTGGGCTACGTGCTTTCCGAAGACCGCACCCAGGTGCTGATGGTCCATCGCAACGCCCGCCCCGGCGACCACCACCTGGGCAAGTACAACGGGCTCGGCGGCAAGGTGGAACCGGAAGAAGACATCATGGCCTGCATGCGCCGCGAGCTGCGCGAAGAGGCGGGCATCGAGTGCGAGGCCATGCGCCTGCGCGGGACCGTGAGCTGGCCGGGCTTCGGCAAGCACGGCGAGGACTGGCTGGGCTTCGTGTTCGTCATTGACCGATTCAGCGGCCAGACCCTGGCGTCCAACCCCGAGGGCACCCTGGAATGGGTAGCGCTGGAGCGCCTGCCGGAGCTGCCGATGTGGGAAGGCGACCGGCATTTCCTGCCGCTGGTATTCGACCAGGATCCACGCCCGTTCCACGGCGTCATGCCTTACCGGAACGGGCGGATGCAGTCGTGGAACTTCTCGCGCTAGCGGCAGCGGCCGACCAGCCAGACTAATCCACACCCCATGTGGACAAGCTATTGGATAAGCGCTGGCAGCCCGCGCCGCGCTTGGCTGTCAAGTAGGCTGGCGAATAATTGACCACACTTTCTTCACCTCACTGCACCGTCCAGCCGCCATCGATGGCCAGGGTCTGGCCGGTGATGTTGCGCGCCGCTGGCGAGGCCAGGAAGGCGATCGCGCCGGCCAGTTCGTCGTACTCGATGAAGCGGCCCTTGGGCATCGGCGCCAGCATCACCTTGGCGACGACCTCGCTCTCGGCCATGCCGCGGGTGCGCGCCTGGTCGGTGATCTGGCGATCCACCAGCGGGGTTTTCACGTAACTCGGGCAGAGCGTGTTGATGGTGATGTCGTCAGCCGCCGTCTCCAGCGCCAGCACCTTGGAAAAGCCCACCAGTCCGTGCTTGGCCGCCACGTAGGCGCTCTTGTAGGGACTGGCCACCAGCGAGTGGATGCTGCCGATGTTCACCACCCGGCCAAAGCCGCGCTCGCGCATCCCCGGCAGCACGGCCCGGGTCAGGCGCGCGACCCCGGTGAGCATGACCTGCACCAGCAGGTCCCAGCGCTCCATCGGGAATTCCTCCAGCGGCGCCACGTGTTGCAGGCCAGCGTTGTTCACCAGCACGTCCGGTCCACGGTCCAGCCGTGCCAGCGCCTGTGCCACGCTGGCCTCGGAAGTCACGTCCAAGGCCAGCGCCTGGGCCGAACCGCCGTCGGCCCGCAGCCGGGCCGCCACTGCTTCGGCGGCAGCCAGGTCGATATCGCTGGCAATGATGTGGCGGCCGGCTTGTGCCAGCTCGGCGGCGATGCCGGCGCCGATGCCACTGCCGGCGCCGGTGATCAGGACGTGATGCATGCGCGCTTTCCCGATGAAAGGGTGGGGTGGGTGCCGGCCGGGCCGGTCGCCGTGCTGCGCCGCTCGCGTTAACCTGTGCGCTCGGCCCGAGCCTCGAGTTTGCATGAAACGCCACTTCTCCATGTTGCGCGACTTCCAATTGGCCGACTGGTTCACCCTGGCCAATGCCTTCTGCGGCACCGGCGCGATCTTCGCCGCCATGCGCTTCCTGCAGGAGGGCCACCGCGGCGACCTGCTGTTCGGCATGGCATTGATCCCGCTGGCCTTCATCTTCGATGCGCTCGACGGCCGCGTGGCGCGCTGGCGCAAGTCTTCCTCCACGCTGGGGCGCGAACTCGACTCGCTGGCCGACGTGATTTCCTTCGGCGTGGCCCCGGCCGCGCTCGGCTATGCCTGCGGCCTGCAGGGCGGCTGGGACTGGCTGGTGCTGAGCTACTTCGTGTGCTGCGGCGTCAGCCGCCTGGCGCGCTACAACGTCACCGCCGAGCAGATCGCCGGCGACGACGACAAGGTCCCGTACTTCGAAGGCACGCCGATCCCGAGCAGCCTGGTGCTGGTGATCCTGCTGGCGGTGGCCGCGGCCAGCGGCAGCATTGGCGAGGCGCTGTGGTGGGGCCAGTGGCGAATCGGCCCGTGGCTGCTGCACCCGCTGGTGCTGCTGTACGCCTTGTCTGGCTCGCTGATGATCAGCAAGACCTTGCGGATTCCCAAGCCTTGAAGCGCGCATGGATGAGGAGGGCGAAATGAGCGCCAAGCATGACGACCCCAACGAGGCCTTGCAGGCACAGGCGCGCAGCTACTGGGATGCCTGGAGCCAGGCGCTGCAGCACGGCGCGGCCGGCGCACCCACGCCGCCTGCCGGCGCACAGGCCGCGCCGGATTGGTCGCAGGCGCTGGGCTGGTGGCGCGATGTGCTGGGCAATGCCATGCCGGCCGATGCGCAAGGCCCGGTCGCCCGGGCCAGCGGTCCTGCGGCCGATTGGCTGGGCCTGATGCAGGACGTGGCCGGCCGCTTCGCCGGCCGCGATACCCATAGCGCCGAAGTCGCTGGCGCCTGGCGCGAGGCGGTCAAGGGGCAGGGCGACGGCATCCTGCAGTGGGTGCTCGGCAGCCTGCGCGGCGGCGTGGCCGGCGGCTTCGACCCGTGGCTGCAACAGTCGGCGCAATGGCTGCAGCAATGGCAGCGTGACAGTGCCCCCTGGCTCGACATGCCGGCGTTCGGCGTGACCCGCAACCATCAGTCGCGCTGGCAGGCGCTGCATCGCTTGCAGCAGGACTACCAGGCGCGCTCGCAGGCCTACCTGGAGCAATTGCGCGCGGCCCTGGAACAGGCCTTCAGTCGGTTCGAGGCGAAGTTGTCCGAGCATGAGGCGCTGGGCAGCCAGCTGACCAGCGCACGGGCGATGTTCGATCTGTGGGTCGAGGCGGCCGAAGAGGCCTACTCGGCGGCCGCGCTGTCCGATGAGTTCGGCGAAATCTACGGTGCGTTCGCCAACGCACACATGCGCCTGCGCGCGGCCTTGCAGGACGAGGTCGAGCAGATCGCCGGCCAGTACGGCATGCCGACGCGCTCGGAAATGGATGCCGCGCACAAGCGCATCGCCGAGCTCGAACGGGCGGTGCGGCGGCTGCAGGCGGCGGTCGGTGCGCAAGCCAGCCCCGCACCGCGGCGTGCGGCTGCGGCGGCGAAGCAGGCGGCCCCTGCGGCGCCCAGGAAAAAGCCCGCCAGTGCGCGCCCGGCGAGGAAATCGAAATGAAAGGCCCGTTGGGCTTCAGCGCCGACGACCTGCTGCAGGAGACGCTGGCCCTGCAGCGCAAGCTCGCCGAGGGGCTGAAGATCCTCCCGGGCGTGGAGGATGTCGACTACGGCGCCACGGCGCGCCAGGAAGTGTGGCGCGACGGTCGCGTCGTGCTCTACCGCTTCATCGGCGACAAGCCGCCGAGCAAGCGCGTGCCGCTGCTCATCGTCTATGCACTGGTGAACCGCCCGTACATGGTGGACCTGCAGGCCGATCGCTCGCTGGTGCGCGGGCTGTTGGCCCAGGGCGAAGACGTCTACGTACTGGACTGGGGCTACCCGGACCGCTCCGAGCGCTACCTCACCCTGGAGGACTACCTGCTGCGCTTCATCGATGGCGCGGTCGATGCCTTGCGCGAAAGAGCCGGGGTCGCCGCCATCGATCTGCTCGGCGTGTGCCAGGGCGGCACCTTCTCGCTGTGCTACGCCGCGTTGCGGCCGCGGAAAGTGCGCAACCTGGTCACCATGGTGACGCCGGTGGATTTCCATACGCCCGACAACATGTTGTCGCGCTGGACGCGCACCCTGGACGTCGACCTGCTGGTGGACACGGTCGGCAACATCCCGGCCGACCTGATGAACGCCAGCTACCTCATGCTCAAGCCTTTCCGGCTCAACCTGCAGAAGTACGTGGGCCTGCTCGACATCCTCGACGACAAACAGGCGCTGGAGGATTTCCTGCGCATGGAAAAATGGATCTTCGACTCGCCGGACCTGGCCGGCGAGGCGTTCCGGGAATTCGTCACCCAGTTCTACCAGCGCAACGGGCTGATCGAAGGCGGCATCGAGATCGGCGACGAAGCCGTCGACCTGGCCGCCGTCGATATGCCGGTGTTGAACATCTATGCCGAGCAGGACCACCTGGTGCCGCCTGCGGCCTCGCGTGCGCTGGCCGGGCGCACGGGCAGCGACGACTACAGCGAGCTCGGCTTTCGCGGCGGGCACATCGGCATCTACGTCTCCGGGCGCGCCCAGCGCGAAGTGCCGGCGGCAATCCACCGCTGGCTGGCCGAGCGCGACGGGGATGCGCGCTAGCGCCGCCGACAGCGCGGTCCTGGCCTGCCTGCTGGCATGGTGCCTCGGTACGGCCGGCCCGGCGCGAGCGGTTTCGCCGCAGTCCGAGCGCGAGATCCAGGGCCTGATCGCCGCCCTGGCCGATTCGCCTTGCCGGTTCGAGCGCAACGGCAACTGGTACGACGGCAAGCGCGCTGCCGCGCACCTCCAGCGCAAGTACACCTACCTGCGCGAGCACGACCCAGCGACCACGCCGGAAACCTTCATCGCCCACGCCGCCAGCCGCAGCAGCGTCAGCGGCCGCGCCTATCAGGTCGCCTGCCCGGGGCAGCCGCCAAGCGACGCGGCAACCTGGTTCAGCGCACGCCTGCAGGCCCAACGCGCCGCGCCGTGAAGCCAGTTATATTGAGCGTCATGACGAATCGCGGAGCCTACCCATGAGCACAGTGCCACGTACCCTGTCGCGTTCGCTCAACGACCGCATGATCGCCGGCGTCATCGGCGGCATTGCGCATCGCTTCGGCTGGAGCTCGACCCTGCTGCGAGTGATCTACGTCATCGTCTCCATCGCCTCGGCTGCGTTCCCGGGGCTGCTGGTGTACCTGCTGTTGTGGCTGCTGATTCCCAACCAGGCCGATTGAACCTGCCACGGCCGGCGCTGCTCGCGCTGCAGGGGCTTGGCGCGCTCTGGACCCTGCCCAATACATTGCTTGGCCTGCTCGCAGGGCTGGTTGGTTGCCTGGCCGGTGCGCGGCCCCGCTGGCATCGGCGTGAGCTGGCGTTGGTGTTCGAGCGTTGGCCCTGGGGGCCGGGCGGGGCGATGACATTGGGCAACGTGATCCTGCTCACCGGCACCTCGCTGGATATCGATTGCGCCACCTACGCCCATCGCGCCGGCCATTGCGTGCACCCGGCGGTGCGGCTCGGCGATCACGAGCGCGCGCACGTCTTCCAATACCTATTGCTCGGCCCGTTGTTCCTGCCGTTCTATTTCATTTGTGGTGGCATCAGCGTGCGCAATCCGTTCGAGCGCGCGGCCGACTACTACGCCCTGCATGGCCGCGGCTGGTGGCCGTGGCCGTCGCCGTCGCGCATTCACCAACGACACTGAGCCGGCGTTCGAGGTTAAGAAAAAGTGATCGCAATGAGCCAATGCGGCCGTCATCGAACCGCAAACAGCTGCGGTTAACTTGCGTGGAGAAGGTCCTAACACGCACCTGCGTAAGCTGCGGCGGCTGACCAAAGCACAACCCGCAACACGCACAGAAACACGAAGGTGAAACATGTCGATCCTCCTCTATGTCGGTGGCAGCAAAGATGGCGAAAAGGGCCTGGTGCCTTACGGATTCAGCCGCTCGATGGCAATGACCGAGGAGGGTCCGGAGTTCTACGCAGAGCGCGTGCTCTCGCTGGAACACGTGGGCAAGGTACGGGTGATGGCGCTGGAATCGCTGCAGGACACCTGGGTCGCCGAGCGCCTGGCCAGCCACTACGCGCACAACTGAGCGGCGCCTGCCCGGAAGGGTTTTAGGGCGATGCTGTCAACGGGTTTCCGCGCTGCGCGGGCGCTGCCAGAATGCAGGTTCCCGTTGCCGCAGTACCGTTGACCGCATGCCCGACGTCAAGATTGATTCCAAGCTCGCCCAGCAGATCGCCCAGACCATCGCCGAGGAGATCGGCGCCCAGGCCAGCCAGGCCCGCGCCGCCATTGCCCTGCTGGATGAAGGCGCCAGCGTTCCGTTCATCGCGCGCTACCGCAAGGAAGTCACCGGCGGCCTGGACGACACCCAGCTGCGCAACCTGGAAGTACGCCTGACCTACCTGCGCGAGCTCGAGGAGCGCCGCGCCGCGGTGCTGGCCAGCATCGACGAGCAAGGCAAGCTCAGCGACGAATTGCGCGCCGAAATCATCGCCGCCGATACCAAGTCGCGGCTGGAAGACCTGTACCTGCCCTACAAGCCCAAGCGCCGCACGCGTGCGCAGATCGCCCGCGAGGCCGGGCTGGAGCCCCTGGCCGACGGCCTGCTCGCCGACCCGACCCAGGTGCCGGAGACCTTTGCCGCCGCTTTCGTCGACGCCGACCAGGGCGTGGCCGACGTCAAGGCGGCATTGGAAGGTGCACGCGCGATCCTGATGGAGCGGTGGGGCGAAGACGCGGCGCTGGTGGGCGAGTTGCGCCAATGGCTGGGCGAACACGGGGTGATCCGCGCGCGCGTGGCCGAGGGCAAGGAAGAGGCCGGCGCCAAGTACCGCGATTATTTCGAGCACGCCGAGGTGCTGGCGCGGATTCCCTCGCATCGCCTGCTGGCACTGTTCCGCGCCCGCCGCGAGGAAATCCTGTTCCTGGACCTCGACCCGGGCAGTGACGCCGAGGCCGGCCACCAATATTGCGAAGGCCGGGTCGCGCTTGCCGCTGGGGTAGCGAATCAGAACCGCGCCGCCGATGCCTGGCTGCTGGCCGCCTGCCGCCTGACCTGGCGCGCCAAGCTGCACATGCACCTGCTGCTGGACCTGTTCAACCAGGCGCGCGAAAAGGCCGAGGCCGAAGCCATCGCAGTGTTCGGCGACAACCTCAAGGACCTGTTGCTGGCCGCGCCTGCCGGCCAGCGCACCGTGCTGGGCCTGGATCCGGGCA
>DATLJF010000058.1:0-3525 GCA_035539015.1 Stenotrophomonas sp. | reverse complement strand
AGCCATTCGATCCGCGTACGCGGCGTAATCGACCCGGTCGGGTTGTTGGGGTTACAGACGTAGATCAGGCCGGCCTTGGGGTCTGCCGCGGCCATCGCTTCGACGTCGTGGCTGAAATCGGCGGCCAAAGGCACCTTGTGCACCGGCGCGCCGCAGGCGGCGGCAACCTGGGCCACCGCTTCGAAGGTCGGGTCGGGGACCACCACCGAGGCCTGCGCCGAGGTGAACAGGTGGCCGGCGCGGTTGAGCGGGTCGCTGGAGCCGGGGTACAGCGCCAGCCGATCTGCCGGCACGCCGAGCTGGCTGGCCAGCAGCGCATGCAGTTGCTCGGCCAGGTCGAAGCGATAACGGCCCGTGCTCGGCAGGCCGCGCGAGATCGCCTGCAAAGCCGCTGGTGATGGCCCCAGCGGACATTCGTTGAAGTTGAGGTAGACCTTGCGCTCGACTGCCGCCACTGGCGCTGCGGCTGCCAGGGCGACAGGCGCGGCACCCAGCGAGGAGGCGGCCAGGCCGGCGCCGGCCAGTTGCAGGAACGAACGGCGGGAAACGGTCGAGGACACGGTGGCACTCCGGGCGGTATCAGCGCACGCTAACGGGGCCGCCGCTCGCCGGCAAGGGTGCACGACCGGCCTCATGCCACCTTTGCCGGCTGCTCGCTAGAATTGTGCCTCCGCATCCCTGCTGTTGGACCCGATGACCGCTCGCCCGGATCCCGCCACGCGCGGTGCGCAACTGCGCCGCCAGCTCGAAGACGCCAGCTACCGCTACCACGTGCTCGACGAGCCGCAGATTCCCGATGCCGAGTACGACGCCTTGATGCGCGAGCTCGAAGCGCTAGAAGCGGCGCATCCGGAGCTGGCCAGCGCCGACTCGCCGACCCGCCGCGTCGGCCATGCGCCGGCACCGGGGGCCGGATTTGCCGAGGTCCGCCATGCGGTGCCGATGCTCTCGCTGGGCAATGCCTTCAGCGAAGAAGAGGTGCAGGAGTTCGTGCGCCGCATCGACGAGCGCCTGGACACCCGCTTACCGGCATTCTCGGCCGAGCCCAAGCTCGACGGGCTGGCGATCAACCTGCGCTACGAGGACGGGGTTTTCGTCCAGGGCGCCACCCGTGGTGATGGCAGCACCGGCGAGGACGTCAGCGCCAACCTGCGCACCGTCAATGCCATCCCCCTGCGCTTGCGCGGTGAGGGCTGGCCGCGGGTGCTGGAGGTGCGTGGCGAGGTCTATATGTCGCGCGCCGATTTCGAGGCCTACAACGAGCATGCGCGCCTGCATGGCGGCAAGGTCCTGGCCAACCCACGCAATGGCGCGGCCGGTTCGCTGCGCCAGCTCGACCCGCGCATCACCCGGCAGCGCCGCTTGAGTTTCTATGCCTACGGCCTCGGTGAAGTCGAGGGCGGCAGCTTGCCTGGCCGGCATTCGCAGATCCTGGCGCAATTGCGCGAGTGGGGCTTCCCGGTCAGCGACCTGGTCGAGGTGGTGCAGGGCGCCGATGGCCTGCTCGACTACTACCGCCGCATCGGCGAGCGCCGCGATGGCCTGGCGTTCGATATCGACGGCGTGGTGTACAAGCTGGACGACCTGGCCGGGCAACGCGAGATGGGCTTCGTCGCGCGCGCGCCGCGCTGGGCGATCGCGCACAAATTCCCGGCGCAGGAGCAGTCGACCACGGTCGAGGCGATCGAGATCCAGATCGGGCGCACGGGCGCGGCCACGCCGGTGGCGCGCTTGCAGCCGGTGCACGTGGCCGGGGTGGTGGTGACCAACGCCACGCTGCACAACGCCGACCAGATCGCACGGCTGGACGTGCGCGTGGGCGATACGGTGATCGTGCGCCGCGCCGGCGATGTCATTCCCGAGGTGGTCAGCGTGGTTGCCGAGCGCCGCCCGGCGGGGACGGTGGAGTGGCAGATGCCGCGGCATTGCCCGGTCTGCGGCGCGGAGATCGTGCGCGAGGAAGGCGAGGCGGTATGGCGTTGCTCGGGCGAACTGAGTTGCCCGGCGCAACGCAAGGAAGCCATTCGCCACTTTGTCTCGCGCCGCGCCATGGACGTGGATGGCCTGGGCGAGAAGTTCATCGAAGTGCTGGTCGACAGCGGCGTGGTCCAGGGCGTGGCCGATCTGTACCGGCTCGACCTGGACACCTTGCTGGCGCTGCGCCTGGTGAGCGCGGCCGAATCGCCGCAGGCGTTCTTGCGCGAGGCCCGCGAGCATCTGGCCGAAGCGGCCTACCGGCAATTGGAAAGCCGCGTGGAAGCGCTGGCGTCGCAGCCGGAGTGGCAGGTGGGGCTGCTGCGCGATGGCTTGCCGGCGTTCGACTGGAACCGCAAGAAGATCGCCACCAAGTGGGCCGAAAACCTGGTCAGCGCGCTGGACGCCAGCCGCAATACCTCGCTGGAGCGCTTCCTGTATGCGCTGGGGATCGAGCACGTGGGCGAGAGCACGGCCAAGGCGCTGGCGTTGTGGTTTGGCGACCTGGGCTTGATCCGCACGTTGCCGTGGCCGTTGTTCAAGCGCGTGCCGGACATCGGCGGCGAGGTGGCCCGTTCGATCGGCCATTTCTTCGACCAGCCCGGCAACCAGGACGCTATCGATGCGCTGCTGGAGCGCGGCGTGGCGATCGCCGATACCCACCCGCCCAGCGCCAAGCTGCGCGGCGAGCTGTCGTTCGCGCGCCTGCTGGAAGACCTCGAAATTCCCAAGGTCACCGCAGTGCGCGCGGCCCAGGTTGCCGAAGCGTTCGCGGATTTCGATGCCTTGCGCGCCAGTGATGCCGAGGCGCTGGCCGCTGCCGGTATCCCGGCCACCGTGGCCGAGCCCCTGATCGAATGGCTGGGCGCGCATGACGCCTTCGCCCAACGCGCGCAGCAGGCGCTGCAGGAACTGCTGGCCAGGCTGCCCGCGGCTGCCGAGGCGACCGAAGCGCCGCTGGAGGGCCAAACCGCGGTCTTGACCGGCACCCTGGTCGAATTGACCCGCGACCAGGCCAAGGAACGGCTGGAAGCGCTCGGCGCCAAGGTTGCCGGCAGTGTCTCCAAGAAGACCAGCTTCGTGGTCGCCGGCAGCGAGGCCGGCTCCAAGCTGGACAAGGCGCAAGCGCTCGGCGTGCCGGTGTGGGACGAAGCGCAGCTGCTGGCACTGCTGCAGAAGCACGGCGGATGAGCGAACCGATCGATATCGCCGCGCTGCACCGGCGCGCGGCATTGAACGCGGCGATCCGCAGCTTCTTCGCCGAGCGTGGCGTGCTTGAAGTCGAGACGCCGATCCTGTCAGTGGCCGGCAACACCGAACCGAATATCGAGAGTTTCCAGGTGCGCTTCAGCGGTCACGTCGATGCCGGCCCGGCTATGCGTTGGCTGCGGACCTCGCCCGAATACCCGCTCAAGCGCCTGCTCGCCGCTGGCGTGGGCGACTGCTACGAACTGGGCCGGGTGTTCCGCAACGGCGAGGCCGGGGGGCGCCACAATCCCGAGTTCACGATGCTGGAGTGGTATCGGCTCGGCTGGGACGACCGCCGCCTGG
>DATLJF010000057.1:0-10511 GCA_035539015.1 Stenotrophomonas sp. | reverse complement strand
CAGCGACACCCAGGTTGCGCCCGAGGCGGTATTGAGCAGGGCGTTCAGCAGCGGCCAATCGGATACCGCATCGGAACCATCGCGCATCGCCTCGGTTTCGCGATTGGGCGAGGCCACGCTGCCGCTGTCCAGGTGATCGCGGCCGATCACCACCGGCGCCTTCAACTCGCCGCTGGCCACCATCTCGTTGAACGCCAGGCCCAGGCGGTCGCGATCGCCCAGCCCGACCCAGCAAATGCGCGCCGGCAAGCCCTGGAACTTGATCTTCTCGGCGGCCATGTCCAGCCAGCGATGCAGGTGCGGGTTGTCGGGAATCAGCTCTTTGACCTTGGCGTCGGTCTTGCGGATGTCCTCCGGATCGCCGCTCAGCGCGGCCCAGCGGAACGGGCCGATGCCACGGCAGAACAGCGGCCTGATGTAGGCGGGCACGAAGCCCGGGAAATCGAACGCATTGCTGACGCCTTCCTCCAGCGCCATCTGCCGCAGGTTGTTGCCGTAGTCCACGGTCGGCACGCCGAGTGCGTGGAAGCCGAGCATGGCCTGCACGTGCACCGCCATCGACTTGCGCGCCGCCGCCTCGACCTCCTTCGGCGCGCTGACGCGCTTGTCGTCCCACTGCGCCACGCTCCAGCCCAGTGGCAGATAGCCATTGATCGGATCGTGCGCCGAGGTCTGGTCGGTCAGCAGGTCCGGCTTGACGCCGCGGCGCAGCAATTCCGGCAATACGTCGGCGACATTGCCCAGCAAGCCCACCGACAACGGTTTGCGCGCCTGGCACGATGCCTCGATCAAGCGCAGCGCCTCATCCAGCGAGTCGGTCCAGGTATCGAGGTAACCGGTGCGCAGGCGCATCTCGATACTCGACTTGCGGCACTCCACTGCCAGGCAGGACGCGCCGGCCATCACCGCCGCCAGCGGCTGCGCCCCGCCCATGCCACCCAGGCCGCCGGTGAATAGCCAACGTCCGCCCAGGTCGCCGCCGAAGTGCTGGCGACCCATTTCGACGAAGGTTTCGTAAGTGCCCTGGACGATGCCCTGCGCGCCGATATAGATCCAGCTGCCGGCAGTCATCTGGCCATACATCGCCAAGCCCTTGCGGTCGAGCTCGTTGAAGTGGTCCCAGGTGGCCCAGCGCGGTACCAGGTTGGAATTGGCGATCAGCACGCGCGGCGCGTCGGCGTGGGTGCGGAATACCCCGACCGGCTTGCCCGACTGCACCAGCAGGGTCTGGTCGTCGTCCAGGCGCTTGAGCGTGGCGACGATGGCATCGAAGCTCTCCCAATCGCGCGCGGCGCGGCCGATGCCGCCGTAGACCACCAATTCTTCCGGGCGTTCGGCCACGTCCGGGTGCAGGTTGTTCTGCAACATGCGCAGCGCCGCTTCGGTCAGCCAGCTCTTGGCGCTGAGGGTGGTGCCGGTCGGCGCCTGGATGGTGCGGGAGGGATCGCGGCGGGTGTTCATTGCGCATTCCTTGAAGGCGAAGTCGAAGACGAATCGGTGGCGAAGGCCAGGCAGGCACGCAGCACCTGGCACAGCACCGCGCGCAGGGCCGCTGCACGCTCGGGCAGCCACGGCGAAGGCCAGCTGCCGGCACTGACGGTGTCCGGTTCCTGCATATAGCCGCGGCAGGCCAATTCCATCTGGATGGCGTGGACGCCCTGGTCGGGCGCACCGTAGTGGCGGGTGATCCAGCCGCCCTTGAAGCGGCCATTACGCACGTGGCTCATGCCGCTGCCCGCGCAGATGCGCTCGATGGCATCGGCCAGCGCCGCATCGCAACTGCGGTCCTGGTTGCTGCCGAGGTTGAATTGCGGCAGTTCGCCGTCGAACAGGTGCGGGATACGCGAGCGGATCGAATGCGCGTCGTACACCACCACGCGCTGGTGTTGCTGGCGCAGGCGCTCGATCTCGCCACGCAGGCCGGTGTGATAAGGATCGAACCACTGCGCGCGGCGCTGCGCGATCTCCTCCGCGTCCGGTGCCTGGCCATCTCGATACAACGGCTCGTTATCGAACGTGGTCAGCGGGCACAGGCCGGTGGTGTTCTGGCCCGGATATAGCGAGGCGCCGCTGGGGTCGCGATTGACGTCGATCACCGAACGCGAGATCGACGTGCGCACGGTGGTGGCCCCGAGCGCCTCGCCGGCCAGGTCGTACAGATGGTGTACCCACCAATCGGTGTCGCGCTGCGCCAGCCAGGGCGAGACGTAGCGATCAGTCAGTTGCGACGGGAAGTCGCTGCCAGTGTGCGGGAAGCTGATGATCAACGGCGCCTCGCCGCGGTGGACGGTCAACCAGTCGGGCAGGGTGTGCATCTCAGCCTCCTCACCGCGCCTCATGCGGCGCAGACATCGGGTAGGGCCAGCCCGGCGGCCGCTGCCAACGCGCCGGATCGCACCAGCTCGGTGGCAGCCAGCATGTCCGGGTGGAAATGGCGATCTTCCTGCAGCATCGGCACGCGGGCGCGCAGCAGCGCCCGCGCCGCTTCCAGCGCCTGGCTGGAGCGCAGTGGGGCGTGGAAGTCGCAGCCCTGCGCGGCGGCCAGCAGTTCGATCCCGACCACATGGGCCGCATTGGCCGTCATCTCCAGCAGGCGGCGGGCGCCGTGCGCGGCCATCGAGACATGGTCTTCCTGGTTGGCCGAGGTCGGGATCGAATCGACACTGGCCGGGTAGGCGCGCTGCTTGTTCTCCGACACCAGGGCGGCGGCGGTGACCTGCGGGATCATGAAGCCGGAGTTGAGGCCGGGCCTGGGCGTGAGGAAGGCGGGCAGGCCGGACAGCGCCGGATCGACCAGCATCGCGGTGCGGCGCTCGCTGATCGAGCCGATCTCGCACACCGCCAACGCCAGCATGTCGGCAGCGAAGGCGACCGGCTCGGCGTGGAAGTTGCCGCCGCTCAGCGCTTCGCCGGTGTCGGCGAATACCAACGGGTTGTCGGACACGCCGTTGGCCTCGATCTCCAGCGTGGTGGCGGCCTGGCGCATGACATCCAGTGCAGCGCCCATCACCTGTGGCTGGCAGCGCAGGCAGTAGGGATCCTGGACGCGCACATCGCCCTGGCGGTGCGATTCGCGGATCGCCGAACCTGCCATCAACGCGCGCAACGCCTGCGCAGTCGCGATCTGGCCAGGCTGCCGGCGCAGGGCATGGATGCGTGGGTCGAACGGCGTGTCCGAGCCTTTGGCCGCTTCGACCGACAAGGCACCGGTAACCAGCGCGGCGGTGAAAACGGTCTGGATCTCGAACAGTCCGGCCAACGCGTACGCCGTGGAGTACTGGGTGCCATTGAGAAGCGCCAGCCCTTCCTTGGCGCCGAGCACGATCGGGTCGAGCCCAGCGCGTGCCAACGCCTCGGCCGCCGTCAGTCGTTGCCCGGCGAAGAACGCCTCGCCCACGCCGATCATTACCGCGGCCATGTGCGACAGCGGCGCCAGGTCACCGGAAGCGCCCACCGAGCCCTGGCAAGGGATCACTGGAATCACGTCATGCACCAGCAGCGCTTCGAGCAGCGCCAGCGTGCGCGGCTGGATGCCGGAGGCGCCTTGCGCCAGGCTGGTGAGCTTCAAGGCCAGCATCAGTCGCACCACCGCGCGTGGCATCGGCTCGCCGACGCCAGCGGCATGCGACAAGACGATATTGCGCTGCAGCTGTTCCAGGTCATCGCGCTCGATGCGCACGCTGGCAAGCTTGCCGAAGCCGGTATTGATGCCGTAGACCGGCTCGCCGCGGGCGACGATGGCCGCCACCGCCTGCGCGCTGTGTTCGACCGCCGGCATGGCCGCCGGATCCAGGCGCACCTCGGCGCCGCGGTAAAGGTCGCGCCATTGCGCCAGGCTGACAGCGCCGGGGCGCAGGACGAGGGGGGAACTCATGCGAATCTCCGTGTATCGGTTGACTTGTCGTGCGGGCTGCGACCGCGCCAGACCCGCGCGTGCAGCGGATTGAAGCCCATGCGGTAGACCAGGTCGGCCGGGGCGTCGATGTCCCAGATCGCCAGGTCGCACGCGAAGCCCTCGCGCAGCCGACCCAGGCGTTCGCCGCGGCCGAGCGCGCGCGCCGCTTCGCGGGTGAAACCAGCGATGCATTCATCCACCGTCATGCGGAACAGCGTGGCCGCCATGTTCATTGCCAGCAGCGGACTGGTCAGCGGCGAGGTGCCCGGATTGCAGTCGGTGGCCAGGGCCAGCGGCACGCCGGCCGCCCGCAGCGCCGCGATCGGCGGCACCAGGGTGTCGCGGGTGAAGTAGAAGGCCCCCGGCAGCAGCACCGCCACGGTGCCGGCAGCGGCCATGGCGGCGACGCCGGCGGCGTCCAGGTGCTCGATATGGTCGGCCGACAGCGCGTCGAAGCGCGCGGCCAGTTCGGCGCCGTGCTGGTTGCTCAGTTGCTCGGCGTGGATCTTGACCGCCAGCCCGTGCTCGCGTGCGGCGGCGAACACCTGCGCGGCCTGCGCATGCGAAAAGCCGATGCCTTCGCAGAACACATCCACCGCCTCGGCCAGGCCTTGCGCGGCGATGGCCGGGATCATCTGTTCGCAGACCTGGTCGATGTACGCCTGTGCCTGCGCGCCCGGCGGCACCGCATGCGCGCCGAGGAAGGTCGGCACTACTTCGACCGCGCGCAGTTCCCCCAGCGTGCGGGCTACGCGCAACTGCCGGCTCTCGTCTTCCAGGGTGAGGCCATAGCCGGACTTGATTTCGATCGTGGTCACGCCTTCGGCCAGCATGGCGTCCAGGCGCGGCAGCGAGGCGGCCAGCAGCGCGCTTTCGTCGGCGGCGCGCGTCTCGCGCACAGTGGCAACGATGCCGCCGCCGGCACGGGCGATATCGGCATAGCTGGCGCCCTGCAGGCGTTGCTCGAACTCGTTGGCACGATTGCCGGCGTAGACCAGGTGGGTGTGGCAGTCGATCAGGCCAGGGGTGATCCAGCGCCCGCCGCAGTCGATGCGCTCGGCGGCGTCCAGTGCCGGCGCCGACGAGGCGGCACCGGCATACACGATGCGGCCCTCATGGCAGGCGAGCACGCCATCGCGCACGATATCCAGGCCCTGCGAGCCGGCGAGGGTGGCCAGGTGGGCGTTGTGCCAGAGCGTGTCGCAGTGCATGTCGTGGCGATCCCTGTGATGTGGCCGGGTCTGATATGTCTATACAATAAGAGCCGGCAAAGGAGGGTGTCCAGTGGCGATGCAGCAAATCTCCCCAGCACAAATCGCACCCGTGCAGCGCGCACAGGGCCTGTGGGCCGAGCACGCCTGGCTGCCCGATGGCTGGGCTCACTCGGTGCGCCTGCGCGCCAGCCACGGTCGCTGGCAGTCGGTCGAAACGGGGGTGCCGGCCGAGCCTGGCGACGAGCGCCTCGGCGTGGTCGTGCCGGGGCTGGCTAACCTGCACAGCCACGCGTTCCAGCGCGGCATGGCCGGGCTGACCGAGGTCGGCGGGCGCAGCGGCGACAGCTTCTGGAGCTGGCGCGAGCTGATGTACCGCTTCCTTGAGCGGCTGGATCCGGACAGCTTCCAGGCCATCGCCGAGCTGGCCTATATCGAGATGCTCGAGGCCGGCTTCACCCGCGTCGGCGAATTCCATTACCTGCATCACGCCGCCGATGGCCGCGCGCATGCCGACCCGGCGGAAATGTCGGCACGCGTAGCCGCCGCGGCGCACGCCAGCGGCATCGGCCTGACCTTGCTGCCGGTGTTCTATGCCCACGCCGATTTCGGCGGCGCACCGCCCAATCCCGCGCAGCGGCGGTTGATCCATGACGTTGACGGCTTCGCCCGCTTGCTCGACGGCTGCCGTCAAGCGCTGGCGCCGCTGCCCGATGCGGTGCTCGGCATCGCCCCGCACAGCTTGCGTGCGGTCACGCCGGAAGAACTTGCCGCGCTGCTGCCGCTCAATGATGGTCCGGTGCACATCCATATTGCCGAGCAGCTGCGCGAGGTCGAGGCCTGCGTGGCCTGGTCGGGGCAGCGCCCGGTCGAATGGCTGCTGGCGCATGCGCCAGTGGATGCGCGCTGGTGCCTGGTGCATGCCACCCATGTGCTCGACACCGAGTGGCAGGGCATCGTGGCGCGCGACGCAGTGGCGGGCCTGTGTCCGATCACCGAGGCCAACCTCGGCGACGGTCTGTTCCCGATGCGCGACTTCGCTGCCGCCGGTGGCCGCTTCGGCGTCGGTTCCGATTCCAACGTGCTGATCGATGCCGCCGAAGAACTGCGCTTGCTGGAGTACGGCCAGCGATTGGCTTGGCGCGGGCGCAACGTGCTGGCCCAGGGCGGGGCATCGAGCGGTGCATGGTTGCTGGGACAGGCCCTGGTCGGTGGCGCGCAGGCACTGGGCGTGGCCAGCGGCGTGTCGGTGGGCGCGCCGGCTGACCTGGTTGAACTGGACACCCGGCACACGGCCTTGCTCGCGCGGCAGGGCGATGCCTGGCTGGATAGCTGGATCTTCGCCGCGCGCACTGGCGCAGTACGCTCGGTATGGCGTGACGGACGTGCCCTGGTCCGCGAAGGTCGCCACGTCGAGCGCGAGCGCATCGCGGCGCGCTACGCGCAGGTGCTGGCGGGCCTGCTGCGGACGCTCGGATGAGCGAAATACTCGCCGCGGCGGTGGCCACCGGCACATTGCACCAGCGCATCCGCGACGACATCCGGAACCGCATCCTCAGCGGTGAATGGATGCCTGGGCATCGCATTCCCAACGAGCATGCGCTGATGGCCGAGTACGCCTGTTCGCGGATGACGGTGAATAAAGCGCTCACCCAGTTGGCGCACGCGGGCCTGATCGAGCGCCGCCGGCGCGCCGGCACGTTCGTGGCGCGCCCGCATCCGCATCTGGAGCAGGTGGCGCTGCAGATTCCGGACATCGAAGCCGAAGTGCGCGCGCGCGGGCTGGACTATCGCTTCGAACTCCTGCAGCGACAATTGCGGCGTCCGCGTGCCGGGCGTGCCGAAGAGGAGGCGCTGGGTCCGGGCGGGCGGGTCCTGGCGCTGGACAGCCGGCACCTTGCCGACGGCCGGCCGTTTGCCCTGGAGCATCGATTGATCGATCCGCTCGTCGTGCCCTCGGCCACGGCGGCGGATTTCGCCACGCACGCCCCGGGCAGCTGGCTATTGCGCCACGTGCCGTGGACGCGCGCCGAACATCGCATCAGTGCCGTCAATGCAGATATCACCCAGGCCAGCCTGCTCGAGGCGGCCGAGGGCACCGCCTGCCTGGTGATCGAGCGCCGGACCTGGCGTGGCGAGCAAGCGGTGACGTGGGTCCGGCAGGTGTTCCTCGGCAGCTTCTACGACCTGGTGGCGCGCTTCACGCCGGGTTCCTGATGCCGGCGTGATCTATACCGCCGTTTCCTTCTCCGTGGCCGCTTGGCTCATGGTGAACGAACCCACGCTGGACCCCGACGTACTGCTGGTGAGCACCGGGTGCTGAGCAATCGGCGCTGGCTTCATCAGCAGGAACTTGGTGGGGGGGCGCGGCGGCGGGACATGGTCGAAGAAGGCGTCGCCCTTCAGGCCGCTGCTGCCCGGCTGCGGGGGCGGAACCGGGGACGACGCCGACGACCCGGCCCAGTCCGTTGGCGGTGCCGAGGGCATGGAAAGGCCAGTCTTCGAGGTGGCGGCAGTGGATCCCTGCGTGGGTGTAAACGTGGAGTACTCCGGCCTCGGGAAGATCTGAATACTCGGCCGACGATTGGGATTCGCCTCACGCAACGCCTGCGCGTCTGCGGCTGCCTCTGGGTCAGGCCTGAACTTGGTGTGCACCAGTTGATTCATGCGTGTGCGGTGTGGCCTAAACGCGTTGCGCATGTGAGCCAGTATGCGCGAAGCCGGTAACGACGCCAGGGGCGCCGCACCGGGGTGGGAAAGAAGATTGGGATTGACGACGCGAATGGGGAAGCGGGAGTGAGCGCGAACCTCCCGCCCCGTCGCATCGGCCAACTGCTGGGCGGTCGACTCCGAGCCGCCACGACAGGCGGAGCAGGCAAGCAGATACAGCGGGGCATCGGCGGCGGTGCCTCCGTATTTGCTCGAGACCAGGTCGAGGTGCTGTTCCTGGCGAAGGCGGTCGACCAGCTCGGCGCCCGACACATCCTTGGCAAAGTCCATCTTCTGGAATTGAGTGTAAGGAGCATCGTCGGCAGCTCCCGACGCGGACGGATCGGTCGGCTGGAACACGACCTTGACGTCCCGACCGCGTTGGTAGAAAAGGCGCTCGTTACCGCCCGAGCGCGACGGCGATCCGTGCAGCACAATCGCTTCCATGCCCTTGCCACGATAGTTGCTGTTATAGCCGTCTGCGGTAATCGCTATATCGAAGTAGTCATCGGCGCCGGACGGCGGTCGTTGCCGGTAGGTCTCATCGCGTGCGAATTCCTGGTAATCGACTTTTCCAGTGCTGGGTACGTATGCGGTGCGCAGATTGAAACTCGAACGAAACGAGGTGGGTGTGTGGGTGCTTTCGGCGCCGGTGCTCGTGCCGAAATGCGTGGTTGACGGCGGTGCGTCGGCTCGTGGCTTGGCCGCTGCAGCATCACCTTCCTTGCCAAGCCGGGGTGCGCCAGTGGGGCTGAGGACGTAGCCGATCTTGCCATCCGGTTGCCGTGTGGGGGGGTTGAATGACTTGCTTTTCCCGGCCGCCGCCGTTGGCGTGCCAGCAGTGCTTGAGATCTTGCCGCCTTGGCCCGGTTGGGCCACCGACTGGATCGATCCGATCAGGGTTTTTGGATCCACCGTGCCAGTCGTTGCCCACTGCTCGGTGACGTCGACGGCGGTGCCGACGCCAGCGGCCGTTCCGAAAATCTCAGGGGCCAAGACCTTGGCAGCTATGTCCACCGGCATTGCGATTTTCCTGGCGGTCGCTATCTCCTCGGGGGTCGCGTCGCGACCCTTGAAAACCCAGGCGCCGATTTGCGTCCACGTCTGATACGCCCGGGCAGCGGGGTTCTCCAGGGTATCGGAGAGGATGTGCCAGAAGCTCTCGGGCTGCGGAGCTGTCGGCAGTGGCGTGCCTGGTGTGTAGTTGCCCGTGTACGGCTTGGGAAGG
Organism: Stenotrophomonas sp.; assembly: GCA_035539015.1. GTDB lineage: Bacteria > Pseudomonadota > Gammaproteobacteria > Xanthomonadales > Xanthomonadaceae > Stenotrophomonas_A. The sequence goes on along the minus strand of DATLJF010000057.1, from coordinate 1,468 downwards.
GATCCGAGTTCCGGGGCAAGCGCGGGCTGCCCGTCGTAGCCGCGAACCAGTTCCTCGCTCTCGCTGCCAGGCGACGTAGCCGCCGGCTTGCGAGTGCCAGGCATATTCCCGTGTGGATGCTGTGTTTGTTGCCGCTTGTCGGTGGAAGTGCCTTGCATGCCGTGCTTGTATCCGCGGTCAGGCGTCCGCAGCGGCGATGCAGTGGATCTCCTGCTACCGGGGTCAGCCAGGCTCGGTTTTCCCCTGTCTGCCGATTCCTTCTTCACAGTCGTCGCTGGGGAATGCCACTTCTTCGGCGAGTTCGATTTGACTTTCATCGGTAATCTCCAGGGAGAACACGGAGGTGCAATCGGCCGTCCAGGGCAGCGCGAGCTTCACGCAGATATTTACCCGCTGGATCGGCAAGCAGGTAATACCCCTGTAGGACCACCGCGCCTGGCCTTCGCGCTAAATATGCGTCACCCCTGACGGAGGTGATGCAATGAACGCGATGAAAGCAATGAACGTGGCCGGCGGCGCTGATCGGGGCATGGCACCCGGAGGTCTGGCGTCGCGCAACATCGGCGGGATGAACCTGGGTGGCGTAGGCGGTGCGGGTACCGCTGGCCTCATGGGGGCGGCGCCCGGCGCGCAAAACCTGGGAACCAGCTACTTGAACGCGCAAGGCCACGGTGCAGCGGGGATGGGCGCGATGGCGCAGATGCCCGGCACCCGCGGCGACCCCATGGGGCCCGCGGGATCGGCGCTCGACGGCGGCATGCAGACGGCCGGTGGCGCACCCGCTGCCGGTAGCGCGGCAAGCGCCGACGGCGCGCAAGCAGCGGGTGGGACCGGGCAGGAAGGCGGTGGTGGGCAGGGCGCTGGCGGTGCGCAGGGTGCTGGTGGCGAACAGGGAGGCGGGCAGTCCGGCATGGAATGGCTGAGCAAGGCCATGGAGCTTTTTGGCCAGGTCCTGTCGACGGTGCAGTCCGCCATCAGTGATGTCACCAGCATGCTGCAGCCGTTGATGACGATGGCGGGCTCGGCGGCTTCGATGGGCAAGGGCTCGTAAACACGACGTTGGCGTAGCGGGCGTCGCTCCTTACGGGAGCGGCGCATCCTCCAGCAGACGCTTGGCTTTCTCCAGTAGGCGCCGTGCTTCCTGCACAGCCAGCCCCAGCTGAGCGAGCTGGTGCGATGCAACGCCGGCCTCGCTGGCCGCGGCTTGGGCATCGCGTGCATGCGCCTGCGCGCGCCGCAGCAACAGCGCGTACTGCGCCGTGCCTGCATCGGCCCGCGCCAGGCATCGGTCGCGGGCCAGCCATTCGGTCTCGCATCGCTGTTCGAGTTCGTCTGCTTTTTGCCGCAATGCTTCCTGGGCGTCCTTCAGTCTTTGCCAGTGTCGTTGCGCACGAAGCAGGCGAACTCGCCGCAGCCAAAGCCATCGGTCCGGTGGCGGGCGCTCGATCATGCCGGCGAACGTGTCGCT
>DATLJF010000056.1:0-13503 GCA_035539015.1 Stenotrophomonas sp. | reverse complement strand
CTACAACCGCACCGAGGTGGACCGCTTCAACACCGACTTCGTTGACGAGGCGCGCGTGTACAAGCTGGAGCACTCCTTGCCCAAGACCAAGGGGTTCTTCAACATCAACCACCAGCGCGAAATCTTCCACGCCAACTTGCGCCTGGGCTACTACGGCTCCTGGTACGAGGATCACCTCGACAGCGGTGTGATCTCCGCCGCCGATGGCGGGCTGCCGATCTACGGCGGCAGCACCTTTATCGTTGACGCCGAAGTGGGCTGGAAGTTCGCCTCCGGCCTGTACATCAACGTCGGCGCGCAGAACCTGTTCGACGAGACGCCCGACGATAATCCGTGGGGCGATATAGCGGGCGCCGAGTATCCGGTGCACTCGCCATATGGGTTCAATGGCGGATTCTGGTACACCCGAGTGGGCTGGACGTTCTGATAGGAGGCTGTGCCGCGGGGCGCTGCTTCGTGCGAGCGAAGCAGCGCCTCGGGGCGGCGGCGGGTAGGGCAGATGCCCAGCCCCGCCCATCGACTCATTCCGGACTCGACGCCTTTCCGCCGCCGGCAATCCAGTCATCCACCGCCGCTTCCAGTACCGCCAGCGGCATCGCGCCGTTATCCAGCACCAAATCGTGGAAGGCGCGGATATCGAAGCGGTCGCCCAATTGCTTGCGGGCGCGTTCGCGCAGCTCGACCATCTTCAAGTGGCCAACCTTGTAGGAACAGGCCTGTCCCGGCTGCACCAGGTAGCGGTAGACCTCGGTGCGCACTTCGGGCACCGACATCCCGGTCTGCGCGTGCATGTAGTCGATCGCCTGTTCTGGCGTCCAGCGCTTGCGGTGCAGGCCGGTGTCCACCACCAGGCGCACCGAACGGAACAACTCGGCGCGCAGCCGGCCGATGTCGCCCCAGGGGTCGTCCTGGTAGAGCCCCATTTCGGCCGCCAGCTGTTCGGCGTACAGCGCCCAACCTTCGGTAAAGGCGCTGGGGTTGAGGCTGCGCCGCAGCAGCGGCAGATCCTTGAGCGTCTGCCCGATGGAAATCTGGAAGTGATGGCCGGGCGAGCCTTCGTGGTAGGTCAGCGTGGGCAGGCTCCAGCGCGTGTTGGCTTCGCGGTTGCCCAGGTTGATGAAGAACAGACCGCCGCGCGAACCGTCCATGGCCGGGGGCAGGTAATAGGCGCCCGGCGCGGTGGCCTGCGCTTCGGCCGGCACCAGGCGCACTTCCAGCGGCTGGCTCGGCGGATGGCCGAAGTACTTCGGTACTTGCGGCTGCAGCTTGTCCAGCGCGTGGTGGATATCGGCCACGACTTCGGCGCGCCCGGCGTCCGAGTCGGCGTACTGGAAACGCGGGTCCTTGGTCAGCGCCGCCATGCGCTCGCCGACGGTGCCCTTGCGCATGCCCTGTGCGCGCAGCTTGGTATCCATCTCGTGCTGGATGCGCGCCACTTCGGACAGGCCCAACTGGTGGATCTGTTCGGCGTCCAGGTTGGTACTGGTGTTCCAGCGCAGCGCGGCGTCGTAGTAGGCGTCGCCGCCGGGCAGTGCCCACACGCCGTGGTTGCCGGGATGGGTGGCGATGGCCTGGTCCAGGCGCGCCAGCAGTCGCGCGTAGCCGGGGTTGGTGTCGGTTTGCACTGCGGCCGTTGCCTGCGCCAGCAGTTCGTCGCGACGCGCCTGTGGCAAAGCAGTCTTCGCCAGCTTGCCGCGCAGGGCGACAACCAGTCGGCTATCAGCCGGCGCCGGCGCGAGCAGGCTGCGGATCTGGGAGGCAGCGCCTTCCAGCGCGACTTGCGGCGGCAGCACGCCCTTGTCGGCCTGCAGGTCGAAATTCGCGCGCACCTGGTCGAGCTTGCCGGCGATGGCGTGCAGTCGCGAAATGTAGGCCAGGGCGCTGGCCTCATCGCGCACGGCGTGCTGGTTCTCCATGAACTGCGGCAGCGTCACCGGAATGCTGAAAAGCTGGTCCACGGCATAAGTCGTTGCACCGGCGGGCAACCAGGCCGGTGCCCAGTCCGGGGCCATCAGGTCGATCTGTGCCTGGTAGAACCAGTTCGCCAGGCCCAGGCTCCATCGGTCCTGCCCGGTGGGGGGCACTTGCTTGGCGCGCGCCTGCAGCGCGGCCAGGTTGTCGCGCAGCAGCTGGCGCAGCACGTCGCGGCGCGCCAGCGATACATCGCTCAGCTGGCCGGAGAGATCAATACCATCGCCCGAGATGCCCAGGATCGTGCGTAGTTCCGGGTCGCGCACGACCACTTGTTGGGTTTGCGCATCAAGCAGGGCGCCCAGCGACGGCGGCGCCGGCTCAGTCGTCGCGGGTGCGGCGCAAGCGTGAAGCGGAAGGCCGGCGGTGGCCAGGCAGGCGAGGAACAGCAACGAACGAGGGTGCATCAGGGCTCCATCTCCAAGTCGGTGAGTTCGCTTGGTGGTAGCTCCTTTCAGGTGCAGTGACCCGGTGCCGCCCCCCAGCGGCCGCCAGATGCTTCCGACGGCTTATCCAGCGTGGGGATGATAACCGCGTCGCTGGGTGTGGGGCGCGTTAGCTTCAATGGTAACCAGCGCCGGCGAGCACCTTGCCGCGAAAGATGCGGTAGGACCAGAGGGTGTAGCCGAGGATCACCGGCAACAACACCGCCAGCCCGACCATCGTGAAGCCTTGCGAGGAAGGCGGCGCCGCCGCCTGCCATAGCGTCAGCGAGGGCGGTAGCAGGTAGGGCCACATGCCCAGCACCAGGCCGAAAAAACCCAGCACGAACAACGCCAGGCTCAACAGGAATGGTGGCAGGTCGCGCTGTGGATGGGCGGCGCTGCGCCACAACCAGAGCGCGACGCAGAGCGTCAGCACCGGCACCGGCGAGAGCCACCAGAAGTGCCCGCTGGTGAACCAGCGTTGCATCAGGTGGGAGCTCAGGAAAGGCAGCCAGCTGCTCACCAGGCCCATGAACACGATCACCGCCAGCACCAGCGGCTTGGCCAGCTGCCGTGCCTGCTGTTGCACCGGGCCGGTGGTCTTGAGGATCAACCAGGTGCTGCCGAGCAAGGCGTAGCCGGCGACGAGCGCCACGCCGGTCAACATCGAGAACGGGCTGAACCAGCCGAACGGTCCGCCGGTGTAGATGCCGTTTTCCAGCGGCAGCCCTTGCACCAGGGAACCAAGAATGACGCCCTGGGCGAAGGTGGCCAGCAGCGAGCCGAGGGCGAAACCCACGCTCCACAATTTTCGTGAGCGCTGCGCCTTGAAGCGGAACTCAAAGGCGACCCCGCGAAACACCAGCGCCATCACCATCAACAGCACTGGCAGGTACAGCGCCGACAGCAGCGCCGCGTAGGCCTTGGGAAAGGCGGCCAGCAGCCCGGCGCCGCCGAGTACCAGCCAGGTCTCGTTGCCGTCCCAGATGGGGGCGGCGGTGTTCATCATCAGGTCGAGGTCATCCTCGCTCTTGGCCAGCGGTGCAAGCACGCCGATGCCGAGGACGAAGCCGTCCAGCAGCACGTACATCAGCACGCCAAAACCAATCACCAGGAACCACGCCACCGGCAGCCATGTCGCCATCTCGCCCATGTCAATGTTCCTCCAGCGTTTCGTCGGCGCCCGACAAGGGGCGCGCTGGGGTATGGCTCCCATCCAGCGGCGGGCTGTGGTCGCCGGTACTCGGGCCCTGGCGCACGATCTTCACCAGGTACCAGATGCCCCAGCCGAATACGAAGGCATAGCCGGCAACGTAGACCGCCAGCGATACCGCCGTCATCCATGCGCTCTGGGGGCCGACGGCATCGGCCGTGCGCAAGAAGCCATAGACCACCCAGGGCTGGCGTCCCATTTCGGTCACGAACCAGCCGCAGAGCAGGGCGACGAATCCGGCCGGCAGCATCCAGTTCCAGCCGCGCAACAGCCATGGCGATTGCAACAGCCGCCCGCGCCAGAGCTGGATCGCCGAGGTCCAGGCCAGCAACAGCATCAACAAGCCCAGGCCCACCATGATGCGGAAGGCGAAGAACACCGGCGTCACTGGCGGCCGGTCGCTGGCCGGCACGCTGGTGAGCGGCGCGATCCTGCCTTCCCATGAGTGAGTGAGGATCAAGCTGCCAAGCCGCGGGATCGCCACTTCCATCCGGTTGCGCTCGTTCTCCTCGTCGGGCAGGCCAAACACCACCAGCGGCACGCCATTGTTGCCGGCGTGGTCTCGCCAATGCCCTTCGACCGCGGCGATCTTCATCGGTTGGTGCTTCAGGGTGTTCAGGCCGTGCATGTCGCCGACGAATATCTGTATCGGTACCGTGATCGCGGCAAAGCCCACGGCGGCCAGCAGCATTCGGCGGCCGGCATCGACATGCTGGCCGCGGCGCAGGTACCAGGCGCCAACGCCGCCTATGACGAAGCAGGTGGTGATGAACGAGCCCAGCGCCATGTGGGTCAGGCGGTACGGGAACGAGGGGTTGAACACGATCTGCCACCAATCGGCCGGGTGCACGATGCCGCCCACCACGCGGTAGCCGGCCGGGGTGTGCAGCCAGCTGTTGGATGCCAGGATCCAGAAGGTCGAGAACAAGGTGCCCAGCGCCACCATGCAGGTGGAGAAGAAGTGAAGGCTGGGTCGCACGCGGCCCCACCCGAACATCATCACGCCGAGGAAGCTGGCTTCCAGGAAAAAGGCAGTGAGCACTTCGTACATCAGCAGCGGGCCGATGACGGTACCGGCCACCTCGCTCAACCGCGGCCAGTTGGTGCCGAACTGGAAGGACATGACGATACCGCTGACCACGCCCATGCCGAAGGAGACGGCGAAGATCTTCTGCCAGAAGAAATAAAGCTCGCGCCAGACCGGCAGCTTGGTGCGCAGCCATCGCCACTCGACAAAGGCCAGCCAGCTCGCCGTGCCGATGGTGAAGGCGGGGAACAGGACGTGGAAGCTGATGACGAACCCGAACTGGATCCGGGAAAGGAGTAGCGCGTCCAAAGCGGGCCTCTGCTCATTCAGGCTGAGGCCGATGATGCCTGGGCGGGGTGCAGTGGGGCGTCAAGGTCTGTGTGGCGCCGGTCACGACGTCACCAGCCGGTCCCCTTTTGGCGAGTTGCTCGCGAACCAGGCCGCTGGCGTGTTGCCAGCGGCCTTGCATTTCTATTGTGATCAGTTCGAACCGGCCGCCTTCTCGATCAGCTGGGCCACTGCATCAGGATGGGAAACCATCACCACGTGCGAGCCGCCCTTGATCTCTTCGGACGCCTTGGCCTGTGCACGCTTGGCCATGAAGGCCAACGACGCCGGCGGGATGTTCAAGTCCGCGCTGCCATAGATAAACCAGGCCGGGATCGTCTTCCACGCGGCCACCGTGCTCGCCTCGTTCAATGCGGCATCGGTGATCGGGCGCTGGCCAGCGGCCATCAGCCGGGCCTGCGCCACCGGTACGTCGGCGGCGAACTGGGCGCGGAACTTGTCCTGCTGGATATACAAGTCGTTGCCGCCCTGTGCCAGCGGCACCGGCGCGGCGAGCGCCGGGCCCAGGGTGCTGCCCGGGAACTTGCCGGCAAGCTGCGCCGAACTTTCACCGACGTCCGGCGCGAAGGCAGACACGTACACCAGCGCCTTGACGTTGCTCAGGCCATCGGCCGCGGTGCTGATGACCGAGCCACCGTAGGAGTGGCCGACCAGCACGACCGGGCCAGGAATGCGCTTGACCAGGGTGGCGACTTCAGCGGCGTCGCCTTTGACGCTGCGTAGTTCGTTCGGCGCGGCAACCACGTGATAGCCCTTGGCCTGCAGGCGTTCGATCACCCCGTTCCAGCTGGAGGCATCGGCAAAGGCACCATGCACGAGGACCACGGTGGGCTTCGGGGTGACCGGCGGCTTGCCCAGGGTGGCTAGTGGGAGCGTGGCTGCGATGCCCAGCAACACCAGCTTGGCGACGGTATGGGCAAAGCGCTTCGAGGAGCGTGCCATCGAGGACATCCTTTTGTGGGGTGGGGGGAAGTTGGACGCGCGATCAAGCCGTCAGGACGACCAATCGGCCGCGCAATATTGCCACGCGCGGCCTGCGACTTGGCAGGGTTCCGGTGCCCCCTGGCGCCTTACTTGTCGAGGAACGACACCAGCGCAGGAATCGTCTGCTCCGGCGCCTCTTCCATCAGCCAATGGCCCGAGCCCTTGATGATGATGCCTTCGACGTTGCTGTCGACCAGCCGCCCCTGGTCGATCAGGAACTGGCCGCCGGCCTTCTCGCCCGCCAGTACCAACATCGGCATCTGCAGCGGCGTACGCGCGAAGCCGGCGAAGTCCTTGGCGTCCTGCTCGAAGTTGCGGAAGTACTCGAAGCCGGCGCGCATGCCGCCCGGCTGGGCGTACTGGGCGGCATAGAACTGCCGGTCTGCCTCGGAGACCGAATGGGTGCGATCGGCGGCGAAGTCGTTCCAGAAGTGTTCGAAATAGATGCGTTCGCGGCCATCGACCAGCTTGAGCGGGACCTCGCCATAGAAATGGAAATGCCAGAGGTCGCGCAGCAACCAGACCTTGGTCCAATCGCCGACGCCCGGCAGGAAGGCGTCCATCAGCACCACGCTTTCGACCTGGTCGGGGTACTGGGCCGCATAGGCATAGGCGACCATCAGGCCGATGTCATGGCCGACGATCTTGACCTTGGGGTAGCCGAGCGACTGCACCAGGGCATGGATGTCCTGGGCCATGTTCTTCTTGTCGTAGCCGCCTTGCGGTTTGGACGAGCCCCCGGCACCGCGCAGGTCCGGTGCGATCACGACGTGGTTGGCGGCCAGCTGCTTCATCAGCGGGCGCCACATATGGCTGGTCTCGGCATAGCCATGCAGCAGCACCACCGGGGTGCCGCTGCCGTGGCCGGCCTGCAGGTAGTGCAGGGTGACGCCGTTGACCTCGGCCGAATGGCTCTGGATCGGGTCGTTGGCCGCCTGCGCGGTGGATACGGCGAGCAAGGCCAGTAGCGCAACGGCGGCGTACTGGAAGGAGCGAAGCAGGGTTTTCATGGGGATTCCTCTTGGGGATCGGTGGTGAAGGGCACGCGCGCCAGGAACTCACGCGTGGTCAGCAGGGCATGGGCATAGCTTGGCCCGTTGATTTCGTGGGCGTAGAACAGGGCGTCGTGGCTCAGCGCAGCGGTGGCATCGGTGACCAGGGTGACGTGGTAGCCCAGTTCGCTGGCATGGCGGGCGGTGGTTTCCACGCAAAGGTTGGCGATCAGCCCGACGATGACGACGTGGCTGATGTGCTGTTGCTTCAACAACAGATCCAGGTCGGTACCGACGAAACCATTGTTGCCCCAGTGTTCCTTGGCCACGGAGTCGCCAGGGGCCGGGATGAAGTCCGCATGCCATTGCCCACCCCAACTGTTCTTCAGGAAGGCTTGCGCCTGCGCAGTCGCCTGTTGATACGGGGTAGGGTGCTGCCAGCGGTCAAAGTCGTGTGGCGTGGCGCGATGATGGGGGACGAAGAACAGGGGCCAGCGGGCGCAGCGCAAGGCCTGGCGGATCCGGCGCAGGTTCGGCAGCAGGTCCACGGCCTCGGCCACTTCGGCCAGCCGCGGCCAGAGCTTGCCGCCGGCAGTGAGCAGGTCGTTGTACGGGTCCACCAGCAGCAGCGCGGTATGCGCGGGTGGATAGACCGGCCCCAGTGAGTCCATGGCAGCTTCTCCGGGCGCGCGTCGCTGCCGCCCACGACACCAGCTTCGGCCAGTGGCCGGTGGCGGGCATCGCAGGGATTGGGTGCGTGCGCGTCCTCCATTTGGGGGATGGCCGGCGGGCCCGGGGAATGGAGTACATTGCCTCGCGTACGACCCAGGCGGGGCGGAGTGGGACATGACCATCCGGATATTGACGATCGACGATCACCCCCTGGTCCGCGAAGGCATCTGCGCCATGCTCGAGGTCGAGCCGGATCTGGAAGTGGTGGGCGAGGCGGGCGATGTCGACAGCGGCCTGGCATTGTTCCGCCGCCTGCTGCCGGATGTCGTGCTGGTGGACCTGCAGATGCCCGGCTGCAACGGCATCGAGTTCATTCGCCGGCTGCGCGGTGAGTTTCCCGCGGCCAGGGCGGCGGTGCTGACGACTTATGGCGGCGATGGCAATGCGCGCGAGGCGATGGCGGCCGGCGCCTACGGCTACCTGTTGAAGAGCTCGCTGCGCGGCGAGCTGATCCAGGCGCTGCGCACGATCGCGCAGGGCAAGCGCTGCGTGTCGGCGGCCGTGTCGCAGGAGATTTCCCGGCACATCGGCGAGGAAGCACTGACCGCGCGTGAACTGACCATCCTCACCGCGTTGGCGCGCGGCTGGGAGAACAAGCGGATCGCCAACGAGATGGGCATCTCGGCCGAGACCGTCAAGTCGCACCTGACCCGCATCTTCGAGAAGATCGATGCCAGCAACCGCACCGAGGCCTTCCAGATTGCGCTGCGACGCGGGTTGGTGCGGCTCGACGATTGAACGCGGCGTGCGCTCACACCACCGAGCGCACTACGCCGCCATCCACGCGCACGGCCGTGCCGGTGGTGGCCGAGGCTTGCTCGGAGGCGAGGTAGACACTCAGGTTGGCCACTTCATCCACCGTGGCCAGGCGCTGGATCAGCGAGCTGGGGCGGTGGGTGGCAATGAAGTCGCGTTCGACCTCGGCCTGGGAGATGCCCTTTTCCAGCGCGATCTTGCCGAAGAAGTCGGCAACCCCTTCGGATCGCGTCGGCCCCGGCAGAATGGCATTGACCGTCACCCCGGTGCCGGCCAGTGACTCGGCCAGCCCGCGCGAGACCGCCAGTTGCGCGGTCTTGCTGACGCCGTAGTGGACCATCTCCGCGGGAATCTGCACGCCCGACTCGCTGGAGATGAATTGAATGCGACCCCAGCCACGTTGCGCCATGCCCGGGGCGTAGTGCCTGGCCAGGCGAACGCCGCTGAGCACGTTCACTTCGAAGAACCGCAACCAGTCCTCGTCGGGAATGTCGAAGAAGGCCTTCGGTTCGAAGATCCCCAGGTTGTTGACCAGGATGTCGGTGGCCGGAACGGCGGCGATCAATGCCTGCGCGCCCTCGCGCGTGCCCAGGTCGGCGGCGACCCCGGATACCTCGGCATGCGGCGTGTTGCGGGAAATACTGGCGATCGCATCGTCCACGCGCTGCTGGGTGCGTCCGCTGACGATCACGCGTGCGCCGGCCGCGGCCAGGCCGGTGGCGATGGCAAGCCCGATGCCGGCGGTCGAGCCGGTGACGATGGCGGTCTTGTGCTTCAGATCGATCTGCATGGAGGTTCCTCTTGGGGGAGTCGGGGCGGCGGCGCGCTCAGTGGGTGGCCGGCGGCGCTTCGGCGGGGTTCTCGTACACCGTGTCGGTCGGGCCCACGCCGGTGATGAGCACGGTGACCGCTTCGTCGCCGGTGCGGGCGAAGTGGGCGACATTGGCCGGCTCGGTGTAGATCGATCCGGGCGGCAAGGTCTTGAGCTTGCCCGGGTCGAACCTGTCGCCGTAGCCGAAGTGCCACGTGCCCGACAACACCGCGCCGCTGCGGTCACCGGCATGATGATGCGCCGGAATGGATGCATGTGGGGCCACGCGCAGCAGCTGGCTGTAAGGGCCGGGGCGGGCCGGATCACCCAGCAGCGTGACCACCTGCACCTTGGCGTTGCCGGAGCCCCCGGCGCCGCCCGTGGGGGAGAGGGCGGCCAGCTCGCTCGGGGTTTTTGCATAGCGGTCCGAGAACGTCGGCACCGTTGCCTGCTGCGCCGCTGCCTGCGCGGAAAAAGCCAGCAGCAGGACCATCGTCAGCGTGCGCATGGTCAATGGCCCTCTACCGCGAACAGTATCTCGGCAAAGCCGGGCACGGTGGCTTCGCGGTTCCAGTCGCGCTGCAGCTCGCAGATCAATTGCACCCAGCTGGTCGGCTTGGCACCGGCCTGGAACAAGCGGGCCAGGCCGGCGTTGTGCGCTTCCAGCGAGGTGCCGCCGCAGGCATCGACGACCGGATAGACCTCGTAACCCTCGGCGATGGCGTCCAGGGCGGGATGGACCAGGCACACCTCGGTCCACAGCGCGGCCATGATCAGCTTGTTGCGCCCGGTCGCCTTTACCGCGGCCACGAAGTCCTGGTCTTCCCAGGCGTTGATCGCGGTGCGGTCGATGATGGGGACGTGGGCGAGGACCTCGGTAAGTGGGTGGATCGTGGGCTGGTTGCGGCCGGTGGAAACGTTCACCGAGGAGAGCACGGTCGGCAGGCCATAGAGCTTGGCGATACGCGCCAACGCGGTGACATTGGCCACCAACTGGCGCTTGTCGCGCGAGGCGATCGAACTCACCTGCACCGGTTGGAAATCGATGATCACCACCGCTGCATTCTGTGGCGTGAGCAGGGGGTCGGTGAGTGGATCTCGGGCGGTGGGATAGGACGTCATGGCGAGGATCCTTGGCTGGGAGGCGTGGTCCGGAAGCGCCACCGGCGCCCGGGGCACCAGCATCGTCCGGTACGCACGGGCCGGCATCGCGGGGAAGGGGTGCTTGCCGTTCCACCATTTGGGGGAGTTGTCGTCAGCGGCCGTGTGCGGCGGCTCATCCGCTGCGCCATACTCCTGCCGGTCCATCCCGGCGGGGGAGATCGCCGGGCACTTCCCTCTGACGGCGTCACCTCCATGGCCTCTGTGGTCTCCGTTGCGCCGTTGCCCGGGTTGGGCGACACGAAGGGCCTTGCGCGCCTGCTGTTGAAGGTTTGCCTGGCCATGCTCGTGGTCGGGTGCTGCGCCACGGCGCATGCCTTGGCGCCTGACCGCGCGTTATCGCAATTGCGGCATGACCGATGGACGCCGGACCAGGGCGCGCCGGCGCAGGTAATGTCGATCGCGCAGACGCCGGACGGCTTCCTGTGGCTGGGTTCGCGACAAGGCCTGTATCGATTCGATGGCCTGCGCTTCGAGCGGATCACCCGCATCGGCGCCCAGCCAATGCGGGATGACGACATCCTCAGTGTGTTCGCCGAACAGGACGGCAGCCTGTGGGTCGGCTACGTCAGCGGTGGCATGAGCCGTGTCGGCGGGCCACGGCCAGTGGACTACCCCTACCAGCGCGACGATATGCCCCGGGGCTCGGTGATCGGGTTGGGGCGCGATGCGGCAGAGCGCCTGTGGGCCGCCACGCCGGTCGCAGTCGTGCATCTGGATCCGGCCACCGACACCTGGAAAGCCGCCGGCGAGTTCGGCTTCGATCCGGCGTGGTCGCCGCAGCGATTGTTCATCGACCGCCAGAAGGGCGTCTGGGTCGCCTTCGCCAACGGTGGCGAGTCCCGGATCGCGCATCTGGCGCCGGGCGCGACGCAATTCGAAGTGGTGCCGCAGTCGATCACGCAACCGTTTTTCAGCCAGGCGCGCGATGGCACGCTGTGGGCAGCGGACGAGTGGGGCGTACGTCCGCTCGCGCAGGCCGTGCCGGTTCCAGGACGTCCCGGAGTAACCACGAGCTGGCTTGCAGCCGATTTCCAGGGTGCCGGCCTGCGTTTCGACCGCGATGGGGTGATGTGGCTCGCGGGCGCGGACGGCATCGCGCGCGTGCGCGCGCCGTCGCGGCTGCACGCGCCGGACAAGGCCCATCCCGCGCCCTCGCCGGAATACTTCGGGACCGCGCAGGGATTGACCTCCGAGGTGGTGTGGACGCTGTTCGAGGATCGCGAAGGCAACCTCTGGGCCGGTACCGCCAACGGCCTGGATCGGTTCCGAGACAACGCGCTGGCGCCGATCCAGTTGCCGCGACGCGATCAGGCCTTTTCGATCCAGGCCGATGCGTCGGGCAGGATCTGGGCGGGCAATCCGGACAAGGGTCCGTTGCGCGTCAGTGCGGACCCGGACCAGGCCACCGGCGCGCGCGTGCAGGAAGTCGCCGGCGCAGCTGATGGCGTGACTGCCTTGCATCGCGATCTGGCCGGCAATCTGTGGGTAGGCGATGCCCGCGGCGGGCTATGGCGCAATGAGGGCGCCGGGCTCACGCCGGTGGCGCTGCCGCCGGAGGTGGCGGGCAGCGGCCGAATCGTCACGATGGCCAGCGATCGCGAGGGCGGGCTGTGGCTGAGCAAGGTCAACGGTGGATTGCTGCGACTGTACCAGGGCAAATGGGAGGCCCAGAACGCCAAGTACGGCATGCCTGCGGGCACCACGCCACGCGCGTTGGCCGAGGATGCGCAAGGCCGGATGTGGTCCGATGCCGGGCAGACCATCCGGCTGTTCGAGCGCGACGGACATCGTGATTTCGATGAAGACGGACCGGGCATCGGCCGCATCGCGGTGCTGCGCGCATGGAAAGGCGAGCTGTGGATTGGCGGCGTACAAGGCGTGGCTGCGCGCATCGGCGAGCACTTCCATCGCCTGCTGGGCCGCGGCGGCGAGACCTTCGAACGCACTGCCGGCATTGTCATGCTGGCCGATGGCGAGGCCTGGTTCCTCGGCCGCCCGGGCGTTACCCGGGTGCCCGCCAGCGAGATGGCGCGCTGGCGCGCCGAGCCTTCCTATCGCGTTGGCTTTGATCGATTCGGCGTGCTCGACGGCCTGCGCGGCGCGGCCGAGCAGAGCGGCGCCTCGCCGGTGGCGGCGGCCGACGGCCAGGGCCGGGTGTGGTTCGCGACCAGTCGCGGGGTCCACTGGATCGATCCGCGCGAACTTCAGCACCGCAGCGCCGGGCCAACGGTGCAACCCGTCGTGCTGGGCGTGCACGTGGACAACCAGTCGCTTCCGCTAGCCTCCTCGCTGACCTTGCCGGCGGGCAGCCGCGACCTGCGCATCGATTACACCGCGGCATTCCTGCGCAGGCCCGACCAGGGGCGGTTCCGCTACCGGCTGGACGGCGTGGACGATGATTGGCAGGACGCTGGCGCACGTCGCCAGGCGTTGTACAGCCGGCTGGCACCTGGCCATTATCGATTCCGCCTGGTGGCCAGCGATGGCGCGCAGCCGGCGAGCCCGGAAACCGGCTTCACCTTGCGCGTGCTGCCGGCGTTCTGGCAAACGGGCTGGTTCCTGCTGGGTTGCCTGGTGGTCGCATCGTTGCTGGTCTGGTGGCTGGTGCGTTGGCGCGTGGCCCGTGCGCGTGCCGGTCTGCAGCGTGCATACCGCGCTCGCATCAGCGAGCGCGAACGCATCGCACGCGACCTCCACGACACCCTGCTGCAGTCGATACAAGCGCTGGTGTTCCTGGTCGATGCCGCGCGCGCCCGGCTCGAGCGCGGCGACAGCGAAGCGGCCAAGGCCGGGCTGTCGCGTGCAATTGAACAGGCCAACGCGGGGCTGGTGGAAGGTCGCGACCGTATCCGTGACCTGCGGCAACAAGCGGCCGAGCCCGCCGACCTGGAAGCAGCACTGCGCGAGCTGCCTGAAAAGCTGGAAATGCCGCCAAACCTCGTCTACACGTTCAGCACTCGTGGCCGGCCCATCGCCTGGCAGGCCGCCGAACAGGACGAGGTCTATCGAATCGTGCGCGAAGCCGTCGCCAATGCCGTGCGCCATGCTGGCGCCTCGCGCATCAGTGTTCGCGTGAACCA
>DATLJF010000055.1:0-7193 GCA_035539015.1 Stenotrophomonas sp. | reverse complement strand
CTGCCCAGCCCGCCCGCGCCTCAGCCGAGGGCGGGCTTGGCCGTCATCAGGTAGAAGATCGTCAGGAACGAGAACAGCGCCGGTACGCCCAGCGCAGCCCAGGCACCGAGATAGCCGTCATAGCGCAGTGGCAAAGGCTGGCCGCTATCTGCCGCGGCCTGGGCCAGATCGCGCAGCCGCATCTGCAGCCAGACCACCGGCAGCCAGCACAGCGCGGCGATCACGAACAAGGCCAGTGACCAATACAGCCACGGCGTGGTCAGCGGCACGCCGAGCCGGTGGGCGAGGTAGAGGCCCGAGGCTGGCTGGAAGACAATCGTGGTCGCGGTGAAAATCCAGTCGGCCACCACCACCAGGCGCGCAACTGCCGCCACCACCTTCGGGTCGCGGCCGCGGCTGGCGAACAACAGGTAGAACGCGGTCCCCACGCCGGTGCCGAACAGGAACGTCGAGGAGAGAATATGCAGGGTCTTAACGACGACGATGTCCAAGCAAGCCTCCGCGGTGGGGTTCAAGACGCAGCAATGCATAGATGAGCGCGAGCATCGGCAGGTTTTTCAGCACCGGGCCATACGGGTGCGCCCAGTACTCGGGCAACCACAGGCTGATGATCGCGGTGTAGAAGCCGATCAGGGCCAGTTGCACGCGATAGACGGCCGCGCGCCCGCGCGGTAGCCACATCGCCAGGCCCAGTAGCGCATCGAGCGCGGCGGCCCCATACAGCGCCAGCGGGGCGACGATCGCAGGCGTATGGGCCCGCTCCAGCAATGCCAGGCTGGCCGCGCGCGGATACACGAAAGCAGAGACCCAGGCCGTCACCAGCCAGGTCACAGACAGCGACAGGCGCAACAGCGGCAACAGGTTGGCCAGCACCGCTTCACGGCGCACGGCCGCTGCTTGCGCCGGCGCGATGAAGCGCTCTGGCGGGCGCGGCGGGCGCCCCAGCAGGTGCTGCCATGGCCCGAGATCGGCGTAATTGCCGCGCGCAAGCATGGTCAGCGCATCGGGGCTGAGCAGGCTGCCCGGCAGGCGCGCCAGGGCGGCGGAAAGCATCCTGGTGACGCTGCCAGGGAGTGGCAGGATGCGCGGTGCATGCCCGAGGCTGCGGCCAAGCGTTCGCAGGTAATCACCGAAACCGAGCGGCGCCGGTCCCACGGCGTCGATTTGCCGGGGCGGATCAGGCTGTCCAACCAGTGCGGCCAGCCCATCCACTAGGTCATCCAGATGCAGCGGTTGCACCGGCGCAGCGGCTTCGGGGAGCGGCAGCCAGCGCAACGTGGCCAGACGCAGGAACAACTGGCTGCTGGCGCCGCGAGGCGAGAACACCAGTGATGGACGCACGATGATGGCCTCGCCCGGAAAGGCCGCGGCACAGGCATCGCCCTGTGCCTTGCTGCGAAGGTAGGCGGTCGGCGCATCGGTGGCCGCGCCCAAGGCGGAGATCTGCAGCACGCGCCGCACACCGGCCTGTGCGGCGAGCGCGAACAGGTTGCACGGGCCGTTCACGTGGAGGGCGTGGAAACTTGCGTCAGCGCGTTCGGCGAAGATGCCCACCGCGTTGACGATGACGTCCACACCGCGCAGCGATGCGACATCGAGTGCCGTGGGTTTGGTGTAGTCGATGGGCAGCCAACGCCGCCCCACCTGCCCTTCATCCGCGGCCGCCGCATGCCGCGCGCCGAGGATCACAACATGACCATCCTGCTCCAGCCTGGCGACCAGAGCCGCTCCGATCAGCCCGGTGGCGCCCACCACCAGCACCGTGGCTGGCGTCGCAGCTATGCCGCGCTGTGGCGGGCGCTGGGCTCGGGCACTTGCGCCAGCCTCTGCTCCACCGTGGTGGTGTCCTGGCTCAGCCATCGCCGTACCACCGCGGTGCCCGCCGCCACCAACGCGACCAGCCAGTGGGTGTGGGGGCGGCAGGCACACCGGCGCGATGGCTGGAGCCTGCGCCACACCCTGGCCGGATATGTGATCCACCACGCCAGCTCATTGTTCTGGGCAGCGGGCTTCGAATGGTTGCGTCGCGGCCGTCGCGCTGCAGCGCCGGTTGCCACGCTGGCGGCCGCGACCACGACCGTGGCCTACCTGGTCGACTACCGCGTAGTACCTCCGCGGTTGTCGCCCGGCTTCGATCGCCGTCTGCGCCGCGCCGACCTGCTGCCGATCTATGTGGCGTTCGGATTGGGACTTGCACTGCCCGCACTCCTGGGTCGCGTGGGTCACACCCGCAAGCTCGCAAACTCGCGCTAAAAGGCCTGTGAAACGCGGCCATCGTCCATCGCTTCGGCCACGCCAGCTGAGCGGTTCAAACTTCCGCGAAACTGCGCGCGCGAACGCGTCGCGAACCTTGCTTCGTTCACGTCAATCCGACGTCAGCGGTGACAGTCTTTTGCCCATGCCGCAGCCGGCCTCGGGTCTTGTTGGCGCCTTTCACCAGGAGGAAGTTCCTACGTCATGGCCTGCCTGCGTTCGTCTCCCCACAGCGGCTGCGTACCGCGGTGAACTGCCTGAACACGCTCGGCGCATGATTCGTTTCCTTCTATCCATCGCGATGGCCTTGTGGTGCCTGTCACCGGCGCTGGCGGCGGCGCCGACAGACGCAGCACGCCCCGGCCAATGGCCGATGGCCACGCTCGATTACGCCAACACCCGCTTCAGCCCGCTGGCCGAGATCGACCGCACCAACGTGGCCAAGCTGCAGGTAGCTTTCACCTTCTCCACCGGCGTCGACCGCGGCCAGGAAGCGGCGCCGATCGTGGTCGACAACACGATGTACCTGGTCACGCCCTACCCCAACGTCGTCTACGCCCTGGACCTCAGCCGCCCTGGCGCGCCGCAGAAGTGGAAGTACGAGCCGCAACCGGCCCCGGCCTCGCAGGGCGTGGCCTGTTGCGACGTGGTCAACCGCGGCGCGGTGTACTGGCAGGGCCAGTTGATCTTCAACACCCTCGATGGCAGCACGATCGCGTTGGACGCGGCCACCGGAAAACCAAACTGGCGCGTGCAGATGGCCGACATCAACCTCGGCGAGACCATCACGATGGCACCGATGGTGGTCAAGGGCAAAGTGCTGGTCGGCAATTCCGGCGGCGAGTTCGGCGTGCGCGGTTGGCTGGCCGCGCTCGACGCCAAGAGCGGCAAGCTGGCCTGGAAGGCCTACAGCACCGGTCCGGACAGCGATGTGCTGATCGGCCCGCAGTTCCAGCCGCATTACGCCAGCGATCGCGGCCGCGACCTCGGCAAGTCCACCTGGCCAGGCGACGCCTGGCGACTCGGCGGCGGCACGGTCTGGGGCTGGATCTCCTATGACCCCGAACTCGATCTCATTTTCTATGGCACCGGCAACCCGGGGCCGTGGAACGCCGAGCAGCGACCCGGCGACAACAAGTGGACCGCCGGCATGTTCGCGCGCGATCCCGACGATGGCCAGGCGCGCTGGTTCTACCAGTTCAGCCCGCACGACGTCTTCGACTACGACGCCATCAACGAAAGCGTGCTGCTCGACCTGCCGATCCAGGGGCAAACGCGGAAGGTCCTGGTGCGGCCCGAGCGCAACGGCTACGTCTACGTGATCGATCGCACCAGTGGCGAGGTGCTTTCTGCTGATGCGTTCGGCCATGTCAACGCAATCGAGGGCATCGACCTGAAAACGGGCCGGCCGCACTACAACCCGGACAAGCAACCGTCGGTCGGCAAGGTGTCGCGCAACATCTGCCCGGCTTCTACCGGCATGAAGGACTGGAATCCCTCGGCCTGGTCGCCGCGCGCCAAGCTGCTGTACATCCCGCACAACAACCTGTGCATGGACTGGCAGCCGAACGAGGTCAACTACATCGCCGGCACCCCGTACCTGGGCGCCGAGTCGAAGATGTACGCAGGCCCGGGCGGCAATCGCGGCGTGGTGACTGCCTGGGACCCGCTGGCGCGGCGTGCGGCCTGGCAAGTCAAGGAAGACCTGCCGGTCTGGAGCGGCACCCTGGCCACGGCGGGCGATGTGGTGTTCTACGGCACGATGGACGGCTGGTTCAAGGCGGTGGACGCGCGCGAGGGCAAGCTGCTGTGGCAGTTCAAGGCGGACTCGGGAATCATCGGCCAGCCGGTGAGCTACACCGGGCCGGACGGTCATCAATACATCGCGGTGTTGTCCGGTGTCGGCGGCTGGTCCGGCGCGATCGTGGTCAACAACCTCGATTCGCGCGACGCCACCGCCGGCGGCGGCTGGGCCAACGCGATGGCCGATCTGAAACAACGCACCACGCCCGGCGGAACGCTGTATGTCTTCGCGCTGCCGCGTTGATCGGCTTGCCGTACTGGCACTGCTGCTCGCCTTGTGCGGTTGCGAGCGCGAGCGCCGCGAGTATCACGCCGCGCCCGCGGGCGCCAATCCGCGGCCGGCGCTCACCGATTTCCAGCCCGGTGGCCAACGCGTGGGCAGCAGCGAGATCGGTGCGCACTACCAGGCCAACGCGTACCACATCAACCAGGGCGGTCGCTGGTATCGCAGCTTCAACTGCAATGGCTGCCACGGCGCCGGCGGCGGCGGCATCGGCCCGGCGCTGATGGACGAGGCATGGCGCTATGGCGGCAGCATCGACCAGATCCACGCCAGCATCATCGATGGCCGCCCCAATGGCATGCCGGCGTGGCGCAACCGCCTCACCGACGAGCAGGCCTGGCAATTGGCCGCGTACGTGCGGGCGCTGGGCGGCAACGTATCGATGGCAGCCGCGCCGAGCCGGCGCGAGGCGATCAGCGCCACACCCCCATTGAACCAGCTGCCGCGCACCCCACCCAAGGGCGGGGATCCGCAGACGGTGCCGTCGCAATGAGCCTTGTCAGGCGCTCATGGCTGCTGTCGCTGGTGCTGCTGGCCGGTTGCCACGGCGTGCAGTCGGCGCTGGACCCCGCCGCCGACCAGGCCATGGCCATCGACCGCGTGTGGTGGATCCTGGTCAGCGTCTGCAGCGTGATCTATCTGCTGGTGCTGGTAGCGCTGGCCTGGGCGATGCTGCGCGCGCGCCGCCGGCGCGAAGCCGTAGCCGAAGGGACCGGCGCGGACCGGGCGTGGCAGCACGGCCTGGTCGGCTGGGCGGTGCTGGTGGTCGGTTTGCTCAGCTGGTTCGTGGTGATCGCCTTCCTGGCCGACCGCAAACTGCATGCGGGCCAGCCGGACCTGGAGATCCGTATTACGGCCAAGCAATGGTGGTGGCAGGTTGAGTACCTCTCAGCCGATCCACAGCAGCAGTTCACCACCGCCAACGAGTTGTGGCTTCCGCGCGAGCGCACGGCGCGCATCGAGCTGCGCTCGGGCGATGTGATCCACAGCTTCTGGGTGCCGGCACTGACCGGCAAGGAAGACCTGATTCCCGGCTACACCAACGCGGTGCTGGTCACGCCGCGGCGCGGCGGCCAGTTCCGCGGGCAATGCGGTGAGTTCTGCGGGCTGCAGCATGCGCACATGGCCCTGGACGTGCACGTGGTCGACGCCGTCGCCTTCGGCGCCTGGCAGCAACGACAGCGCCTGGATGCCGCGCGCCCCGGCAGCGAGAGCACGCGCCTGGGCCTGGCGGTGTTCTCGCGTTCGGCCTGCCAGAGCTGCCATGCCATTCGCGGCACCCTGGCCAATTCGCGACTCGGCCCCGACCTCACCCACCTGGCCAGCCGCAAGACCCTCGCGGCCGGTGCGCTGCCAATGTCGCGCCCGGCGCTGGAGCGCTGGCTGGCCGATCCGCAGCACTACAAGCCCGGCAACCTGATGCCGGCGGTAGCGATGACGCCACAGGAACGCGCCGCGCTGGCCGACTACCTGATGGGGCTGCAATGAACCCGGACACCCCTGCCCACCTGGCGCGCACCTGGGCCGACCGGCCCGGCTTCATCGGCTGGCTGACCACCGTCGACCACAAGCGCGTGGCCCGGCGCTATCTGGTCACCGCCTTCGTGTTCTTCCTGATGGCCGGCGTGCTGGCATTGCTGATGCGCACCCAGCTGGCGTGGCCGGAGTTGCGCCTGATCGGGCCGGACCGCTACAACCAGCTGTTCTCGATGCACGGCTCGGCGATGATGTTCCTGTTCGCGGTACCGGTGATGGAGGCAGTCGCCGTCTACCTGGTGCCGCTGATGGTGGGCGCGCGCAATATTTCCTTCCCGCGCCTCAACGCCTTCAGCTATTGGGTGTACCTGTTCGGCGGCATCATGATCTTCGCCGCGTTCCTGCTCGATATCGGGCCGGAAACCGGCTGGACCGGCTACACGCCCTTGTCCGGGCCGGAATACTCGGCCGGCAAGCGCACCGACTTCTGGGCGCAGATGATCACCTTCACCGAGGTGGCGGGCCTGTGCGTGGCGGTCGAACTGGTGGCCACCATCATGACCCTACGCGCCCCGGGCATGACCCTGGCACGGATGCCGCTGTTCGTGTGGTCGATGCTGATCACCAGCCTGATGGTGATCTTCGCGATGCCGGCGGTGATGCTGGCCAGCACCTTCCTGATCACCGATCGCCTGGTCGGCACCCAGTTCTACAACGCCGCCGAGGGTGGCGACCCGCTGCTGTGGCAGCACTTGTTCTGGTTCTTCGGCCACCCGGAGGTGTACATCATCTTCATGCCGGCGCTGGGAATGATCTCCAGCATCATCGAGGCCTTCGCGCGCCGGCCGATCTTCGGCTACACCGCGATGGTGCTGGCGTTGGTGACCATCGGCTTTCTCGCCTTCGGTCTGTGGGTGCACCACATGTTCGCCACTGGCCTGCCGCCGATGGGCAACAGCTTCTACACCGCGGCCAGTATCCTCATCGCCTTGCCCAGCGGTATCCAGATCTTCTGCTGGATCGCCACCCTGGCCACCGGCCGCCCACGCCTGCACGTGCCGCTGTTGTTCGTGCTCGGCTTCTTCGCGTTGTTCGTGCTGGGCGGGATGACCGGGGTCATGCTGGCGGCGGTACCGTTCAACCTGCAGGCGCATGACACCTACTTCGTGGTCGCGCATTTCCATTACGTACTGATCGGCGGCGCGGTGTTCCCGTTGCTCGGCGGCTTCTACTACTGGTTCCCCAAGCTCAGCGGCCGCCTGCTCAGCGAACGCCTCGGCCGCTGGCAATTCTGGCTGCTGTTCATCGGCTTCAACCTGACCTTCTTCCCGATGCACTACCTCGGCCTGATCGGCATGCCGCGGCGCGTCTATACCTA
>DATLJF010000054.1:0-2061 GCA_035539015.1 Stenotrophomonas sp. | reverse complement strand
TGAAGACCTTCTCCTGCGCCTTTTCGCGGATTGAACAGGTGTTGATCAGGATGACGTCGGCCTCTTCGGGCACTTCGGTCAGTTCCAGGCCCTCGGCCTCGGCGAGCACGTCGGCCATTTTGGCCGAGTCGTACTCGTTCATCTGGCACCCGTGGGTCTTGATATAGAGCTTGCCGCGGGCACCGCCGGGCACGGCCTTGCGGCTACCGGGCAGGGGAATCAGCGCCGGGGCAGGGGCGGGGGTGTCCACGCTGGGCGTGGCGAGGGAGTCGACGGCGGGCGTCCCGGGCATGGCGATTATTCCAGACGGGTGGCGGGCAGGCGGCCGATCAGGGCCGGAGGAACTGCACATTATAGCGGCCGCGCGGCCTCGGACTTGCCGCACGCAGCTTCCTGCAGGAGGGGCTTCAGCCCCGAACAGCGAAGTGGCGACCTGACCGATGGTAGTCGCCGCTGAAGCCGCTCTTACAGGGGACCCCAAGGCGAGGGCGCGCGTCCGCTGCCGTGCACCCCTTGGCAGCGCCCCCGGGAGCCGGGATACTCGCGCCCATGAAGGGGATGGGGATCTTGGGGCTGTTGCTCGTCTTCACGCTGCCGGTTACGCCGGCGGTGGCGGGCACCGTTTTCAAGTGCGTCGGCAACGATGGCGTCACCAGCTATGTCAGCAAGCGCCCACCCGGCGCCAGCTGCAGTGCGGTCAGCCAGTTCCGCAGTAGCGAGCGTCGCGCCAGCCGCCCGCGCGCGCTGGCCCCGGCCGTGGTGCCGGCCAGGGCCGATCCGGTGGTCGCCACGGCGGCGCCGGCGCTGGCCAGGCCGGCCGAGTCGGCCGCGCTGTCCGCACCGACCCTCCAGGCCACCGCCGCCAGCCTCGCGCCGAAGGCGATCACGCCGGCGCCGCTGCCGGGCCCGACCCGCCCGCCGCGCCGCGTGGTCAACGGCCAGGTCTATGCGTACATGAAGGATGGCGTGCGTCACTACACCAGTGCGCGGCCGACGCAGACCGCCAGTGTCCAGGGCCTGCGCACCATCCGCTACAGCTATATCGAGACCTGCTACGCCTGTGGCGTGAACCCGGGGGTCAACTTCGGCTCGGTACGCCTCAACACCAACGCTTATGCCGGTGAGATCGCCGCGGCCGCGCGCGAGTTCGGGGTCGAGGAGTCGATCGTGCGCGCGATCATCCATGCCGAGTCGGCCTACAACCCGACCGCCCTCAGTCGCGCCGGCGCGCGGGGCTTGATGCAGTTGATGCCGGCCACCGCGCGCCGCTTCGGCGTCAGCGATTCGTTTGATGCATCGCAAAATATCCGCGGCGGCGTGCAATACCTGTCGTGGCTGCTCAAGCGCTTCAACGGCAACCTGACGCTGGCCGCGGCCGGTTACAACGCCGGCGAAGGCGCGGTCGATCGCCACGGCGGCGTGCCGCCTTACAGCGAAACCCAGCGCTACGTGCAGCGGGTGGGCCTGCTGGCCGAGCGCTATCGCGGTGCCCAGGCCAGTGCGCAGTGATCGCGGCTCCATGCTGCCCGGCGGATGCGGGAGGAGGGAGAACGTGCGTTGCGACACGCTGGCTGCATTGTGTGGCCATTAAGGCTTCCGCTACACTCGGTGCGGATTCATTTCCCGGCTCGACCCCCAGCGAGCCGCTGGCAGCCTCAAGAAGCTACCTAAAAACAAGTATCGGAGTGCCGGATGGCCAACGATGGGGTTAACGAACCCGCCAACACGGGGCGTCGACGGTTTTTGACCGCGACAACCGCTGTGGTCGGGGCAGTAGGTGCAGGTTTCGTCGCAGTACCGTTCATCAAATCGTGGAATCCCAGTGCGCGCGCCAAGTTGGCCGGCGCACCGGTGACCGCCGATATCAGCGCATTGCAGGAAGGCCAACGCCTG
The DNA here is from genome assembly GCA_035539015.1 of Stenotrophomonas sp. Taxonomy (GTDB): domain Bacteria; phylum Pseudomonadota; class Gammaproteobacteria; order Xanthomonadales; family Xanthomonadaceae; genus Stenotrophomonas_A. The sequence goes on along the minus strand of DATLJF010000054.1, from coordinate 168 downwards.
ATCCTGGAATGGCGCGGCCAGCCGATCTGGATCGTCAAGCGCTCGCAAGCGATGCTGGCGGCCTTGCCGTCGCTGGACGACCGCCTGCGCGATCCCAAGTCCGAGAACAAGGACCAGCAGCCGGCGTACGTGCTGAAGAATCCGGAGTTCCGCTCGATCAAGCCGGAA
>DATLJF010000053.1:0-9087 GCA_035539015.1 Stenotrophomonas sp. | reverse complement strand
ATCGTGACCAGGAAGTTCTTCGCCGCCACCGTCGGATGCGCGAGCACGCGCAGGCCTGCCTGGTGCAGGTCGAAGCTGTCGGTGGACAGCACCGGCCACTGCGGCGCAGCGGGGTGCGCGCTGTCGCGGTGCATCTTGGGTGCCTTGCCGAACAACACGTCCATCGGCAGGTCGATCGCCGGATCGGCGGGGATGTGGCCAGGGGTGGCGCCATAGGCCACTACCAGGCGCTCCTCGGCGGTGGCCACGCCGACGGCAGCGAACGGACAACGCTCGCGCGCGCAGATCTCGGCGAACTCGGCCAGCCGCGCCTGCGGCACGCCGAGCACATAGCGCTCCTGCGATTCGTTGCACCACAGCTGCATCGGCGACAACGAAGGATCGTCGCTGGGCACCTTGTCCAGGTCGATCACTCCGCCTACGCCGGAGTCGTGCAGCAGTTCGGGAATAGCGTTGGACAGGCCACCCGCGCCGACGTCATGGAACCAGCGGATCGGGTTATCCAGGCCCAGCGCGACGCAGCGGTCGATCACTTCCTGGCAGCGGCGCTCCATTTCCGGGTTGTCGCGCTGCACGCTCGCAAAATCCAGTGCCTCGGCGCTCTCGCCCGAAGCGACCGAGCTGGCAGCACCGCCCCCCAGGCCGATGAGCATGGCCGGCCCACCGAGCACGATCACCGCATCGCCCGGCTGCAGGCGCAGCTTCTCGACCTGTACCTGGTCGATCGCACCGAGGCCGCCGGCCAGCATGATCGGCTTGTCGTAGGCGCGGCTGAGCGTGCTGCCGTCGGCGGCCAGGCCTTCGGCAAGCTCGAAGCTACGGAAATAGCCGAGCAGGTTCGGGCGGCCGAACTCGTTGTTGAAGGCGGCGCCGCCGAGCGGGCCGTCGAGCATGATTTCCAACGCCGGCGCCATCCGCGGGTTCAGCGCGCGCGGCGCTTCCCAGGGCTGCGGCAAAGTCGGGATGCGCAGGTGCGAGACCGAGAAGCCGGTCAGGCCGGCCTTGGGCTTGCCGCCGCGGCCGGTGGCGCCCTCGTCGCGGATTTCACCGCCAGCGCCAGTGGAGGCGCCCGGGAACGGGGCGATCGCGGTGGGGTGGTTGTGGGTCTCGACCTTGATCTGGAACGCGCTGGGCACCACCGCCTCGCTACGGTAGCGGCCGCTGGCCGGGTCCGGGCGGTAGCGCGCGGCCGGCTCGCCGACGATCACCGCGGCGTTGTCGCTGTAGGCGCTGAGCGTGTACTGCGGGGTCTGCTGGTGGGTGTGCTTGATCATGCGGAACAGGGAGCGGTCCTGTTCCTTGCCGTCGATGGTCCAACTGGCATTGAAGATCTTGTGCCGGCAGTGCTCGGAGTTGGCCTGGGCGAACATCATCAGCTCGACGTCGGCCGGCTCACGGCCGAGTTCGGCATAGCGCTCGCGCAGGTAGTCGATTTCGTCCGGCGCCAGCGCCAGGCCCAGGCGGGCGTTGGCCGCTTCCAGGTCGGCCAGGGCAATGCGTTCGAGGCTGCCGCGGGTTGGCGCACTGAACAACGCCTGCGCCGCATCCGCCGAGTCGAGCAGCGACTGCGTCATCGGGTCGTGCAGCAACTTGGCCAGGGCGGTCTGGGCGGCGGCTTCCTGCGGCCAGCCCTCCAGGTCGATGCGGGTACCGCGCTCAACGCGCTGGATAGCCTGCCCGGCACCACGCACCAGCTCGGTGGCCTTGCTCGACCAGGGCGACAGCGTGCCCAGGCGCGGCACCACGAAGCGCGAGACACTGCCTGCGGCCAGCGCCGCTGGCGTGTCCTCGGCCTGCAGGATGCGGCGCAGCGTGACCAGCTCCGGCGACTGCCCGGGCTCGGCCTGAATGAAGTACACATGCCAGGCGCCAGTAATGCGCAGCGCGGGGGCGACGGCTTGCAGACGCGATTGCAGGCGAGCCTGACGGAACGGCGAAAGGGCAGGCGCGCCCTCGAGGACGATCATCCGGGGGACCGTAGCTGGAAACGGGGGCCAATATTGTAACCGAGCGGTCTGGCTTCCCGCTTCGCGGGCTGCTAGCCCCCGCGGGCGTGGCTTCCCGCTTCGCGGGCTGCCAGCCCCCCAAAGTTTGCTGCGCAAACTTCGGGCCCCGGCTCCGAGCGGCCTGGCTACCCGCTCCGCGGGCTGCCAGCCCCCCAAAGTTTGCTGCGCAAACTTCGGGCCCCGGCTCCGCGCCTCCAATCCCCCGCCTTCGGCGCGCCCCTTACTAAGGGGCTCGGCTCCGCTCAATTCTTCCGGGGTTAGCGGCTGCCGCCGGCGGTGGCCGAGGCGCCGGTGGCGCGCTTCTCCAGCGCCGCTTTCAGCTGGGCCGGGGGCAGGTAGCCGCCCAGTTGCATGCCGTCGGGGCCGAAGATGGCCGGGGTGCCGTTGACGCCGAGGCGCTGGCCCAGGTCGTATTCCATGTTGACCGGGCTGCTGGCGCAGGTCTTCGGGGCCACCGGCTTGCCGGACTTGGCCGCGGTCAACGCCTGCTTGCGGTCGCTGGCGCACCAGACCGACACCATGTCCTTGTAGTCCTGGCTGCCCAGGCCCATGCGCGGGAAGGCCAGGTATTCGACCGCGATGCCCTGGCGGTTGAGTTCGTCGATCTGGCTGTGCAGCTTGCGGCAGTACCCGCACTCGATGTCGGTAAAGACGGTGATGGTGTACTTGGGGTTCGGCGGCGAGAACACGATGCGCTCGCTACGCGGCACCTTGGCCAGTTGGTCGCGGCGATAGGCCAGCAGGCCCTCGCTGGCGGCGAATTGGCGGGCCTGGATGTCGAACGGCTGGGCCTGCATCAAATAGCGGCCGTCGTCGCTGACGTAGAGCACCTGGCCGCCGACGATCGCCTCGCGGAAACCGGCAAAGGGGGCAGCACCGATGTAGTCGGGCTTGAAGTCCGGGTCCAGCTGGGCCAGGGCCGCGCGGACGCGCTGCTCGACGCCGGCAGGCGCAGGCGCGGCAGTGGGCTTGGCGGCAGCGGTGGTCTTGCCGGGGGAAGCGGGCTGCGCGCACGCAGACAGGCTGGCCGCACACAGCAGGGCGGAAAGGACGTAGCGGAACATCGGCACTTCCAGAAAGCGGATTTGCCCGGATTCTCGCACAGGCGATCTGAAGGCGGCCGCGCCAGAGGCCGCCGACGCCCTTCAACCCCGCGGATGATGCCGCTGGTGCAGCTTCTGCAGGTGCTCGCGTGCGACCAGGGTGTAGATCTGGGTCGTCGACAGCGAGCTGTGCCCGAGCAACATCTGCAATGCGCGCAGGTCGGCGCCGCGGTTGAGCAGGTGGGTGGCGAAACTGTGACGCAGGCCGTGCGGGCTGACCAACGCTGGGTCGATCCCCGCTACCGCGGCGTAGCGCTTCACCAGCAACCAAAAGTGCTGGCGCGTCAGCGGCTTGCGCGCAGCATCGATGAACATCGGCACCTGGCCGTCGGCACCGGCCGGCACCGCCTTGCCCGCCGCCAGTACGCCACGGGCATGGTCGAGATAGCGTTGCAACCAGTGCTGCGACTCCTCGCCCAGCGGCACCAGGCGTTCCTTGCTGCCCTTGCCGGTGACTCGCAGCACGCCCTGGCGCAGGTTCACCGCGTTGGCCGGCAGGCCCACCAGCTCGCTGACGCGCAGGCCGGCGGCATACATCAGCTCCAGCATGGCGCGGTCGCGCAGCCCGACCGGATCGTCCAGCAATGGCGCCGAGAGCAAGGCATCGATCTGGCTTTCAGCCAACGCCTTGGGCAGCAAGCGCGGCAGTCGCGGGGGGTCGAGCAAGGCCGTCGGGTCGTCGGCGCGCTCGCCGCGCATCACCGCCTGGCCGAAGAACGCGCGCAGGCTCGACAACAGGCGCGCGTTGCTACGCGGCGAATAGCGGTCGCCAGTGCGCCAGGCCAGGTATTCGAACAAGCCGGCACGGTCGACTCCTGCCAGGCCGCCCGCGCGACCGTCCAGCCAGCGCGCCAGGCCTGCCAGGTCGCGGCGATAGCTGTCCAGCGTTTGCCGCGCCAGGCCCTGTTCGGCCCAGATGCGGTCGAGGAAGCGCTGGATGGCGTGTTCGTCGGCGGCGCGCAGCGGCGGTAGCTCGCCGATGCGCTGGCGACGTTCGGCTGGAGAATGCGAGGACATGGCATGAGATTACCGCCAAGGCGGCTCTGTGGTCGCGCGCCTTCGCGGCGGCAGCGGTGGCCGTTATGCTCGCGCCATGGATCCGATCGAAGCACCGTCCCTGGCCGATGACCCGCCCGCACCTGGCCGCGCGCTGGTCCTGTGGCGCCTATTGGCCCTGTTCTACGACTTCTGGCCGGTGCTGGCGCTGTGGCTGCTGGTGTCCTCGTTGTTCACCCTGGGCTATTACTTGAGCGGCCATGGCAGCCGCGAGAACATCGCGCCGCTCAGCGCGCTGCAATGGCTGTTGTGGGCGTGTTGCTGGGCGGTGGCTGGCTTGTATGCCACGGTGAGCTGGCGTCGTGGCGGCCAGACCCTGGGCATGCGCCCGTGGCGCTTGCAATTGCGGGCTATCGATGGCCCCGCGCCGGCCTGGGGCACGCTCTGGCGGCGTTACGCAGTCGGCACGCTTTCCCTGCTGCTGGGCGGCCTGGGTTTCTGGTGGGCGTGGATCGACCGCGACCGTCTCACCTGGCACGACCGCCTCAGCGGCACCCGGCTGGTGCGCCAGCCCAAGCGCTGAGGGCATCGCGGCACGCCCTCACAGGTTCGGTTGCTGCAGGTGCAAGCGGGGCGAGAGCAGGTTGAAGCACGCGCTCCGGCCAAACTCGAAGTGCGCGTGTACCGCCCCCGAGAGCATGTCGGTGAACTGCAGGTTCTTGCAGTACCGGCTCTCGATGGCGTGCGTTCGCAACAACGTCTTGGCACCAAGTTCGAAGCCAAGGCAGGTCGACAGGTAGTCGTGCATGCTGCTGCCACTCTGCCATCTGACCGACCGCGGGTCTGGAATAAAGTCCACGCGGGCATGGCGGGCCATCTCGTCTGCGAGCAGCAGCCGCACCAGGTAGGTGTAGAGCATATTGCCCTCGCCGCGCAGATGGTCCGGCACTCTGGTCTTGTCCACGACAATGGCGTGATAAGCGATGCGCGGCCGCGCCATGGCCAGCTGTACGGCCTTGCGCGCGAAGTGGCGTCGCGCCACTTCCGGCGCGTGGATCCACTTCTTCTCTTTGCGATGGTCCCACCTGCTGGCCTTGAAGAGATCCTTCATCGCCCGCTCGGGACAGTGGTCGTCGGCCACCGGCAAAGACAGCGCGGCGATCACCAAATAGCGACTGGAGCCGCCATGCCCATAGGGCCTGTCGAACGACCATCCCAGGTCTCCGCTCTCATCCAGGTAGAACAGATGGTGCATGGCGCTCCGTCGCCCAAAAAAGAAAGGGCCCCTTGCGGGGCCCCCTCGGATATCGACAGACCCTGGGGCCGGCGCGCTTCGATCGCGCTTACGACGCCTTCGTGGGTATCGCGGTGATCCCAGGCCTTACCTGTCGAAGCTCAGACTACGCTCGCCCCGAATGGTCCGCAACCCTGGATCTGCGCTTTCTCGACTGAGACTTTTCCTAACTGCTGCGTCGGCGGAACAGCCAGCCCGACACCAGCAGCATGACCACCGGCGGCAACGCGTAGGCGATGCGGTAGTCGAACCGCAGTGCACCGGCCATGCGACCGAAGAACAGCTGAAGCAGCCAGAACGCTAGTGCGAACAGGATGCCCAGGAACAGCCGCTTGCCCATGCCACCACTACGCAGCGAGCCGAAGGCGAACGGGATCGCCGCCAGGCACAGCGCCAGCACGTTCAGCGGATAGAACCAACGGCTCCAGTACTGGTCTTCGTAATCACGCGCATCCAGGCCATTGCGCCGGCGATATTCGATGCTGGCGCGCAGGTCGCGGGCAGACAGGCTGCGCGGCTTGGCCAGGCCCGCCGCCAGCGCCTTCGGATCGAGCGAGGATTGCCACGCCATTTCCGCGATCTTCTTGCGCGTGACCGAACGTTCGGCGAAATGATCCTGCTGGATGTCGCGCAGGGTCCACCCGTTGTCGCGATGCTCGGCCACCGCCGCGTGGGTCAGGGTCTGCAATCGCCCGTCTTCGCCGATCTGGTAAAGCCGTACATCGTGCAGTTGCAGGGCCGTGCCGCCACCGTCCAGCAGCTTTTCTTCGCCGCTCTGCGCATTGAGGAAGGTATTACCCTCGCGCGCCCATAGCCCGGCGTAGCGGGCCATGGACATATTGCTTTCATAGCGCGCGCTCTGCTTGAGCACGTCGGCCTGGTTCTGCGCCCAGGGCCCCAGGCTCTCGCCGCTGATCACCATGGCGCCGGTGAGCAGCGCCATGGCCGCCGCTACCGACAGGCTCAGGCGCCGCCGCGACAACCCCAGCGCGCGCAGGGCCGTCAGCTCGGAAGTGGCGGCCAGCTGGCCCAGGCCCATTAGGGCACCGATCACCGCCGCGGTGGGAAACAGCGTGTAGGCGCGTCGGGGCACGGTATAGGCGACATAGGCGATGGCGTGGCCAAAGCTGTAGCTGCCCTGGCCGATGTCCTTGGCCTCGCTGGAGAACGCGTTGACCACGTCCAGGCCGAGCAATACCGCCCAGGTCAGCAGCACCGTGCCGATGACGGCCCGGCCGATGTACAGGTCGTGGATCCGCGGGGTGAACTTCATGCCGCGGCCCTCTGCTTGGGCCGCGACAGCCGGCCATCGCGCGCATAACTCCATATCGCGATCACCAGCAGCGGCACCAGCAGCCACCACAGGCCCAGCGCCGCCGGGGTGCGGCCACTGGAAATCCACTGCGTGCCGACGATCATCAGGTTGGTGCCGACCAGGTAGCCGAGGAAGGCCAGCATGATGCGGCCGTAACGCTGTTGCCGTGGCGAGCTACGCGACAACGGCAGCGCCAACAGCGCGAAAGCCAGCGCCAGCAGCGGCGGGGCAATGCGCCAGTGCAACTGGGCGCGCGCGGCCAGGCGCTCATCACCGAGCAGCCTGGCGGTGGTCATCACTTCCGGGTCGTTCTCGTCGTGGACCCGCGCACGGTCGGGCAGCGCCACCTCATTGCGGCCGAAGCGCAGCAGGCGGTAATCCAGGCCATCGCCCTGGGCCGGGCCCTCGACGCGATAGCCTTCTTCCATGCGCAAGTAGCGGTCCTGCTTGCCCTCGAAGAACACCGAGCCAGTATTGGCGGTGGCCACATCGACCCGCTCGCCGTTCTGGCGCTGCATGAAGATCTTGCCGAACTGGGTGCCATCGGCCGACACGCTGGACAGGTACACCACCCCGCCACCGGACAAGGGGGTGAAGCGCCCCGCCTCGAGGCCGGCGATGACCACGCTGCGGTTGGCGTCTTCGAGCATCTTGTCGGCGGTGCGGCTGGCCAGCGGGCCCAGCCACAGCGAACAGGCGCCGATGAGGATCACCACTGGGCCGGCCAACAGCATGATCGGCCGCAGCAGGCGCCCGGGGCCAACGCCAATGGCGGTGAGGACCGCCATTTCTGAATCACGGTACAGCCGCCCCAGCGCCAGCAGCAGCCCCAGCATCAGCGCCAGCGGCAGGATCAGCGGCAGGTAGGCGACGAACTGCAGGCCCAGCTGGGGCAGCAGCAACCGCGCCGGGACGCGGCCATCGGCGATGTTGCCGAGGATATCCACCAGCACCGCGCCGACGCTGACCACCAGCAACACGATCAGGGTCGCCAGGAAGCTCTGGGTGAAATCCCGCAACAGATATCGGTCGAGCTTCGGCATAGGGGAGTGGCTTGCTAAACTCTCGGATTCGTTCGCGGCGCCGCCAGCCTAACCCGGGCCGGCGTAAACAGTCCGCGATTGTACGGACTTGCCAACGGAATCTGCTCAATGGCCCTGCAATTCACCCTGAATCCCGATGCACCGGCTTCCGCAGCGGTCGACTGTGTCGTCGTTGGCGCCTTCGCCGACCAATCCCTGACGCCTTCGGCGCAGGCGCTCGACGCCGCCAGCGGCGGGCGCATCGCCGCCCTGCTCGCCCGCGGCGACGCCAGCGGCAAGACCGGCGCCAGCACCCTGGTGCACGACATGCCTGGCGTTACCGCACCGCGCGTGCTGGTCGTGGGCCTGGGCGAGGCAGCCAAGTTCGGCGCACCGCAATACCTCAAGGCGGTGGGCGACAGCGTCCGCGCGCTGCGCAACGGGCCGGTGGCGCAAGTACTGCTGACCCTGGCCGAAGTGCCGGTGAAGGGCCGCGACAGCGCCTGGGCGATTCGCCAGGCCGTGATTGCCGGCGACCATGCCGCCTACCGCTATACCGCCACGCTCGGCAAGAAGAAGGCCGACGACAAGGGCCTGGCCACGCTGGCCATCCGCGGTGATGACTCCCAGGCCCTGGCCCAGGGCCAGGCCATCGCCGATGGCGTCGAATACGCGCGCGAGCTCGGCAACCTGCCGCCGAACTTCTGCACCCCGGCCTACCTGGCCGAGACTTCGCTGGCATTTGCCGCCGCCCATGAAGGCGCAGAAGCCGAGGTGCTGGACGAGCAGCAGATGGAAGCGCTGGGCATGGGCTCGCTGCTGGCAGTGGCCCGCGGCTCGGCCAACCGGCCCAAGCTGGTGGTGCTGAAGTGGACCGGCGCCGGCGACGCCCGCCCGTATGTGCTGGTCGGCAAGGGCATCACCTTCGACACCGGCGGCGTCAACCTCAAGACCCAGGGCGGGATCGAGGAAATGAAGTACGACATGTGCGGTGGCGCCAACGTCATCGGCACCTTCGTCGCCACGGTCAAGGCCCAGTTGCCGGTGAACCTGGTGGTGGTGGTGCCGGCAGTGGAAAACGCCATCGACGGCAACAGCTATCGGCCATCCGACGTGATCACCAGCATGTCCGGCAAGACCATCGAGGTCGGCAACACCGATGCCGAAGGCCGCTTGATCCTGTGCGACGCACTCACCTACGCCGAGCGCTTCAACCCCGAAGCCCTGGTCGACGTCGCCACCCTTACCGGTGCCTGCATGGTCGCGCTCGGCCACCAGACCGCCGGCCTGATGAGCAAGCACGACGACCTTGCCAACGAGCTGCTGGCGGCCGGCGAGCAGGTCTTCGACC
>DATLJF010000052.1:0-11296 GCA_035539015.1 Stenotrophomonas sp. | reverse complement strand
CATCGGGGCGATGATGCGCAAGCTGGCCCAGGTCGCCTTCGGCGTGGTCATGTCCGGAAAACCCTTCGATCCAGCCCTGCACGGTGCTTGACCCGGACCACAGTATCTACACGGACGTATTCACGGCGTGTCCCGAAAGGGGCCAAGCCCCGGGCGCCGCCGATAACAACCAAACAACAATCCATCAACAACCCATTACCCCAACCCACGCCCTCCATCCAGCATCAACGTATGCCCAGTAAGGTAGAGCGCATCGTCCAGCAACCAGCGCACGGCCTCGGCCACCTCCTCTGGCGTGCCTGTGCGCCCTAACGGCGTGCGTGCCAGCGCGGCTGCCTGCGCCGCCGGCTCCTTGCCTGTCTCCGGCCATAGGATCGCCCCGGGCGCCACTGCATTGACCCGTACCTCCGGAGCCAGTTCAACCGCCAGTGCGGCAGTAAGCGCGGCCAGGGCGCCTTTTGCTGCCGTGTAGGCGCCGTGCGCCGGCAGTGGGTGGGCAAGGCCGGCGTCGGTGAGGTTGACGATGGCGCCGCGCTGGCGACGCAGTGCCGGTGCCGCCGCTTGCGACAGGAAGAATGGCGCGCGCGCGTTGACCGCCATCAAGGCGTCCCATTGCGCGGCGCTGGCGTCGGCCAGTGGCGTGGGGAAGAAGTTCGAGGCGTTGTTGACCAGGGCATCCAGCCGCCCGAAGCGGGTCAGTGTGGCGTCCACCAGTGCGGGCAGTGCGCGGGTGTCGGCCAGGTCGGCGTGCAGTGCCAGGGTGCTGCCGGGCGCGCGCTGTTCGAACTGCGCACAGAGCGCGTCCAGTTCGGCCACCGAGCCGTGTGCGTGCAGTGCGAGACGGTAGCCTGCGGCGTGCAGGCGGGTGGCGATGGCCGCGCCGATGCGGCGTGCGGCGCCGGTGACCAGGGCGACCTTGGCGGTTTCGCTCATCTGCGGATTTCCCTTGCTCGGCTATGCTGTGCATTGTCCACGCAATCGACCTGGCCATGCATCCGGACCTGCCCCTTCCCGAAGACGACGCGCTGGCACACAGCAATCAGCTCGCTGCGCTGTTGCGCAGTGAAATGCAGGCCAGCGGTGGCACGATGGCGTTTTCGCGCTTCATGGAGTTGTCGCTGTATGCCCCGGGTTGGGGTTATTACAGCGCCGGGGCGAGCAAGTTCGGCGCCAGTGGCGATTTCGTCACCGGCCCGGAACTCGGCCCGCTGTTCGCGGCCACGGTGTCCGGTGCCCTGGCGCCAGTGCTGCAACAGTTGGGCCCGCAGGCTCGCGTGCTTGAAGTCGGTGGTGGTAGTGGCGCGTTCGCCGAGATCACCCTCAAGCGTTTGCTGGAACTGGATGCGTTGCCCGAGCGCTACGCGATTCTCGAGCCCAGCGCCGACCTGCGCGAACGCCAGCGTGAGCGGTTGGGCCGCACCCTGATCCCGCCGGTATTTGATTTGGTGGAGTGGGTGGATGGTCCGTTCCCGGATGATTGGGACGGGGTGCTGTTCGCCAACGAGGTGATTGATGCGCTGCCGACGCCGCGCTTCTTGATGCGCGATGGCCAGATCTACGAGGAAATGGTTTCGCTCGGGCCCGATGGTGCGTTCGTACGCGGTGAGCAGCCGGCCGATGCCTTGCTGGCCGCTGCGGTGCGCCATCTCGAGCGCTACCTGGAGGTCCCCTTCGCCGAGGGTTATCGCTCGGAAGTCTTGCCGCAGTTGCCGTACTGGATCCAGGCGGTGGCCGGCGGCCTGCAGCGCGGGGCGATGCTGTTCGTGGACTACGGCTATCCGCGCCGCGAGTACTACCAGCCGCAGCGCAGCGACGGCACCTTGCGGGCGTTCTACCGCCATCGCATGCACGAGGATCTGTATCGCTGGCCCGGTTTGCAGGATCTGACCGCGTCGGTGGATTTCACCGCCTTGGCCGAAGCCGGTACCGGTGCCGGCTTCGATCTGGCCGGCTACTGCAGCCAGGCCAGCTTCCTGCTGGGCAACGGGCTGGACCAGCTGTTGGCGCAGGTGGAGACGCGTACCGATGAGGTAGGCCGCATGCGCCTGCGCGAGCAGGTAAAGCGGCTGACGCTGCCGAGCGAGATGGGCGAGCGCTTCCAGGTGATGGGGTTTGCGCGCGATGTGGATTTCGACGCGGCATTCCTGCTTGGCGACCTGACATGGCGGTTGTAGCGATGGGGCTGCGGGCGTTTCGCCGGCCGGCGGTATGGGTCGGCTTGTGGGGCTTGATGATCCTGGCGGTGATCGCGGTCTGCCTGGGGCCGCCGCCGCAGATTCCCGAGCTGCCGAGCAACAGCGACAAGGCCGAGCATTTCCTGACCTATGTGTTCCTGGCGTTCGGCGGGGTGCAGTTGTTTGCGACGCGGCGGGCGCTGGCCTGGGCGGGGCTGGGCCTGGTGCTGCTGGGCGTGGGGATCGAGATCGCGCAGGGCCTGTGGACGGTGGATCGCAGTGCCGATCCGTTCGACGCGCTGGCCAACACGCTGGGCGTCCTCGCCGGGCTGTTGTTGGCGCGGACGCGGGCACGCGAATTCGCCTTGCGCTTGGATCGGCGACTCTTCAGCGCGTCGCGCTGACAAAAAAAACTCCCCTTCCCCTGCCCAGGTGGGCAGCAGGAAGAGGAGCGGGAGAAAGCCAACCGTTTAGCGCGCGCCTTCGAGCGTCACCCGGTCCAGCACCCACATGGTCGGGCGCGTGTCGCCGGTGAAGTACAGGCACAGGTCCGCTTGCGCCGGCGTTGCCTTTGGCAGTTTGGCGCGCAGGGTGTAGAAGCCGTCGGGGTCCGTCTTGGCGGGCAGCTTCACGTTCGCAAGCGTCGGGCCCTCGCAGCCGTTGCGGACCACCAATTCGCCATTGGCCGAATGCGCCGGCTGGAAGGTGCGCAGCGGTTCGTCGTGGGCGAGCTGGAAGTAGTAGGGCAGGCGGCCAGCACGGATGTTCAATTCAGTGGTGCCACGCAGGTCGGCCTGTTTCCATTCCCAGCAGGGATTGAAGATGTCGACATTGAAGATGGCGCGTTCGCCTTCGCGCGGACCGTCGTCTTCCAGGCGCAGCATCAGCTTGCCGGTGCACATCGCCAATTCTTCATCGCTGCGGGTGCGCAGGCTGGCGGCGGTGATCTCGCGTACGACTGGTGCCGCCAGCGCTGCTCCCTGCCAGAACGAGGCCGCCTGCAGCTTGGCCGGCAGCGCCAGTTCGAACGGGGCGGTATAGCGCGGTGAGGTGGCAGTGGGGACGCTGCCGTCGGTGGTGTAGCGCACTTCGTCGTAGCCCAGGCGATCACTCAGGGTGATGCGCAGGTGGCCATCATCGCTGCCGCGGGCGATCTCCACCTTGGGTTGGAACGGGGTCTGCGCGTAGCCCACGTTCCAGGCGCGGTACAGCGCCAGCAAGTGCGGCAGGCGGCTACGGAAGTCCGCGTAGTCGCGCTTGGCGCGCGGTGACCAGCCAATCTCGGCCACCGCGGCGGCACGCGGGAACATGGCGTGCTCGACTCGCGCGAAGCTGCGCATGTGCTCGGTCCAGGTATTGCCCTGCAGGCCAAGGATATGGCCGCGCTGGGACGCTTCCAGCGCCTCGGGCACCGGGTCGAAGTCATACACGCGCGGCAGTTCGCTCAGCGCCGGGCGGCCCGGGGGTTCGTCCGGCGAATCGGTCTGGTGGTAGTCCAGGTACAGCACCGAGGACGGCGCCATGACCACGTCATGGCCCTGGCGCGCGGCGGCCAGCGCGCCTTCGATGCCGCGCCACGACATCACCGCCGCTTCCGGAGGCAGTCCGCCGTCGATGATTTCATCCCAGCCGATCATCAGTTTGTCGTGCGCCACCAGGTAGCGCTCCAGGCGCTTGAGCATCCACGCCTGCAGCGCTTCTTCGTCCTTCAGGCCAAGCTCGCGGATGCGCGCCTGCATGCGCGGGGAGGCCTTCCACTGGTCTTTCACCGCTTCGTCGCCGCCCAGGTGGACATAGCGGTCGGGGAACAGCGGCAACACTTCGGCCAGCACGTTCTCGAAGAACTGCAGCGTGCCTTCGTCGGCGTTGAACAGGTTGGTGTTCACCCCCCACTCGTTGGAAACCACCACCGGCTGGCCGCTGACGCCGAGTTCGGGATAAGCCGCAATAGCGGCGGTGGCATGGCCGGGAATGTCGATTTCCGGCATCACCGCGATATGGCGTTCGTGCGCATAGCGCACCACCTCGCGGATCTGTTCCTGGGTATAGAAGCCGCAGTACGGCACCGGCTTGCCATCGGCGCCGATACCGCCATCGCCGGCCGGGATACGGCAGCCGCCGACCTCGGTCAGCTTCGGATAGCGCTTGATCTCGATGCGCCAGCCCTGGTCGTCGGTCAGGTGCCAGTGGAAGGTGTTGAACTTGTGCAGCGCCATCGCGTCGAGCAGCGACTTGATCTCCTCCACGCTCTGGAAGTGCCGCGCCGAGTCCAGGCTCAGGCCGCGCCAGCCGAAGCGCGGCGCATCGACGATATGGGCGGCGGGCAATGCAGCCACGCCGGCCTGGCCGCGCGCGGGCGCCAGCTGCCACAGCGTGACCGCGGCATAGAACAGGCCACGCGCATCGGCCGCGCGGGCGCGCACGCCATCGCCGCTGATGTCCAGGACGTAGCCCTCGGGCGTGGTCGCGGCTTTTGGATCAATGGCGAAGACGATTTCGCCCTTGCCGGCGCGGCTACCTGTTGGCGCCAGCGCCAGGCGCAGGCCGCTGGTGCGCTCCAGGCCGGCAATGAATTGCTGCGCGGTCGCCGCCGCGCCTGCGTCGGCGGCGCGCACCACGACATGCGGACCGAGGACGAAGCTGCCCTGGCCGAGGCGGACTTCGGCAGGAGCGGGAATGAGGGGGAGCGGGTTGGCCGCGAAAGCGGCCGGCGCCAGCGCGGCCAGCAACAGGGCCCAGCGTGGCAGAGAGGTCAAGCGAGCAGTCATCGGAACGATCCTCCGGTGGCGGCGAAGAATGGCCGGCAAGGCTGGCCGGATATGAAACGGGCCCGGACGAATCCGGGCCCGTAGGTTGCATCATGCCTTCAACAGGCGCGGGCTCAGAAGCTGAAGCGCGCGTTGAGGTAGTACTGGCGACCGTTGCTGTAGAACGCCTGCGGACGACCGTCGGCGACGTAGTAAGTCAGCTTCGGGTTGTTGAGGTTCAGGCCGTCCAGGGTGAGCGAGAACCAGTCGGTGAACTTGTAACCCACCGACGCGGCCAGAGTGCCCACGTCATCCTGGAAGTACTCGTTGGCACGCAGCATGCCGTGGTAGAACGAGGAACGATACGTGTATGCCACACGTGCGTTGAACGCGGCGTTCTCGAACCACAGCGAAGCGTTGTACGTGTTCTTCGAGGTGCCCACCAGCGGGTCGCCACCCTGCGCTTCGCCATCGGCGTAGGTGTAGTTGCCGCTGAAGCCGAAGTTGTCGCCGATCGGCTGCTCGTAGGCCAGTTCGATACCGCGCACGCGGCCGTCGCTGTTGACCGGGATGGTGACATCGTAGTCTTCGACGTTGCCGGTCTGGTCATTCACGTACGGACGGGTGACGTTGGCGAACTTGACGTAGTTGCGCAGGTCCATCGAATACACGCTGGCCGACAGCAGGGCACGCGGAGCGAAGTACCACTCCAACGAGGCATCGACGTTGGTGGCGATGATCGGGTCCAGGTCCGAGTTGCCGCCGCTGCCGGTGTGGGTGAGATTGGACAGCGAGACCGAACCGGCCAGCGCGGAGTAGTCCGGCAGGGTCATGGTCTGCGAAGCCGCCACGCGGAACACCAACTGGTCGCTCAGGTCGAACTTGATGTTCGCGCTCGGCAACAGGCGGTTCTGGGTGTTCTTGACGTGGACCGGGAGGTACGGCCCGAACAGCGAGTTGGTGATGGCGCCCGGGGTGGTGGCATCGACCGCACGGTTGTAGTCGATGTCCTGGTCGATGCTGACGTAGCGCACGCCGAAGTTGGCGTTCCAGTCATCGCCTTCCAGGTTGGCCTGCACGTAGGCCGCGGTGGTCTTCTCCTGCACCTTGAACTCAGACGCCCAGTTCTTGCGGGCGCCGTCGTCGCGCAGCGTGGAGTTGTTGCCGACCGCATCGCGCAACGCATCCTGGGTGAAGTACCAGATATTGCTCGGGTAGGTGCCGCCGATGCCGTTGCCGAAGTTGCCCGGGTAGTTGCCCACGCTCGAGCCCTGCAGGTCGGCCCAGATGCCATCGCCGTCCAGGTCCCAGCCGTAGGGGCTCTTCACTTCGCGGGTGTGGTCGGCATAACGCACGCCGAAGTCCAGGGTCGGCATCACGCCGCCGGTGCCGAAGTACAGCTCACCGTCGGCCTTGGCCCAATGTTCCTTGTCGACCACTTCGTAATTCTGTGCGCCCCAGGTGCCGCCCCACATCGAGTCGGCCGGCGAGGTGTTGTTGCCACCCAGATACCAGTTGGTCGGGCTGCCGGTGCCGTTGACCTGCCAACCGCCGCCCTGGCCGATGCCGTTGGCCACTTCGGCGATGTCCTGCAGCGGGGTCGTGCCCTTGCCTTCGGTGGTGCCGGCCTGGAACTTGAGGTTGAACTTGTCCGAGGCCTGCCAGTCGGCATCGAAGGTCACGTACTGGGTATCGGCGCTCGATTCCGGGCGCGAGATCATGTCGTAGATGCCGTAGGCGGTACCGGCAACGCCGGCATAGTCGGCCTTGACCAGGGTGTTGTCCTTGATCACGTAGCCCGGGTTCGGCGCCTGGTTGGCGGCGAAATTACCCGTCCACAACATGTAGTTGCGGTTGTAGTTCTTCGCGTCCATCTTCGACAGGAAGCCTTCCAGGCCCAGGGTCAGCGTGTCGCTCGGCTTGAACTGCAGGCCGATCAAGCCACCCTTGCGCTCACGGGTCTGTTCGAACAGCACCGCGCCGGGCAGGTTGGGGTAGTAGACGCCAGCCAGGTCGGGGTTGGTCGCCACGACCGGGGCATCGGCCGCGATCTGGCTGAAGCCGCCGACGATTTCCTGACCATCACGACGCAGCTCGCGTTCCTGGTAGAACGCCTGGAACAGCACGCCGAAATTGTTGGCCGAGTTCTTCCAGTTGATCAAGCCGCTGAACTGCGGCTTGGTGCTGTCCGGCAGGTCGGAGTACACGCCGCCCACCGAGACTTCGGCGTGGAAGGGGTCGGCGAACTCGAGCGGCTTGCGGGTGATGACGTCCACGGTGCCGGCGCTGCCGCCTTCATTGAGGCGGGCCTCGGAAGACTTGTGCACGACCACCTGGCTGACCATTTCCGACGGCAGCAGCGAGTAGCTGACGCTGCGGCCCACGGTCTCGACCTGGCTAAGGATGAACCAGTCTGCCGAGCCGATGGTGTGGCCGTTGATCTGGGTCAGGGTCAGGCTCGGCGTGGTGCCGCGCAGGCTGACGCGATCGCTCTCGTCAAAGCCGCCTTCGTTGGCGCTGGACGAGCTGATGTTGACGCCCGGCAGGCGCTGCAGGGTATCGGCGACGTTGCGCGCCGGCAGCTTGCCGATGTCTTCGGCAGTGACGACTTCAACGTGCGATCTGGCCTCACGCTTGGCGTCGATCGACTTTTCCATCGAGCCGCGGATACCCACGACCTGCACGGTATCCAGGTCGGTGGGCGACGCCTGCGGCGCAGCTTCCTGCGCCTGCGCGCCAAAAGCGATACAGCTGACAATCGCGGTCGTCAGTACTGATTTACGGTAGTTCATGATGTCTCTCCTCATCAATCAATGGATTGGCCGGCATGGCTGGCGCCGATGTTGCTATGCGTTGCGGTCTCCCCGACCTCGACGCGGACCTCGACCACGATGTTGCGACTACGCTTTCGCCTTCTGGCCCAGATACCAACTGGCGGCGCCAACGACGCCCAGCTGCCCGTGCTCGACCAACTTCACGGGAACTCGTTCCAGCGCCTCGCGCATCGATCCCTTGTCGAGGAACCGCTGCACGAAGGTGCTGTCGATCAGGAACTGGCGGATCTTCGGGAGAATCCCGCCAGCCAGGTAAATGCCGCCCTGGGTGCCGTAGAGCAGGGCCATGTCGCCGACCACGCTGCCCAACAGTCCACAGAACACGTCCAGCGCCTGGCGCGCGAGCGGATCGCTGGCCTCCAGGGCGGCGGCGGTGATGGCGTCGGGCGTGGTGTGCACGGCGGTGGCGCCGCGGACCGCGCACAGCGCGTTATAGAGGTTGAGCAGGCCGGGGCCGGACAGCGCGTGTTCCACCGGCACGTGGCTACGATGGCGCAGCATTTCCCGCACCAGCTGCATTTCCAGTTCGGTATTGGTTGCCAGCGCGGCCTGTCCGGCTTCGGTGGCGAGCACGACCGGGAAGCCATCGTTGGGAATCCACACCGCCGCGCCGAGGCCGGTGCCCGGGCCCAGGACCAGCGTGGGGCCACGCGGCGCCTGTGCCGGACCGGTGAGTTGCAGCACTTCGCTCGCATCGACATAGGCCGCGGCATGCGCCACGGCCTCGAAATCGTTGACCAGGTGCACCGATGCCAGGCCCAGCTCATCACGGATGGCGCGCGGGGACAGCACCCAGGGCAGGTTGTTGGTGATCACGGTGCCGTCGGCCAGCGGGTAGCCGGCACTGGCGATCACGCAATCGCGCATGCCCGGGTTATCGCGCAGGAAGTCGCCAATGATGGCGGCCAGGCTGGGATAGTCGGCGCAGCGGTACTTGCGGTAGTCCAGTACCTCGACCGGGTGGCGCGGGTCGCCGCTGGCGCGGACCCGGCCGATGCGCACATGCGTGCCGCCCACGTCCGCGGCCAGGAACGGGCCTGCCTGCGGCAGCGGTGAGGTCGAAGCTGAGGACATTGCAGCCACACGGACTCCTGGTTGCTGGGCACGCCGCCCCGGAAGGGGTCTCGACGAGGCCGAGTGTGGGAGCGGGCTGACAACGATGTCAACGGGGTGCAACGAAATTTTCGCAATTGGGTAACGTCGCCCTGGTCCGGGGAACCGGTTTCACCCCGGTCGCGACAGGCCAATGGCACCAGGGGCCTGCCCCCAGTAGGGCGCTCGAGAGGTCAATGCGGCGGCGCAGCATTGTTGCGTCGCGTCATCAGCCGGAGGCGAAAAGTCCTCACGGGAAGTTGACAAGCTCGCCCAGGCATCGAATAAATGTGACAACGTTGTTCCCAGCCAGACAGCCGCAATGGCCGTCGTCGATGCAGGAGCTTTCAACCGCATGTCCGCACTTGCCGCTACTCCCGAACGCTCCCGTGTGACGACGTCGATCGCGATCGTCGGCGTGCTGTTCTTCATCATTGGCTTCTTCACCTGGATCAACGGGCCGCTGATCACGTTCGTGCGGCTGGCGTTCGATTTGAACGAAGTGAATGCCTTCCTGGTGTTGATGGTGTTCTACCTGTCCTACTTCTTCCTCGCCTTGCCGGCGTCCTGGATCCTCAAGCGCACCGGCATGAAGAAGGGCCTGGCGCTGAGCCTGTTCGTGATGGCGGCAGGTGCGGCGGCGTTCGGGCAGTTCGCTACCCAGCGCTGGTATCCGGGCGCGCTCGGCGGCCTGTTTGTGATCGGCAGCGGACTGGCGTTGCTGCAGACTGCGATCAATCCCTACATCTCGATCCTGGGGCCGATCGAAACCGCCGCGCGCCGCATTGCGCTGATGGGCATCTGCAACAAGATCGCCGGGATCCTGGCGCCGATCATCATCGGCACCGTGGTGCTGCACGGTATCGGCGACCTGTCCGACAAGGTCGCCAAGGCCAGCGCCGACGAGAAGGCGGTGTTGCTCAATGACTTCGCCGCCAATATCCATGCCCCCTACCTGACCATGGCGGCGGTGTTGGTGGTGCTGGCGATCGGCGTGTTGTTCTCGCCATTACCGGAGCTGCGCCCGTCCGAGGTCAACGCGACCCCGGCCAGCGGCAGCGCCGACAAGACCAGCATCTTCCAGTTCCCGCACTTGTGGCTCGGCGTGCTGTGCCTGTTCGTCTACGTGGGCGTGGAAGTCATGGCGGGCGACGCCATCGGCACTTACGGCCACGGTTTCGATCTACCGCTGGACCGCACCAAGATCTTCACCTCGTTCACCCTCGGCGCGATGCTGGCCGGCTACATCGCGGGCCTGGTGTTGATCCCGCGCGTGGTGTCGCAGGCGCGCTACCTGAGCATTTCGGCCGTGCTCGGCGTGCTGTTCTCGATCGGCGCATACCTCACCCACGGCTACGTCTCGGTGGGCTTCGTGGCCGCGCTCGGGTTTGCCAACGCGATGATGTGGCCGGCGATCTTCCCGCTGGCGATCCAGGGCCTGGGCCGCTTCACCGAGATTGGCTCGGCCTTGCTGATCATGGGCATTGCCGGCGGCGCGATCATCCCGCAGGCGTTCGCCGTGTTGAAGCAGCACTACGACTTCCAGCTGGTGTTCGCCGCGCTGATGGTGCCGTGCTACCTGTACATCCTGTTCTACTCGCTGCGCGGCCACCGGGCCGGACTGGCGGCGGGGCAGGGTGGCTGAGCAAGGCCGCCCGGAACCGCGCATCATGGACGCCCTCGCCACCGCCCCGGAGCAACCCATGCGCAGGCCGACGATCAAGGACGTCGCCGAGCGCGCGAAGGTCTCGCTGAAGACCGTTTCGCGCGTGATCAACAACGAGCCGTCAGTGATGCAGGCCACCCGCGCGCGGGTACTGCGCGCCATCGCCGACCTCGACTACGAACCCGACCCGTCCGCGCGCAATCTGCGCAGCGGCACCCCGTTCGTGATCGGGCTGGTGTACGACAACCCCAACCCGTACCACATCATCGGCGTGCAGAGCGGCGTGCTCGCGGCTTGCCGCGAGACCGGCTTCGGCCTGCAGATCAACCCGGTCGATTCAACCTCGCCGTTGCTGGCCGAGGAACTGGCCGAGTGGGTGCAACGTTCACGCCTGGCCGGGCTGGTGTTGACCGCGCCGATGTCCGAGCGTCCCGAGTTGCTGGCCGGGCTGGCCGCGCGCGGCATCAAGACCGTGCGGATCATTGCGGCCACCGAGGACCCCGGCGACGGTCCCTGCGTCTACATCGACGACCGCGATGCCGCCTACGAGATCACCGAACACCTGATCCAGCTCGGCCACCAACGCATTGGTTTTCTCTGGGGCGGGCCGCAGCATCGTTCCAGCGGCGAGCGCTACGCCGGCTACGAAGCCGCGCTGCGCGACTACGGCATCACCGTGGACAAGCACCTGATCGTGCAGGGCGACTACACCTTCGACGATGGCTTTCGTGGCGCCCGCCGCCTGCTCGCCCTGCGCGAACCGCCGACCGCGATTTTCGGCAG
>DATLJF010000051.1:0-6267 GCA_035539015.1 Stenotrophomonas sp. | reverse complement strand
GGCTCATGGCGCCACCTCCTGGCCGAGCATGAAATCCGATGTCGGTTGCAGGCGCTGCTGTTGGCGGTCGTAGACCTCGGCACCATCGATGTAGACCTGTTCGGCCAATGCGTAGGAGCTGAAGGGGCTGCCATTCCACACCACCACATCGCCCATCTTGCCGGTCTCCAGGGTGCCAGTTTGCTGTTCGATGCCCAGGGCCTTGGCGGCGTTGCCGGTGAGCCAGACGATGGCGTGCTCGGGCGCTATCTGAAGGCCGGCGCGGCGCGCGCTGGCCATGGCCTTGGCCGCTTCCTGGTTGAGGCGCTGGATGCCTTCCTCTGAATCCGAATGCACGATGGCGCAACTCTTCGGCGCGCGATCGACCAGCGCGATGTTCTCCTGGATGCCGTCGAAGGCCTCCATCTTGAAGCCCCACCAGTCGGCCCACATGCCGGCACAGACGTTTTCGGCGGCCAGTCGGTCGGCGATCTTGTAGGCCTCTACCGCATGATGGAAGGCGGCGATGTGGAAGCCGAATTCCTTCGACAGGTCGAGCATGGTCGCCATTTCGTCGGCGCGGTAGCAGTGGATGTGCACGCGGATATCGCCATTGATGGCGCCGGCCAGGGTGTCGAGCTTGAGGTCGCGCTTGCCGCCGCTGTCGCCTTCGCTGTCGGCATCGCCGGCCTTGCTCCACCAATGTTTTTTCTTCGGCGCGGATTTCTTCGGCGCGTTCTTCTGCAGGTACTCGGCCGCATCGATGAACGCGGCGCGGTAGCCGGCGACGTTGCCCATGCGCGTGGCTGGGCCGCCCTTCTCGCCGTAGACGCGCTTGGGGTTCTCGCCGCAGGCCATCTTCAGTCCCCACGGCGCGCCGGGGAACTTCATCGCCTGGTAGGTCGTGGCCGGCACGTTCTTCAAGGTGACGCCACGCCCGCCGATCAGGTTGGCCGAGCCGGGCAGCACCTGCAGCGAGGTAATGCCGCCGGCCAGGGCGGTAAGGAAGCCCGGGTCCTGCGGCCAGATCGAATGCTCGGCCCAGACGTTGGGCGTCACCGGCGCGGTCATCTCGTTGCCGTCGCTGTGCGCCTTGACCCCCGGGCTGGGATACACGCCCAGGTGCGAGTGGATATCGATGATGCCCGGGGTGACCCACTTGCCTCGGCCATCGACCCGTGTCGCGTTGGCGGGTGCGGCCAACGCGCGTCCCACTGCCTGTACGCGGCCATCGGCCAGCAGCACGTCGGCGTCGTCCAGGCGTTCGCCGGTGCCGGTCAGTACGGTGGCATGTTCGATCAGCACCGGCGGCGAAGCGATCCGCTGGTAGGTGCTGGGATAAGGATCTTCGACAAACCGGGGCGCCGCGGCCGCCGGGCCGCACAGCAACACGCCGGCCAGGCCGGACAGCAAAAGATGACGCATCAGTGATTTCCGCAGAGGCACAAGCCAATGCAGACGCTAGTGCAGGGTCGGCAGCTTTGCCAAGCCCCGGAAGGCATGGGCGATCGCGTAGCGGGTACCGGCGGAAACCGGCATGCTGCCTGCTCCCCCCGCACGAGGCGCCACGATGTCCCGAACCCCGGCCGAAGCGCAGATCGCCGCCGTGCTGCAATTCTGGGAAGCGGCCGGCCCGGAGCGTTGGTTCGGCCGCAGCGAGGCTTTCGACGCCAGCTTCGGCCAGCAGTTCCTCGACGCCCACTACGCTGCGGCCCGGCGCGAGTACGAGGATTGGATGGACAGTGCCGAGGGCGCACTGGCGTTGTTGATCCTGCTGGACCAGTTCCCGCGCAATTGCTTTCGCGGCAGCGCCCATTCCTACGCCACCGATGGGCTGGCGCTGCACTATGCCAAGCGCGCCGTGGCTGCCGGCTACGACCGCGCGGTGGCGCCGGCGCTGCGAATGTTCTTCTACCTGCCGTTCGAGCACAGCGAGGATCCGGCCGAACAAGCGCATTCGCTGGAATTGCACCGCGGCCTGCCCGAACCGGGAGCCGACCAGTGGGCGGTACTGCATCGCGACATCATCGCCCGCTTCGGTCGTTTCCCGCACCGCAACGCCGCACTGGGCCGCGACACCACCGCCGAGGAGCAACGCTACCTGGACGAAGGTGGCTTCGCCGGCTAGCACAGCCCCCTTGTAGGAGGGGCTTAAGCCCCGACCGGAGATCACCCCGGCCAGTGCCGCATCGGCCCCAGCCCAAAAAAAACGCCGCAAAAGCGGCGTTTTTTCACCGAGCATGCTTGCTCAATACTTCGGCACGCCGCCATCCACCTCGTCCGACCACGCATCGATGCCGCCGGTGACGTTGTAGACCTGGTTGAAACCCAGCGCGCGGAACTGCTCGGCCGCTTGCAGGCTGCGGCCACCCCGGTGGCACAGGAAAGCCAGCGCGGAGTCCTTCGGCAGCGACTCGAGTTCGGCGCGGCCGTTGCCGTCCAGGCTGCGGAAGGCCACGTTCACCGAGGCGATAGCGCGCTCTTCCGGCGGACGCACGTCCACCAGGATCACGCTGCCGGCAGTAACGCGGTCGGCGGCATCGCGCACGGCCAGTTCCTGCACCGGCTTGGGCGCGTTCGGGTTGTCGATCGCCAGGCCCTTGCCGCGGATGTCGTCCACCCAGTCGATGGTGATGCCTTCGGCACGGCGGGCGCTGGGCAGGTCGAACTGCACGCGCAGGCCGTTGGACTCGGCGGCAATGGCGTTGGCATCGGCCGGCACCAGCTGGAAGTTCGGCTGGAATTGCGCGTTGATCGACAACGACAACGCCGCGCCGGGGGCATCGGCCAGCGCGCCCTTCAGCATTTCCACCGCGGCCGGCGTAATGGTGATGGACGGCGGCGTGCGGTCCGGCGCCTGCAGGCCGAGCAGGCCGCTGAGCTCACCGCTATTGGCCATCTGCTCGATGATGTCGCTGCCGCCGACCAGTTCGCCGTCGATGTACAGCTGCGGGATCGTCGGCCAGTCGCCGTAGGCCTTGATGCCTTCGCGGATTTCCTGGTCGGCCAGCACGTTGACGTGCGCGTAGTCCACGCCGAGGCCTTCGAGCGCGCCCACCGCCTTGGCCGAGAAGCCGCACTGCGGCATGCCGGGCTGGCCCTTCATGAACAGGACGACGCGGTTGGACTGGAGCAGCGATTCGATGCGCGAGCGCAGGGCGGGATCGAGAGACATCGGAGACAACCAGGGTTGGGGACCCATCATTCTACCGGCGTGCGATCATGGCGGCATGACTGCGCCGGAAACACTGTATCGCGATGCCCTGCCGCCGCCCGCGCGGCCGCGCCATCGCTGGGCCTGGGCGCTGGGCGCCTCGCAACTGCTGGTGGTGGCGCTGTGGTGGCGCTATGGCTGGAGGGTCGGCTTGCCGGCGATGGTGCTCAGCCACGCGTATTTCATGGGCCAGGTGTTCCTGCCGCGCTCGCGCCTCTACGCGCCGGTACTGTGGCGCCGGCCGGGGCCGGACGCGGCGGTGTGGCTGACGATCGACGACGGCCCTTCCGACGACACCCCGGCCATGCTCGACCTGCTCGATGCGCATGGCGCCAAGGCCACCTTCTTCCTGGTCGGCGAGCGTGCTGCGCAGCGGCCGGCGCTGGTGCAGGAAATCCTGCGTCGCGGGCATGACCTCGGCAACCACAGCCATAGCCACCCGCAGGCCTGGTTCTGGGCACTGGGCCCCAGGGCAATGGCGCGCGAGATTGGCCAGGCGCAGGAGACGTTGCGTGCGATCGCTGGCCAGGCGCCGCGCTGGTACCGCTCGGTGGTCGGCATGACCAACCCGTTTGTCGCCGCGCCGTTGCACGCGCACGGACTCCAACGCGTGGCCTGGAGCGCACGCGGTTTCGACGGCGTGCAATGCGAGCCTGACCAAACCGTGGCGCGGATCGAGCGCGACCTGGCGCCGGGCGCCATCGTGCTGCTGCATGAAGGTGCCGAACACGGGCACAACCCGCAAATCCTGGCCGGCGTCTTGCAGGCCCTGGAAGCGCGCGGCTTGCGCGCGGCGTTGCCGGAAGCATCCGCGTTGGCGCTGGGCAGCCGCGGTTGATGTTGTAGGAGGGGCTTCAGCCCCGACCAGTGGCGTCGCGATCTGTCAGATGGCAGTCGCAGCTGATGGCCCAATGCGCGAAGCCAGTAACCCGGTCACCGCCTCGACGCCACCACCAACCAATTGTTGAACGGCGTGTTGCCATAAAGCGGCGTGCAGCTTGCCTGCAATCCATGGCCAGCCAATGTCGCCAGCAATCCCTCGCGCGTCGGGTACGCCCGTGGCGCGGTGCGCATCCAGCCGCTGAGATGTCCCAGGCGGTCGCTGAGGCGGGTCACCCAACCGCGCGCATGATCCCCCGCCAATGGCGTGCGGATCACCAACGGCGCCCCCGGGGCCAAGCGTGCCGCCGCCGCGGCCAGCAGCGCCTGTTGTTGCGCGGCCGGCAGGTACTGCAGCACGTCCAGCACGGCAACGCTGCCGTTGTGGTCAGGCAGCGAGCCGCTCAGGTCGATGGCGTCGAAGGCGACGCTCGCCAGGCCGGCGCGCGCGGCGGCCACTCGGGCGCGGCCAATCTTCGCCGCGTCGATATCGACGCCGCGGTAGCCCTGTGCCTGGCCGTCCGCACGCAAGGCGTGCGCCAGCAGGCCGAGTCCGCAGCCGAGGTCGAGCACCGGCCACGGCATATCGCGCAGCACGGCGGTGACGCCGGGATACAGCGGGTCGGTGCGCAACTTGGCCTGCACGTAGTGGTAGTCGTAACGATTGCCCCAACGGCGCGCCGGCAGGAACGCATTGGCGATGCTTCGTGCACGCTCGCGCGGCATGCCAGTGGGAACGGTCTCGATGATCGCCGCGTCCATGCGTGCGTAGGGGCTCAGCTGGAGAGCGCGCGCCGCGCCACCGGCAACGCCTGGTGCGCCCAGTGCGCGTACATCAGCGCGGAAGGGTGCAGGCCATCGTCGGCCAGCATCGTCGGGTCGCTCGCCTGCTCACGGCTGTCGGCGGTGATGTCGACGAAGACCACGCCGACCTGGGTGCAACGGGCCGCGGCCTCGGCATTGAAGGCGTCGATCTCGCTGGCGACCAGCTCGGCATCGCGGCTCTGCTGGCGCGCGTAGGGCGTCAGGCCCCAGTCCGGAATCGAGAGCACGATCACCCGCACCGGATCGCCGCCCGCGTAGTCGATGGCTTGGGCCAGCACCGCAGCGAACTGCTCGCCGTACTCCTCCAGCGGGCGCCCGCGGTATTGGTTGTTCACGCCGATGCCAAGGCTGACCAGCGCGAACGGCCCGGTCGGCGCCGCAGTGGCGATGCCAGCCTGCAGCTCGTCGGTGGTCCAGCCGGTGGTGGCGATGATCTCCGGGTCGGCCAGGGCCAGGCCCTCGGCCCGCAGCAGTGCGGTCAGTTGCACCGGCCAGCGTGCCGATTCGGCCACTCCCTCGCCGATCGTGTAGGAGTCGCCGAGCGCGAGGAAACGCGCGGCCGCCACATCCCTCATGCGGCGCTGCGCGGTTTCAGTGGTACGACCTTGTGCGCAGTCTCGGCACGCCGCGACAACGCCCGGTCGATGCGCGCGAACACATCGCGCATCACCGCGGCCTCCGGCAACAACGTGACGCGGAAGTGGTTGCGGTAAGGCACGTTGAAGCTCGAGCCCGGCACCACCAGCACGCCTTCCTCGTTCATCAGTTCCAGCGCGAACTCATGGTCGTCGAAGCCGCGCGCGGCATGCCCGACCACCGCCGGGAACGCATACAGCGCGCCGGCCGGCGCCACCAGCGACAGATGCTGGCTGGCTTCGCAGGCTTCGATCACCGCACGGCGGGTCTCGTACAGGCGGCCACCGGGCGCGGTGAGCGCGGAGATGGTGTCCTCGCCATTGACCGCCGCCACGATCGCGTATTGGCCCGGCACGTTGGCGCACAGGCGCAATGCGCCGAGCAGGTCGAGCGCGTTGCGGAAATCGTTGACGCGCTCGGCGGCGCCGGACAGCAGCGCCCAGCCCACGCGCCAGCCGCAGGCGCGATGCACTTTCGACAACCCGCCGAAGGTTACGCAGGGGTGGTCGCCGGCCAGCGGGGCCAGCGAGGTGAAGGTGGCATCGTCGTAGAGGATCTGGTCGTAGATCTCGTCCACCAGCAACAACAGGTCGTGGCGGCGGGCGATGGCGACGATCTTCTCCAGCAGTTCGCGCGAGTAGCTGGCGCCGCTGGGGTTGTTCGGGTTGATCAGCACGATGGCGCGGGTGCGCGAGGACACCAGTGCCTCGATTTCCACCGGGTCGGGATGGAAG
>DATLJF010000050.1:0-24658 GCA_035539015.1 Stenotrophomonas sp. | reverse complement strand
GGTGCCATCGCCTGGTCCGCCTCGCCACTGGCTTCACCAAGATTGACCACGCGGAAATCACATTCGCGCGCGCGCTCGGCTGGTTCGCGCAGCGGTCCGGCCGGCATCAGGCGACCGTTGCCATAGCGACGCTTGCCGTCGACCACCTCGATCTCGACGTCGCGCACCAAGCGATAGTGCTGCAGGCCGTCGTCGCAGACCACGATGTCGCAGCCTGCTGCCACCAGCGCCCGTGCGGCGGCGACGCGGTCGGCGTCGACCCGCACCGGCACGCCGGTCTTCCAGGCAATCAGCACCGGCTCGTCGCCGCCCAGGTCGGCCGGCGTCCCCGGCTCGATCCAGCGCGGCGTACGTGGCTGTTCACGGCCGTAGCCGCGGCTGGCCACGCCCGGCTTCCAGCCGGCCTCGCGCAGGCGCTCGACCAGCGCAATGGTCAGCGGCGTCTTGCCGGTGCCACCGGCGGTGATGTTACCGACCACCACCACCGGCACCGGCATCGACTGCCGGCGCCGCCAGCCGCGTCGATACAGCGCCCGGCGCAAGCCGCTCACCGCCCCATACAGCGGTGCCAACAGGCGTGCGCCCAACGGCACCGGCAGGTCTTCGTACCAGTACGCCGGGGTCTTGCTCGAAGGTTTGCTCATGCCTGCCTTTCGCGGAACTGCATACCGTGCAGGTGCGCGTACAACCCGCCCTGGGCCAGCAATTGCGCGTGGGTACCGCGTTCGACAATACGGCCATGGTCCATCACCAGCACCTGGTCGGCGTGCTCGATGGTCGAGAGCCGATGGGCGATCACCAGCGTGGTGCGGTCCGGCATCAACCGGTGCAATGCGTCCTGCACCAGGCGTTCGGACTCGTTGTCGAGCGCGGCGGTCGCTTCGTCCAGGATCAGGATCGGCGCATCACGCAGGATCGCGCGCGCAATGGCCAGGCGCTGGCGCTGGCCGCCGGACAGCAGCGCGCCGTTCTCGCCGATCGGCGTCTGCAACTGCTGCGGCAGGCGTTCGATGAATTCCCACGCGTTGGCAGCCTCGGCCGCGGCGCGGATCTGCGCCTCGCTGGCCTCGGTGCCATAGGCGATGTTGGCCGCGATGGTGTCATCGAACAGCATCACCTTCTGCCCGACCAGCGCGATCTGCCGACGCAGGTCTTCCAGGCGGTAGTCGTCCAGTGGCACGCCGTCGAGGCGGATGCAGCCGCCGGTAGTTTCATAGAAGCGCGGGACCAGCCGTACCAGGCTGGTCTTGCCGCTGCCCGAGCGGCCCACGATCGCGGTGACCGTGCCCGGCCTGGCCACGAAGCTGATGTCATCCAGGGCCAGGCCGTCGTCCTGGCGATAGCGCAGCATGACGTGCTCGAAAGAGAGCTCGCCGCGCACCCGCCCGACCTCGCGCTTGCCGGTATCCGGTTCGGTCGGCAGGTCGAGGATGCCGAACAGGCGCTCGGCCGCGGCCACGCCGCGGGAGATGGAGCTCTGTACGCTGGTGAGGCGACGCAGGGAGGGGATGATGGCCATCATGGAGCTCATGAGGGTCATGAACTCGCCTGCGTTCAAGCGTCCGGCCAGCGACTCGCGCGTGGCAACCCAGACGATCACGGCCAGCGCCAGCGCCGCGAGAAACTGCACCGTGGCCGATGCTGTGGCACGCGTCGTCTCCACCTTCATATTCAACCGCAGCATACGGTTGGCCAGCGACTGGAACCGGCCAATCTCCAACTCCTGCGTGCCGTGGATCTTCACTTCCTGCTGCGCACCCAGCGACTGCTCGGCTGCCTGCGCCATTTGCCCCATGCCGTCCTGGATGCCGCGGCTGATGCGGCGATAGCGCTTGCCTACATAGGAGACGATGACGCCGATCAGCGGGACAACCAGCAACATTGCCAGGGTCACCTTGACACTCATCTGCAGCATCGCCGCCAGCATCAGGATCACAGTCAGCGTATCGGCCACCATGGTCTTCAGCGCATCGGCACTTGCCTGGGTGACCTGCTCCGTGTCGAAGTTCAGCCGACTGACCATCACCGGCGTCGCTTCGCCGTCGAAGTGCGAGGACGGTAGTCGCAGATACTTGGCAAGTACTTGTTCGCGCAGATCCCGCACGACGCTTCGACCGGTTCGCGCCATGCAGTAGTCGTTGGCAAAAGTTGCCAGGCTACGCATCACAAACAGGCCCAGGATCGCGAGCGGCAACAGCACCGCCATGCGCGGCTCAGGGTTGACGATGCCTTGGTTGATGAGCGGCTTCATCAACAACATGAAGAAATAGGCGGCCACGCTTTCCACCGCCATGCCCAACAACGCACCGGCCAGCCAGCCCGAATAGTTGCGCGTATAGCCCAACAGTCGCCGGTAAATCGGCCACGCAGGCGTTGCCTTCGAACTCATCTCACTTCTCCCAGCGCGGAGCTACGGCTGATGACTGGTGCATTCCAATGAATAACTGACGTTCTCCGACTGAAGAAAGAAAATGACATCAAATAAAACAATTTCATGCGAATTTTCGAAACAGAATACGATTTCGGGTTGACGCAAACGAGGAGGTTCTGAGACAGATGGGTGCCCACTAACAGACCTTTATAGGAGTCACTCAAGATGATCAAAGACCCTAGCACCCTGCGGGAACTTACCCTTGAAGAGATCGAGCAGGTTTCCGGCGGCAAAGCGGACTTCTCCGGTGTAACTTCCCGCGTGGACAGCACCGCTGAAATCGTCTTCGAGCCGCTTGAGCAGGCCCGACGGATCATGCTGATGCAATTGCTGCGCTGAAGTAAAAGGGTGAAGCGGCCGCATGCACAAAGCGTCGCGGCCGCCTCATCGCTTCACTTCCGGCGCCGTCGCAACCGCCAACTTACGGAACCCCAGCTGCCCCAGCGCATCCTGCGCCGTCACCACTGCCTGGTAGGGCGTACGCGCATCGGCGCGCAACAGTACCGTCTGCTCGCGGTCGTCACCGGCCACTTCGCCGATCACCTGCTTGAGCGTTTCGATGTCGCTGCGCAAGACCTCGCGGTCGTTGATGAAGTAGTGGCCATCGGCATTCACCAGCACACTCAACGAGCGTGGCGGCGCGGGATTGTGCTGGTCGCTGGCGTTGGGCAACTGCAATTGCAGGGTCGAACGGGCGTCAAACGTGGTGGTGACCACGAAGAAGATGATCAACACCAGGATCACGTCGATCAGCGGCACCAGGTCTATATGCGGCTCGTCCTGGGCGCGGTTGTCACCGATACGCACGCGTCAGCCCTTGGCCGTTGCCGCGGCGCGCGCTTGCTGCGCGGCATTGCCGGCTGCCGGCGCGCGCGCCGGCGCAGCCGGTACCGGACGACCGTCGAGGGCGTCCAGCAGCAACGTGGCCTCCTGCTCCATCTCGATCACATAGCCGGCAACCCGGCCCTTGAGGAAGCGGTGGGCGATCAACGCGGGCACCGCGATGATCATGCCGGTGGCCGTGCACACCAGCGCCTTGCCGATGCCGCCGGCGAGCTGGTTCACATCGCCGATGCCGTGGTCGAGGATGCCCAGGAACATCTGGATCATGCCGACCACGGTGCCGAGCAGGCCCAGCAGCGGGCCGGCCGAGGCGATCGTGCCGAGCGCATTGAGGAAGCGTTCCATGCGGTGGACGATATGCCGGCCACTGTCTTCGATGCGCTCGCGCACCAGCTCGCGCGGGCGGCCACGCACGTCCAGCGCCGAGGCCAGCAGCGCGCCGAGCGGCGAGCTGCGGCGCAGCGAGTCGATGTGGGCGGGATCGAGCTTGCCGCGCGCGGCCCAGTTGCGGACCTCTTCGCCCAGGCCCGGCGGCAACACTTCATTGCGGCGCAGCGTCCACAGCCGCTCGAGCACGATCGCCAGCGCCAGGATCCCCAGCAACAGCAGGGGCACCATCGGCCAGCCGCCGGCCTTGACCAGTTCCCACACGTTCAGATCCTCCGGCGCGCTCGGCCGCTTGTTTGCTGGCCGATAGGATAGCAGCCGCGCGCAGCCGTTCCTCGGCATCCCAGTGGCGTGCCTGCCAGCGCCGCTGCTCGCGCACGGCGAGCCCGGCCGGGCCGAGCCAGACCCTCACCGCGCCGCTGCGGGCGGTCTCCAGGGCCTCGGCGCCGGCTCGCCGCCACCATCGCACGACGCCGGGGCGCGGATGGCCGAAGCGGTTGCCATGGCCACTGGAAAAGATCGCCAGGCGTGCGCCGGTCGCAGCGACGAAGCCCGCGCTGGAGGAGTTGGCGCTGCCGTGGTGTGGCACCACCACCAGCTCGGCGCGCAGGTCGGCGGGCGCCAGCCGTAGCAGACGCTGCTCGATGACTCGGCCGATGTCTCCGGTCAACAGGGCCGACTGGCCGCCGGCCTCTACCCGCAATACGCAGCTGGATTCATTGCCAAGGTAGGGAAAGCCGCGCGGCGGATGCAGGAAGCGGAAGCGCACCCCGTCCCATTCCCAGGCCTGCCCGCGCAGGCAGGCAGCCGGTGCGGCGCGAGCGCCGGGAATCGCCGCATCAGGCGGCGCAAGGGTGCGCGCGACCGGCAACTCGGCCATGACCGCCGCTACGCCGCCGGCATGGTCGCTGTCGGCATGGCTGACCACCAGGGCGTCGAGGGCACGGACGCCGAGCGCATGCAGGGCCGGCACGACGACGCGTTCGCCTGCATCGAAGCCCTCCTCCACCCTGGGCCCGGCGTCGTACAGCAGCGCGTGGCGATGGGTGCGCACCAGCACCGCCAGGCCCTGGCCGACGTCGAGGACCACCAGCTCGACGGCCCCTGGCCCCGGGCGCCGGGTATCCGGCCAGGCCAGCGCCAGCCACAGCACCGCGGCCAAGGGCTTGCCGGGCGTCCCGCGCGGCAGCAGCCAGCCCGTTGCGCCCAGCAGTGCCAGGACCGCCGCCGCCGTGGCGACCTCGGTCAGCGGCGCCTGCGCGAATGGCTGTGCGCCGAGCCAGGAAAACAGGCGCCAACTGGGCGCAAAACAGGCCGCCGCCAGCCGCCACATTGGCGCCCCGGCACCGGCATGCGCGGACTCAAAGGCCAGCCCGCCCAGCGATAGCGGGACCACCAGCAGGCTCCACCACGGGATCGCCAACAGGTTGACCAATGGGCCCACCCACGAAGCCTGGGCGAACCAGGCCGCGCTGACCGGCAGCAGGCATAGCGTGGCCACCCACTGCGCACGCAGGAACTCCCATAGCCAGCGCAGGCGCGGCGCGTTCTGCGGCATCAGCAGGGTCAGGCAGGCGACCCCACCGAAGCTGAGCCAGAAGCCCGGTAATAGCGTGGCCAGGGGATCGACCAGCAACACCGCCACTAGCGCCAGCGCGAGCGAACGCGTCAGCGCGACCGGCCGCCGGCACAGCCGCGCAGCAGTCAGCACGGCAATCATCAGCACCGTGCGCACGGTGGGTAGCGAGCCACCCGCCATGACGCCGTAGAGCGCCGCGGCCAGCACCGCAGCCACCGCGGCGGCATGCTCGCGTGGCCAACGCCGGGCCAGGGTGGCACTCAGCCGCCACAGCCCGCGCACCAGCCAGGCGGCAGCGAGCGCGACCAGTCCCACATGAAAGCCGGAAATGGCGATCAGGTGGGTCAGCCCGGCCGACCGCAGCAGGCGCCAGTCCTGCGCATCGAGGCCGCGGGTATCCCCCACTGCCAACGCCTGGATAAAGCGCGCGTGTGCACCGCCAGTCGCGTTGCCGATGCGCGCAGACATGCGCTCGCGCCAGGCGGCCCAACCCTGCGGCGCGTGAGTCTGCCGCGCCGCCTGGGGCTGGCGTACCAGGCCCACCGCTGCCCAGCGTTGAGCCAAGGCACTGCGTTCGGCGTCGAAGCCCCCTGGATTGCGCAGCCCGCGCGGCGCCCGCAGGCGCACCTGCAGTTGCCAATGCGCGCCCGCTTGCAAGGCCAGCCTGGGCCCCGGCGCGAGCGCGTCGAAGTCGTCGTACCACGCCAACTGCAGCAGCCGGCCGCGCACCGGTGGAGGTTGATCCTCGCCCTCATCGACCTGCAACAAGAAGCGGCTCCGGCGTGTTTCGACAATCGGCAGGCTGACGATCTGGCCGCTGACCCGCAATTCGCGACCTTCCCAGGACGCAGGCAGCTGCGCACGCAAGGCAAGCAGAGACACCGCGCCGGCCCAGGCCGCGCCCGCGAGCGCCCAGGCCAATGCGAGCACCAGCACCCGCATCTGCGCATGGCGCGGCGAGCGGCCCACGTTGGCAATCCCGAGACGGCGCGTAGCCGCCGCAACCATGGCCAGCGAGGCCGCCGCCAGGCACAGGCCGATGACGGGGATCGTCCACGGCCACGGCGACCAGGTCGCGCCGAGCACGCCCAGCAGCAGCGAAAGAATGTGGATCGATGACAACCGCCAGACGTTGCCCGGATCGATGGCCATCGCACTGCCTCGCCTGCCAGCGGCCGCGCCGCATGCGCAGCGGAAGGTGTGACGTGCCTGGCGCCGCCCGACGGCTTTTACGCCGCTCGCCTCAGGGGGGCTGGGCGCGGCGGGTCTGCCCCACCGTCAGGCGGCGCCGGCACATCACACCATCAGCTTAGGCAACACCGGCAAGCGCCGGCAGAGGGAAACCTCGCGCCAGCAGGTAGGGCCTTGCAGCGAAAACAAGCAGGCAATGCCCTGATCGCACCGGGCGAGCGCCGGCGCGATCAGGCCGCCGCAGGCGCCGTGATCTGGCGCAGGCGCCCTTCATGCAGTTCCAGCACGCGGTCCAGCTTGAACGCCAGGCTGCGGTCGTGCGTGACCAGCACCAGGCTGGTGTGGTGTTGGCGGTTGAGGTCGAGCATCAGCTCGAACACCGTTGCCGCGGTGCGGTCGTCCAGGTTGCCGGTCGGCTCGTCGCCCAGCACGCAGGCCGGGCGATTGACCAGCGCGCGCGCCACCGCCGCCCGCTGGCGTTCGCCACCGGACAACTCGCCGGGCTTGTGTTCCAGTCGATGCCCAAGACCCACGGCCTCCAGCAGGGCCGCCGCGCGTTTACGTGCCGGGGCCACGTCTTCGCCAGACAGCAGCACCGGCATCATCACGTTCTCCAACGCGGTGAACTCCGGCAACAGGTGGTGGAACTGGTAGACGAAGCCCAGCGCGCTGTTGCGCAGGCGCCCGCGCTGCGCATCGGACAGCTGCGACATCGACTGCCCGGCCACATAGACCTCGCCGGCACTGGGCACATCCAGCCCGCCCAGCAGGTGCAACAAGGTGCTCTTGCCGGCGCCCGAAGCGCCCACGATCGCCACTGTCTCGCCCGGCGCCACCGACAGGTCCAGGCCGTCGAACACCGGCGTGCGCAGGCGGCCTTCGGCGTAGGTCTTGCCCAGCCCGGCGGCGCGGATTACCACGGTAGTCGTCATAGCGGCCTCATTCATAGCGCAGTGCCTCGGCCGGCTGCGTGCGTGCCGCGCGCCATGCTGGGTACAGGGTCGCCAGGAAACTCATCAACAGCGCCACCAGGGTGATCACCACTACGTCGCGTGGCTGCATGTCGGTGGGCAGGCCGGTGATGTAATACACGTCTTCCGGCAGCAGTTTGATATGGAACAGGGACTCGATCGCGCCGAGGATCCGTTCGAGGTTGAGCGTGAGAGTAATGCCGCCGACCACGCCCAGCACGGTGCCGATGATGCCGATCAGCGAGCCCTGCACCATGAAGACCTTCATCACTCCGCCCGGGGTCAGGCCCAGGGTGCGCAGGATCGCGATGTCCGCCTGCTTGTCGGTCACCAGCATCACCTGCGAAGACACCAGGTTGAAGGCGCCCATGGCGATGATCAGCGACAGCAGAATGCCCATCACCGTCTTTTCCATCCGGAGCGAGTGGTAGAGGTTGGCGTTTTCCTGCGTCCAGTCGCTGATGCGATGGTCGCCGGGCAGCTTCAGCGCCAGGTCGCTGGCCACTTCCCAGGCGCGGTCCATGTCGTACAGCTTCAGCCGCACGCCGGTCACCCCGTCCATGCGCAGGATGCGCCCCATGTCTTCCATGTTGACCACGGCCAGGCCGCGGTCGATCTCGTTGTAGCCGGCCTCGAAGATGCCGCTGACGGTAAAGCGCTTGTAGCGCGGCGCTGCGCCGAACGGGGTGGCCTGCGGCTCGGCCAGCATCACCACGACCTTGTCGCCGACGTTGACGCCCAGCCACAGCGCCAGTTCCTGCCCGAGCAGGATGTTGTAGGAACCAGGCACCAGGCTGTCGGCCGAGCCCTGTTTCATCTTCTGCGCCAGCACCGAGACCTTGTTCTCCTGCGCCGGCACTACGCCGCGAACGATTGCCGGCTGGTTGCGCGCGCCAGTAATCAGTGCCTGGCTTTCGATGTAGGGCGCCGCGCCCGCGACCCGCGGGTCGGCGCTGGCCACGCGCAAGGCGGTCTGCCAGTCACGCAACGGCGCACCGTCGGCGCTGACAGTGGCGTGGGCGGCCATCTGCAGCAGGCGGTCGCGGATCTCCTTCTGGAAACCGCTCATGACCGCAAGGGTAGTGATCAGGACCGTGACCCCCAGCGCAATGCCGAGGATGGAGGCCATCGAGATGAAGGAGATGAAGCCGTTGCGTCGCTTGGCGCGCAGGTAGCGCAGGCCGATGGCGACAGGTAAGGGTTTGAACATGCGCTGCCACCGTTCAGGGGACGCTATGGTGCCATTGACGGGCCGATTGGGTAACTGGGCGCTGGCGAGCGGCCAGATGCAGTTCACGTCGTCGCCGGGGTGGCAGGGTATCGGGCCAGAACATCAGGCACTGACGTCGACCCGGCCCGCGCTGCCAAGACACCCAGGCCAGCGGCCCGTGCCATTCGACCCGCAGCTCGGCCACGGGCAGGCCGTCCACGCAGGCGGGCGCGTCGCCCCAGGGAATCGACAGGATGCGTGGCCGCTGGCGCGCCAGGCGCCGGGCCTGGACCGCCCCTACCCCGGCCAGCATGACCACCGCGGCCAACGTCGGCCAGGGCGGTAACGCGGACAAATACAGCGAAGCGGCGCCCAACAGCACCCAGGCCAGCATCAGCCCCTGCGCCCAGCGCGAGGGCCGCCACTCAAGCCGGCAAGGCGCGAATACGTTCGATGAGGGCGGCCTGCGGTGCATCCGGACAGGCCTCGTAGCCCATGAACCAGCGCCACAACTTATCGTCTTCGCGCGCCAGCAGCAGCTCGAATAGCGCACGCTCTTCGGCCGCTGCCTGGCCCCAGCAGCGGTCGAGGTAACGGCCGAACAACTGGTCCAACTCGCGCATGCCACGCCGGCAACGCCAGCGCAGCTTCTTCAGTTCGGTGGTTTCGTCCATGGCCGGTCTCCACCGCGCCGATCAGGCGCGGCGGGCCATCATCAGCTTCTTGATCTCGGCAATGGCCAAGGCCGGGTTCAAGCCCTTCGGGCAGGTCCGGGCGCAGTTCATGATGGTGTGGCAGCGATACAGCTTGAACGGATCTTCCAGATCGTCCAGGCGCGCACCGGTGTCCTCGTCACGCGAATCGATGATCCAGCGGTACGCCTGCAGCAGGATCGCCGGGCCGAGGTAGCGCTCGCCGTTCCACCAGTAGCTCGGGCAACTGGTCGAGCAACAGGCGCACAGGATGCACTCGTACAGGCCATCGAGCTTCTTGCGGTCTTCCGGCGACTGCAAGCGCTCGCGATCCGGCGGCGGCGGGGTCTGGGTGCGGATCCACGGCTTGATCGAGGCGTACTGCGCGTAGAAGTGGGTCAGGTCCGGCACCAGGTCCTTGACCACGCTCATGTGCGGCAGCGGATAGATCGGCACTTCGGCCTTGCCGCAAGCGCTGATCGCCTTGGTGCAGGCCAGCGTATTGGTGCCGTCGATGTTCATCGCGCACGAGCCGCAGATGCCCTCGCGGCAGGAACGCCGGAAGGTCAGGGTCGGATCGATCTCGTTCTTGATCTTGATCAGCGCGTCCAGGACCATCGGCCCGCACTTGTCCAGGTCGATCTCGTAGGTATCGGTGCGCGGGTTGGCGTTGTCGTCGGGGTTCCAGCGGTACACCTTGAAGGTGCGCACATTCTTGGCGCCCGCCGCAGGGTAATGCTTGCCCTTGCCGATCTTGGAATTCTTGGGGAGGGTGAACTCTGCCATGGCTTTGAATCCGGTAGTGGGATTGGGGATTCGGCTGGCACCCTGGCCACCGCGCATGCGCGGCGGCCGTGGCGGGCCCTCTCCCGGCTAGGTCAGTAGACGCGCGGCTTCGGCGGTACCACGTCCACGTCCTTGGAGAGCGTGTACATGTGCACCGGTCGGAAGTCGAAGCTGCACTTGCCCTTCTCGTCGACCGAGACCAGCGTGTGCTTCTGCCAATTGACGTCGTCGCGATCGGGGAAATCCTCGTGCGCGTGTGCGCCGCGGCTTTCCTTGCGCTGTTCGGCCGAGTTGATCGTCGCCACCGCGTTGAGCAGCAGGTTGTACAACTCGTAGGTCTCGATCAGGTCCGAGTTCCAGACCAGCGAGCGGTCCGAGACCTTGACGTCCTCGAACAGGGCGAAAATCTCGTCCATCTTCTGGCAGCCCTCCTCCAGCGTCTTGCTGGTACGGAACACCGCCGCATCGGACTGCATCGTGCGCTGCATCTTGTCGCGAATGACCGACGTCGGCGTGGAGCCGTTGGCGTTGCGCAGCTTGTCGAGCAGGCCCAGGGCCTTGTCGCAGGCATCGGAAGGCAGCGGCTTGTGCGGCTGGTTGGTCTTGATGGTCTCGGCGCAGCGGTTGGCCACCGCACGACCGAACACCACCAGGTCCAGCAGCGAGTTCGAACCCAGGCGGTTGGCGCCATGCACCGAGACGCAGGCGGCCTCGCCAATGGCGTACAGGCCCGGCACGACCGCGTCGGGGTTGTCGCCGACCTTGCGTACCACTTCGCCGTGGTAGTTGGTCGGGATGCCGCCCATGTTGTAGTGCACCGTCGGGATGACCGGAATCGGTTCCTTGGTCACGTCGACGCCCGCGAAGATGTGCGCGCTCTCGGCGATGCCCGGCAGCTTCTCGTTGATCACTTCCGGGCCGAGGTGGGTCAGGTCGAGCAGGATGTGGTCCTTGTGCTCGCCGACGCCGCGGCCTTCGCGGATCTCGATGGTCATCGAACGGCTGACCACGTCACGCGAGGCCAGGTCCTTGTAGTGCGGGGCGTAGCGCTCCATGAAGCGCTCGCCGTTGCTGTTGCGCAGGATGCCGCCTTCGCCGCGCACGCCTTCAGTGATCAGGCAGCCGGCGCCATAGATGCCGGTCGGGTGGAACTGCACGAACTCCATGTCCTGCATCGGCAGGCCGGCGCGCATCACCAGGCCGCCGCCGTCACCGGTGCAGGTGTGGGCCGAGGTGGCACTGAAGTAGGCGCGGCCGTAACCGCCGGTGGCCAGCACCACGCCGTGGGCGCGGAACAGGTGCAACGAGCCTTCGGCCATGTCCAGGGCCAGCACGCCGCGGCACACGCCCTCTTCGTCGAAGATCAGGTCCAGGGCGAAGTACTCGATCATGAAGCGCGCGTTGTGCGCCAGCGACTGCTGGTACAGCGTGTGCAGCATGGCGTGGCCGGTGCGGTCGGCGGCGGCGCAGGTGCGCTGGGCCGGCGGGCCTTCGCCGAACTTGGTGGTCATGCCACCGAACGGACGCTGGTAGATCTTGCCTTCCTCGGTGCGCGAGAACGGCACGCCGTAGTGCTCCAGCTCGATGATGGCCGGGATCGCCTCACGGCACATGTACTCGATGGCGTCCTGGTCGCCCAGCCAGTCCGAGCCCTTGATGGTGTCGTAGAAGTGGTAGCGCCAGTCGTCCTCGCCCATGTTGCCGAGCGCGGCGGAAATGCCGCCCTGGGCGGCGACGGTATGCGAGCGGGTCGGGAAGACCTTGGTCAGGCAGACGGTCTGCAGGCCCTTCTGGGCCAGGCCGAAGGTCGCGCGCAAGCCAGCGCCACCGGCGCCGATGACGACCATGTCGTACTTGTGTTCGGTGATCTTGTAGGCGGACATCTTTGATCAGTTCCCCAGCGCGATGCGCGCGACCGCGATGACACTGACGATGGCACCCAGGGCGGCGATGAACTTCACCGATACCTGCAGCGCCACGGCCAGGAGATTGTTGTGGACGTAGTCTTCGAGGATGACCTGCAGGCCGATCTGGGCATGCCAGAACGAGGCAATCAGGAAGCCCACCAGCAGCACCGCATTCCACGGCTTGGCGACAGCGGCGGTGGCCGCGGTGTAATCGGCGCCGAGCAGGCTCAGCGCGAACACCACGAACCACACTCCGAGCAACACCAGGGCGGTGGCGGTCAGGCGCTGGTTGACGAAGTGTTCGGTACCGGTCTTGGCGGTGCCCAGGCCGCGGACATTCTTCAGCGGGGTGCGATAACGGCTCATACGGCGCCTCCAGTGGTCAGCACATAGGCCCAGATCAGCGCGGTGATGACCAGGCTGCCGACGATCGACAGCCAGCTATTGCGCACGAACGCCGGGATGCTGAAGCCGTGGCCGAAGTCCTGCACGATGTGGCGAATGCCATTGCACAGGTGGTAGGCGAAGCACCACGACCAGGCGAACAGGAAGAGTTGGCCGTACCAGGCGCCCATGAACTGGCGGAAGCAGGTCCAGTGCGCCTCGCCCATCATCAGCGTCAGCAGACCAGCTGCAATGATCAAGGCGCCGAAGGACAGGACGATGCCGGTGGCTCGATGCAGGATCGAGGTGACCATCTGGATCTGCCACTTGTATACATCCAGGTGCGGTGACAGGGGACGTTCTGGGCTCGCCATTGGCAGACTCTGTTTCTCGGCTGGGCGGCCTGCTGGCCGCGTTGGCTGACGCTACTCAAAAATCGATGCAGCGACCGTTTTTTTCCCAATCCCCGTAGCGCACCGGATCCAGTCCGCCGCGGCCACCGATTTCAGCAGGCTCAGGTCCGGCCGGCTCGGTCTCCGGCGCAGAAGGCTCTGCCGGAAGCGCCGCGCCTTCGGGATCAGACTCGGGATGAGGAGGGGTTTGGCGTATCATTTTGTTCTCGCAACGCACAAATTTTATGCCTCGCCCCCGTGCCTGACAACCTTCACATTTCCGAAGCGGCATTTTCGGCGCTTTCCGGCCATGCCGTGGTCGCGTTGCAAGGGCCGGATGCGCAGGCCTTCGCCCAGGCCCAATTCGCCAACGACCTGGCCTTGTTGCCGGTCGGCCAGTGGCAGTGGAACGCCTGGCTCAGCGCCAAGGGCCGGGTCATCGCGATCTTCATGCTGTGCCGGATCGGGCCGGATGACGTCTGGCTGGTGCTGGCAGACGGCCGTGCGCAAAGCCTGGCCGACCAGCTGCAGCGCTTCGTCTTCCGGCGCAAGCTGCGCATCGCCGTGCGCACTGACCTGCACGTCGGTGGTCGCCTCGCCGCGCCCACTGTGGCGCAAGGCAACCAACTAGCGCAGGTGCAGGACGAGATCGAATTCGACCTGGGCGGCCCGGCCCTGCCACGCGCGTTGAAGATTTCGCCGCGCGCCTTTGCCAGCGTCGAGGACTTCGAGGCGCAGTGGCGCCAGGCCGACCTGCGCCTGGGGCTGCCACGGCTGGAAGACAGCGCTGTCGAGCAGTGGACGCCGCAGCAGATCGGGCTCGACCGGCTGGCGGCATACAGCGTCAAGAAAGGCTGCTATCCGGGCCAGGAGATCGTGGCGCGCACGCATTTCCTCGGCAAGGCCAAGCGCGTGGCGCAATTGATCGCCGTGCCGGCGGGCACCCCGGCGGGCGCGGAGCTGCGCAATGGCGAGCTGACCGCTGGCAGCATCGCCAGCGTGGCCGGGACGCTGGCGCTGGCGGTGTTGCCGATCGAGAGCGCAGGCCTGGCCCTGCGCCTGGGCGAGACCGAGGTACCGCTGCAGCCCCTGCTGGAGGGGCTGGCGCGCTGAGCTACAGCCGCAGTTCGGTCTGCGGATCGAAGAAATGCAGATGCGCGGCGTGCAGGGCTACCCGCAAGGTCTCGCCCACCGCCGGCAACGCCTGCGGCGGCACCCGCATCACCAGCATCTGCTCGTCCAGTGCGAGGTTGACGAAGATCTCGTTGCCCACCGGCTCCAGGCCCTCGATCCGCGCCTCGAACGCCACGGTATCGCCCGCGCCCGCTGGCTGCAGGTGTTCGGGGCGGATGCCGACCAGCACTTCCCTGCCCCGCGACTGCAGCGGCGCCGGCGTGCCCGATAGCGGCACCCGCCGCCCATCGGCCATCTGCAGGCCGTCCTCGCCGATCACCCCGCGCAGCACGTTCATCGCCGGGCTGCCAAGGAAACCGGCCACGAACAGGTTGGCCGGGCGCTCGTACAGCGCCATCGGCGTATCGATCTGCTGGATCACGCCGGCATTGAGCACCACGATGCGCTGGCCCAGGGTCATCGCCTCGACCTGGTCGTGGGTGACGTAGACCATGGTCGTGCCGAGCTTGCGGTGCAATTGCGCGATCTCGGTGCGCACGCTGTGGCGCAGCTTGGCATCCAGGTTGGACAGCGGCTCGTCGAGCAGGAACACCGACGACTCGCGCACCATCGCCCGCCCCAGCGCCACGCGCTGGCGCTGGCCGCCGGACATCGCCTTGGGCAGCTTGTCGAGCATGTCCGACAGCCCGAGCAGCTGCGCCGCATTGCGCACCCGCTCCTCGATCACCGCTGCCGGCTGCCCGCGCAGCTTCAGGCCGAACGCCAGGTTCTCGCGCACCGTCATGTGCGGGTACAGCGCATAGCTCTGGAACACCATAGCGATGTCGCGGTCCTTCGGCGCCACGTCGTTGACCACCCGGTCCCCGATACGCAGCGTGCCACTGGTGATGTCCTCCAGGCCGGCGATCATCCGCAGCAAGGTCGACTTGCCGCAGCCCGAGGGCCCGACCAACACCATCAGCTCACCGTCGGCGACCTCGAAACTGGCGCCTTGCACCGCGACCTGTCCGTTGTCGTAAACCTTGCGGACGTTCTCCAACTGCACTTTCGCCATTCGCTAGCCTCGGATCTTGATAGGGCATTAGGTGCATCGCGACGCCTGCGCACCACGGCAACTTCGAATAGTCGCCGATGAAACTGCTCGCAATCGAATGCATTCGTTTTATTCTGACATGTAAGCGTTTTCATCTGGCAACATCGGCAGCGGGAGGAGAGACACGATGAATTGGCAAAACCGTTCGCGCGCGTATGGAGAGAACGAGCCCGAGGCTCGCATCGACCGCGTGGCCCCCATGCCGCCGGAGCGCTAACAGTGCACCGGCATTAGCTGCAACAATCACCGACTTTGGTCGGCAAGGCCGCGACGGACCGCAACACGCGTTCGGCCGAACCGCCGACCGGCGCCGAGGCTGCGGACACAGCGGACAAGCCACCCGCGCCGACCCCCTAGAAACCCAGGATCCACGCCATTGACAACGATGTCAGCAGAAACTGAAACTCGGCCAATGCACAACACCCTATTCCTGTTCGGCGCGACCGGTGACCTGGCGCAGCGCTATCTCTTCCCCTCCCTGCTGCGCCTGTCGATCGACGGCCTGCTGGCCGAGGACTTCCACATCCGTGCACTGGCGCTGTCGCCGCACGACACGGAAAAATTCCGCGAGATCCTGCGGCAACGCCTGCAGCAGGCGTTGCCGCATGCGGGCGAGACCGACATCGAAAACCTGCTGCAGCGCATCGACTACCGTTCGGTCGATCTGCGCGATGCCGAATCTGTGGCGGCCGCCGTGCGCGACCTGGCCGGTCGCAAGTGCGTCAGTTACCTGGCGATTCCGCCGGGCCTGTACATCAGCACCTGCCAGGGCCTGGCACT
Source organism: Stenotrophomonas sp. (assembly GCA_035539015.1). Lineage (GTDB taxonomy): Bacteria > Pseudomonadota > Gammaproteobacteria > Xanthomonadales > Xanthomonadaceae > Stenotrophomonas_A. The sequence continues at coordinate 8,878 of DATLJF010000050.1, read as the reverse complement.
GGGCGGCGCGCTGGCCGCGCCGAACCGGCTGATGCTGGAAAAGCCCATTGGCCATGATTCGGACAGCGCCGAGGAGATCCTGCGCTCGATCGGCGCGCTGATCGACGAAGACCGCGTCTTCCGCCTGGACCACTACCTGGGCAAGGCGGCGGTGCAGAACCTGATCGCCCTGCGCTTTGGCAACACGCTGCTGGAAGCGGTGTGGAACCGCAACTACATCGAGTCGGTGCAGATCCTGGTGTCCGAGAGCGAAGGCGTGGATGGCCGCGATGCCTACTACGCCCGGTCCGGCGCGCTGCGCGACATGGTCCAGAGCCATATCCTGCAACTGCTGTGCCTGGTGGCGATGGAGCCGCCGGCCTCGCTGGAGTCCGACCGCATCCGCGATGAAAAGGTCAAGGTTTTGCGCGCGCTGCGCCCGCTGCGCGCCGAACATGCCGCCCGCGACAGCGTGCGCGGCCGCTACACCGCCGGCACCATCAATGGCCAGCCGGCGCAGGCCTACCAGCCGCCGGAAGGCAGCGACGTGGAAACCTTCGTCGGTGTCACCGCGCATATCGACAACTGGCGCTGGGAAGGCGTGCCGTTCCACCTGTGCACCGGCAAGCGCCTGGCCGAGCGCACCACGCGGATCGTCGTCACCCTCAAGCCAGTCACGCATTGGCTGTTCGAGCGCCCCGACCGCACCCATGCCACGCCCAACCGCCTGACCTTCCAGCTGCAGCCGCAAGAAAACATCGAGCTCGGCCTGATGAGCTCGCTGGCCGGCCCGGAATGGGGCGCCCTCGAACTGCAGCCGCTGGAACTGGAGCTGTCCGTACCCACCGGCCTGCACCGCCGCATCGCCTATGAGCGGTTGTTCCTGGATGCCTTCAACGGCAACCACGCCTTGTTCGTGCGCGACGACGAAGTGCGCGCGGCCTGGGCGTGGATCGACAGCGTCAGCGCCGCCTGGAAGGCCGCCGACCTGCCGCTACAGGCCTACCCCGCCGGCAGTTGGGGCCCCGCAGCGGCCACCACCTTCCTGCCGCCGGGCATCGACCAGCCGCAAGACGGCGCGTCGGGGCCGCAGGCATGAGCGCCGAGGTGACCGTGGCCGCGCGTCCGGCGCTGGTGGCCGACATCGGCGGCACCAATGCGCGCTTTGCCCTGGCCGACACCGAGGCCTCGATGCCGCTGCTGGAAGACAGCGTGCGCGAATTCGCCGTGGTCGACTTCGCCTCCCTCGGTGAGGCCGCCCAGCATTACCTTGACCAGATCGGCGCCAGCGCCGACCGCGGCGTGTTCGCCGTGGCCGGCCGCGTCGATGGTGACGAAGCGCGCATCACCAACCATCCCTGGGTGATCTCGCGTTCGCGCACCGCCGCCATGCTCGGCTTTTCGCAACTGCACCTGATCAACGACTTCGCCGCACAGGCGATGGCGATCTGCCTGTTGCGCCCGCAAGACGTGGTCCAGGTCGGCGGCGCCACCTGGACGCCCTCGCCGATCGAGCAGCCGCGCAACTACGGCGTGATCGGGCCGGGCACCGGCCTGGGCGTGGGCGGCCTGCTGATTCGCGATGGCCGCTGCTACCCGCTGGAAACCGAGGGCGGCCACGTCAGCTTCCCGCCCGGCACGCCGGAGGAGATCCGGGTGCTGGAAATCCTCTCGCAGCAGTTCGGCCGGGTCTCCAATGAACGCCTGATCTGCGGCCCTGGCCTGGTCAATATCCACCGTGCGCTGAGCGAGATCGCCGGCGCCGACCCGGGCCCGCTGAAGCCTTCGGATATCACCGCGCGCGCCGTCGCCGGCGACGCCCGCGCCGCCCGCACCATCGACCTGTTCTGTGCGATCTTCGGCGCAATTGCCGGCGACCTGGTGCTGATGCAGGGTGCCTGGGACGGCGTCTTCCTCACCGGCGGCCTGGTGCCGCGCATGCTCGACTCGCTGCAGCATTCCGGCTTCCGCCAGCGCTTCGAGAACAAGGGCCGCTTCTCGGCGATCATGTCGCGCGTGCCTTCGCTGGCGGTGATGCACCCGCACGCCGGCCTGCTCGGCTCGGCGGCTTACGCGGTGGACGTGGAACGCAAGCAGGGGGTGCACGCATGAGCCCCGCCCATGAACAGATTTCGCTGATCCGCCACGACGACGCAGACGCCTGGGTCGAAGGCATCGCCGAAGAAATGGCCAGCATCCTCGGCCATGAAATCGGCAAGCGCGGCCAGGCGCGGATGCTGCTGTCCGGCGGCACGACGCCGGCGCCGGTCTACGAAGCGCTGGCGTTGCAAGCGGTGGAGTGGAGCAAGGTCGAAGTCGGCCTGGTCGACGAGCGTTGGCTATCGCCGCAGGATCCGGACAGCAATGCCTACCTGGTCCGCCACAGCCTGCTTGAGCGCGCCGAAGGCGCGCAGTTCAGCCCGCTGGTACGCCAGGGCAAATCGCTGATCGATTGCGTGCATGACGCCAACCTGCATGCCACCCACGCTGCGCCGCCGTGCCTGGCAGTGCTGGGCATGGGCGGCGATGGCCATACCGCCTCGCTATTCCCCGGCGCCATCGACCTGCCACGCGTGCTGGCCAGCCAGCAGCCGTATGCCTCGCTGGACGCCACCGGCTGCCCCGGTGCCAACGCCTGGCCGCTGCGCATCAGCTTGACCCCCGCCGGCCTGGCCAGCTGCGAAACCCGCCTGCTGCTGCTGCGCGGCAAGCAGAAACTGGACATGCTGGAAGCGGCCCTGGCCGGCAGCGATCCTTCCGAATATCCGATCCGCGTCGCCATCCAGCAGCCGGGTCCGCGTTTGCGGGTCCACTGGTGCGCATGAGGCGTACTGCGTGGGCGGCGCCTGGCGCCGTCCTTCCTGCCCCGCTGCGCCATCGAGGCGCCCGTTGGCTTCCCCCACTCATAGCCCCCTGCCAATGAGCCTGCATCCGAATATCCAAGCTGTCACCGAACGCATCCGCCTGCGCAGCGCCGCTTCGCGCGCGGCCTATCTGGCCGGGATCGACGCCGCCCTGCGCGACGGCCCGTTCCGTTCGCGCCTGAGCTGCGGCAACCTCGCCCACGGCTTCGCCGCGTGCGGGCCAACCGACAAGGACCGCCTGCGCGGCAGCGTCACGCCGAACCTGGGCATCGTCACCGCGTACAACGACATGCTCTCGGCGCACCAGCCGTTCGAGCACTATCCGGAGCTGATCCGCGAAACCGCGCGCGCACTCGGCGCTACCGCCCAGGTCGCCGGCGGCGTGCCGGCCATGTGCGACGGCGTGACCCAGGGCCGCGCCGGCATGGAACTGTCGCTGTTCTCGCGCGACATCATTGCCCAGGCGACCGCCATTGGCCTGAGCCACGACATGTTCGACGCCACGGTGTACCTGGGCGTGTGCGACAAGATCGTGCCGGGCTTGCTGATCGGCGCCCTCGCCTTCGGCCACCTGCCGGCGCTGTTCCTGCCGGCCGGCCCGATGACGCCGGGCATCCCCAACAAGCAGAAGGCCGAAGTGCGCGAGCGCTATGCCGCCGGCGAAGCGACACGCGCCGAGCTGCTCGAGGCCGAAGCGGCTTCGTACCACGCACCGGGCACCTGCACCTTCTACGGCACCGCCAATTCCAACCAGGTGCTGCTCGAAGCGATGGGCGTACAACTGCCCGGGGCCTCGTTCGTCAATCCGGGCACGCCGCTGCGCGATGCGCTCACCCGCAGTGCCGCCGAGCGCGCCCTGGCGATCAGCGCCCTGGGTGACGACTTCCGCCCGTTCGGCCGGCTGATCGACGAGCGCGCCATCGTCAACGCCGTGGTCGCGCTGATGGCCACCGGGGGTTCGACCAACCACACCATCCACTGGATCGCGGTGGCGCGCGCGGCCGGCATCGTCCTGACCTGGGACGACATGGACCTGATCTCGCAGACCGTGCCGTTGCTGGCGCGCGTGTACCCCAATGGCGAGGCCGACGTGAACCGCTTCCATGCCGCCGGCGGCACCGCCTTCGTGTTCCGCGAATTGATGGACGCCGGGCTGATGCACGACGACCTGCCGACCGTGGTCGAGGGCGGCATGCGTGCCTATGCGCAAGAGCCGCGCCTGCAGGACGGCAAGGTCACCTTCGTGCCAGGCACGGCGACCAGCGCCGACGAGGAAGTCGTGCGTCCGGTCGCCACTGCGTTCGAGTCGCAGGGTGGCCTGCGGCTACTGCGCGGCAACATGGGCCGCTCGTTGATCAAGCTGTCGGCGGTCAAGCCGCAATACCGCCGGATCGAAGCGCCTGCAGTGGTGGTCGATGCGCCGCAAGTGCTCAACAAGCTGCATGCCGCCGGTGCGCTGCCGCAGGATTTTGTCGCCGTGGTCCGCTACCAGGGGCCGCGCGCCAATGGCATGCCGGAACTGCATTCGCTGGCGCCTTTGCTGGGCCTGCTGCAGAACCAGGGCCGGCGCGTGGCGCTGGTCACCGATGGCCGCCTGTCCGGGGCTTCGGGCAAGTTCCCCGCCGCCATCCATGTCACCCCGGAAGCCTCGCGCGGCGGCCCGATCGCGCGGGTGCGCGAAGGCGACATCATCGTGCTCGACGGCGAAGCCGGCATCCTGGAAGTGAAAGTCTCGCCGGCCGAATGGGCCGCGCGCGAACTGGCGCCCAACACGGCCCCGGCCGGCCATGACATCGGCCGCAATCTGTTTGCGATCAACCGCCAGGTCGTGGGCCCGGCCGACCAGGGTGCGATCTCGATTGGCTGCGGGCCGATGTCGGCCGATGGCAGCCTGTGGGAATACGACGCCGAATACGAACTGGGCGGCGACCTGGCCGCGGCCGCCGCGCCGCATGAAGCCAAAGACGCCTGATTGCGCCGCGGCTACCTTCTGAAAGCAAGGAACAAGACCCCATGACGATTGCCGATCTCCAGAACCGCGCCGAATCCCTGCTGCTGCAGGCCGGCATCCTCCCGGTCATTACCGTCGATACCCTCGACCAAGCCCGCGCGGTCACCGACGCATTGCTCGAAGGCGGCTTGCCGGCGATCGAGTTGACCCTGCGCACGCCCATCGCGATGGAAGCGCTGGCCACGCTCAAGCGCGAGCGCCCTGAACTGGTCGTCGGTGCGGGCACGGTGCTGAGCGAATTGCAGATGCTGCAGTCCATCGACGCCGGTGCCGATTTCCTGGTGACGCCGGGCACCCCGCCGGCACTGGCCGACCTGCTCGCCGACGCGCCGATCCCGGCGGTGCCAGGGGCGGCCACTCCGACCGAGTTCCTGTCGCTGATGGGCCGCGGCTTTCGCGTCTGCAAACTGTTCCCGGCCTCGGCAGTGGGCGGCCTGCAGATGATCAAGGGCCTGGCTGGCCCGCTGGCCGAGCTCAAGCTGTGCCCCACTGGCGGTATCAGCGAGGAAACCGCCGGCCAGTTCCTGGCCCAGCCCAATGTGCTGTGCATCGGCGGCTCGTGGATGGTGCCCAAGGATTGGCTGGCCAAGGGCGAGTGGCACAAAGTGCGTGACAGCGCCGCAGCGGCGGCAAAGATCGTCGCGCACGCGCGTCAAGGTTGATCTCGATGGCCCGGCAACCTCGCGGTTGCCGGGCCTGCCGGCCATGGCCGGCCGTTCTCAGCGTGCGCTCAGGGCCTTGACCACCAGGCCGGTGGCCACTGCCACCAGGAGCAATTCGCTGGCCGAAGAGCGCATCCAGCGATAGCCGCGCGGCGGTGCGTGGATGTGGTAGTCGTCGTAATCGTCGTAATCGATGTAGTAGCGCTCATCCAGGTAGGCCACCGGGATGACCTCGCCGACGTCATAGTCATCCTCCACCACCACGATATCGTCGTCGTCAGCCAGGACGATGTCGTCCTCGTCCTCGGCCACCACGACTTCGTGTCCTTCGGAGTCGACGATGACCACGTCATCGTCGTCCGTCTCGCGATTGTTGGCGCCGACAGGGCCAGGAACCACAAGCGCTAACGCGCAAAAAAGCAATACGGCAGATTTCATCTCAGTACTCTCGTGTCGATGCGTCGCAGCATCGACACGACCGTACCGCTGGCCCTCACACCAGAAGAATTAGAAATTTCGCATTGCGACGCCGGCGCTGGAGCTCGCCTCAGTTCTTGCGCTCGGCCCGCCGCACCGACGACGGCACCTCGATCTCGATCCGTGCCGGCACCGCGTGGATGCGCAGCTCACCGTTCTCCCATTCCGCCGATTCACCATTGATCTTGGCATCACCCGGCTTGCCGGCGTAGGGCCACGGCAGCACCAGGCCACCCGTGGGCGGGGTGATGCCGGCAGCCACCTCCAGCACCAGCTGGCGATCACTGCGCCGCAACGTGTAGCCCAGCCGCCCCTGTGGCGTGCGCAGGTCGGCGATCGAGACACCCTGCCCTTCAAACCAGCGAGATGGCAGGCCGGCGGCGAGCACGATGCTGTCATCGACTTCGCGGGCGTAGGCGAACATGTCCAGCACCGAGCGCACGAAGTCCGAGGCCACCCAGGCATGCGGCAGGTCGCCGACGAAGAACGGCTTGCGCGGCGTATGCGAGACCACTTCGGCCCACTGGTTCCAGGCCTGCGGCGTGCGGTCCTTGAAGAAGAACGACAGCGCGTCCCAGGCGCGGTCGCGCCAACCCAGGCGTACGAACGCGGCGACGTTGCGCCATTCGTACGGCGTGTAGTCCTTCCACGGGCGCGAACCGTCACGGCGCTGCACGAATTCGTTCCAGTAGCGCTGGAAGGTATTGTCCAGCAGGTCGGCCGGCAGCCGCCCCTGTTCGCCGCCCGGGGCCAGCGCGATCGTGGTCGAGGTCGGGTCGAAATCGCCCAGCTCGGCCGACCCCGGCAGGAAGTCGATGCCGCGCTGGCGCACCGCTGCCTGCAACGAGGCCGACAGGTCGGCGCGGAATTCATCGCGCGCGCCGGTCATCAATGCCAGCTCGTCGGTCTTGCCGAGCACCGTAGCGATCTCCACCGCGTCCTTGTAGCCGCGCAGCGCCCAGAAGTTGTCCCAGTAAGAATGCATCGGCTTGGCCGAATAGCCCTCGTGGCTGATCGACACCGGCATCATTCCGTAGAAAGCCGGGTCGCGCATGAAGTTCTCTTCGGTGCGCTCGCTGGCCCGCAGCTGTTCCATGTAGTTGAATGCGCCCAGCACATGCGGCCACATCGCTTCCAGGAAGGCGCGGTCGCCAGTGAAACGGTAGTACTCGGCGATGTTGAAGATCAGCTCGCCATGGCTGTCGTTTTCCGGCACCGGGTCGCTGCCGCGGCTATCCACGCAACACGGCACCATGCCGTTGTCGAACTGGAACGGCGCGAACCACTGCACGTATTCGCGCACGACGTCTTCGCGGCCGAGCCGCAGCAGGCCCTCGGAGATCATGGCGCCATCGCGGATCCAGCTGCGCGCATACGAGCGCGTACCCGGCCGCAGGCTGGGGCCGTCGCGCGAGATCAACATGTGCGCCAGTGCGGTGCGCAGGGTGTCTACCACCGGCTGGCCTTCGGCGGGCACCTGGAAGCGCACGCGGTCGAGGCGATCACGCCATTGCTGTGCCACTTGCTGCTGTGCGCGCTCGGCGTCGAAGCCCGCCGGCAACCCCGCGGTCCCGGTCTGCGGCATGACCAGCGCCACCTCGCGGGTCTCGCCCGGCGCCAGGTGCCAGTGGTAGACCAGCGCGCCGGAGGCCAGCCCGGTATCGTCCTTGACCTGCGCGGTCTGCGGCAGCTTGGCCGCGGACAACTGCTTGACCGCCATGCCGCTGTCGAAGGCGGTGACGAAGGCGGCATCGGGCGCCTGCGCGGCGAACACGCGCGGCTTGCCATTGACGCTGACCTGCGTGCCGGCCACCGCCATTTGCTCGATCCGGCTGATGCCGCCGACGGTGTTGAGGAACTGCGATGGCGGATTGACCTGGAACGGTCGCACCGCCAGCGCCAGGCTGAAGTCGCGCGCTTCCTTGCCGTTGTTGCGCAGCTGGTAGCGCGCCACCAGTTGCGCCTGCGCCGGCGTGCCCTGGACGAACGCGGTCACGCGCAGGTCGAGCTGGTCGTGGTGCCATTGCACGCTGGGGATCGGCAGGTAGTCGTCCTGCAGACTCTGCTCGCTGCTGACGTCGGCCCAGTTCACCCATTTGCCGCCGCTGCGCACGAACGGCTCGATACTGAAGCCGCCCTTGGCCACTTCGACTGCACCGTCCTCGCCCACCAGGCCTTGTTCACTGCCACCGTCCAGGCCGATGAGGGTCCAGTACGGTTGTTCGCCGCTGAAGCCGCGCGGGAACGCCCCGCGTGGCGACAGCGCCGCCACCGAGGCGATGAAATCGTTCGGCGTGGCCGCCCATTCCAGCGGCTTCAAGGTGATCTCGCGCAAACCGTAGCGCCAATTCGGGCCGCCTTTCAGGTCAAAGCGCAGGTAGCGCGCCTCGCCATCGGGCAATGCCAGGAAGTCGGTACCGCCGGCACCCGCAACCACGCTCCGCAGCGTGCGCCAGCTGCGGCCATCGAGCGAGCCACGCACGTCGTACTGCGCTGCTTCGAGCCCCGGGATCCAGTCGACGATCGCGCCGCCGAACTCGCGCACCTTGCCCAGGTCCAGCGTCACCGTCTGCGCCTTGACCCCGCCGCTGAGCCAGAAGGTATCGGTCTTGCCGTCGGCTGCGCGCTGCTCCAACGCCGGCGCGGTGTCGGCGATGACCGTGGCCTGCAGCGGCGAATTGTCCGGCGGCGGCAATGGGGTGAGGGCGAGGCGGTCGAAGCACACCGTGCCCTTGCCGCCGACCTTGTTGTAGATGGTGAATTCCACGCTGGCGCTGTTGCGCAGCACCTTGTCCTCGCCCGGGCCCCAGGCCTTGCTGATGTGGCGCTTGCGGAAGGTAAGCGGGGTCCAGTTCTTCGGGAACACGAAACCCGGGCGGTTGACC
>DATLJF010000049.1:0-8082 GCA_035539015.1 Stenotrophomonas sp. | reverse complement strand
GATTCGGTACCGCGCAGGAACAACGAGGTGTTCTTGCCGGGTCCGCCGCTGTTGACCAGCGACACGCCCGGCTCGCCACGCAGCAGGTCCGGCAGGGTTTGCGCTTGCCGACGTTCGATTTGGGCGCGGTCGATGACGGTGACCGGGGCCAGGGCCTGGTCCTGGGTCTGGGCGGTGCGCGAGGCGGTGACGATGATCTGGTCGAGTTCGCCGGGGGCTTGCTCGGCAAGCGCGGCGAAGGGCGAGAGAAGCACGCAAGACAACGACACCGCCAGGCGATGGCGGTGGGACAACGGGTTTTGACGCTGCACTGGAACACACTCCTGGTCCGCGCCTGCCCGCGCGGGAACGATGGGAAGAGGACAGGCGGAGGGAGGGTGTGGTGCCGGGTTGCGACCTGGCCCCATGACATCGCCCACCGCATGTCACGCTGCTCCGGGCCGGTCTCCGGGCTCGCGAGCGCAGGCGAAGGGTTCGCCTGCCGTTCCGCGCCTTCCCATGCGTGTGCACAGTGGCATTTGCGGAGCTTGTCTCGCCTACCGTTGCGGGGGCAGCTCCGGAATTGAGGGCTTTTCGCCGTCGCACCGGATTCCCGTTTAAACCAGCGGCTGGGCCGTGGTCACCTGGGGCTTGGTTATCTTAGCAATTGGGAGGGGGTTTGGATTGGCCTGCGGCCGGCTTTTTGGTGTGCGGTGCTTTTGCTTTTTGGTGCTTTCTAGGTAGATCGGCTGGCATTTTTTGCGTGCGGCCTGCGGGTGGCTTGCCCGTTCGGGACACGCCGTGAACCCATCCATGGGGGCTCTTTGGCGACGTCCCTGTCGCCAAAGGTCCCGAACGGGCAAGCCACCCGCAGACCCGATAGCGATTGTTGGCGGATGGAAAAAAGCGAAAGCAGAGCGGGATTTGGGTGGTTTAAAGAAAAAAAAAGGCCCGGGCTTTGCCCGGGCCTTTTTGCTGCTGATGCTTTATCCCTTGCCGAATACCAGGCGGCCGGCGTCGGTGTCTACTTTGATCGTGTCGCCGCTGATGTATTCGCCCGCCAGAATCTTCTGCGCGAGCGGGTTCTCCAGTTGCGCCTGGATCGCGCGCTTGAGCGGGCGGGCGCCGTAGACGGGGTCGAAGCCGATGTTGCCCAGGAGTTCGAAGGCGGTGTCGCTGACGTCGATGCGCAGGCCGCGTTCGCTCAGGCGGCGTTCGAGGCCGGTCATCTGGATCTTGGCGATTTGCTTGATCTGCTGTTTGTCCAGGGGGTGGAATACGACGATGTCGTCGAGGCGGTTGATGAATTCCGGGCGGAAGTGGGCCTGGACGACGCCCATCACGGCGGCTTTCATCTGCGTGTAGGCTTCGGGGGTGTCGTCGCCGCCCATTTCTTGGATCTGGTGCGAGCCGAGGTTGGAGGTCATGACGATGACGGTGTTGCGGAAGTCTACGGTGCGGCCCTGGCCGTCGGTGAGGCGGCCGTCGTCGAGGACTTGCAGCAGGATGTTGAAGACGTCGGGGTGGGCTTTTTCGACTTCGTCGAGCAGGATCAGTGAGTAGGGACGACGACGCACGGCTTCGGTGAGGTAGCCGCCTTCTTCGTAGCCGACGTAGCCGGGAGGGGCGCCGATGAGGCGGGCGACGGCGTGCTTCTCCATGAATTCGCTCATGTCCATGCGCACCATGGCTTCGCTGCTGTCGAACAGGAATTCGGCCAGGGCCTTGCACAGTTCGGTCTTGCCGACGCCGGTGGGGCCGAGGAACAGGAACGAGCCGCTCGGTCGGTCGGGGTCGGAGAGGCCGGCGCGGGAGCGGCGCACGGCGTCGGAGACGACGCGGATGGCTTCTTCCTGGCCCACAACCCGCTCGTGCAGCATGTGCTCCATGCGCAGCAGTTTGTCGCGTTCGCCTTCGAGCATGCGGTTGACCGGGATGCCGGTCCAGCGCGAGACGACTTCGGCGATTTCTTCTTCGGTGACGCGGTCCTGCACGAGCTTGAAATCCTTCTGCTCGGTTTCGCTGGCCGCGGCCAATTGCTTCTCCAGCTGCGGCAGCTGGCCGTACTGGATCTCGCTCATCTTGGCGAAGTCCTGGCGGCGCTGGGCGGCTTCGAGTTCGAGCTTGGCCTGTTCGATCTGTTCCTTGATCTTGGTCGCGCCCTGCAGGGCGGCTTTTTCGGACTTCCAGATTTCGTCGAGGTCGGAGAATTCGCGTTCAAGCGAGTCGATCTCGGTTTCGAGGTCGGCCAGGCGCTTCTGCGAGGCTTCGTCCTTCTCCTTCTTCAACATTTCGCGCTGGATCTTGAGCTGGATCAGCCGGCGTTCGAGGCGGTCGAGTTCTTCGGGCTTGGAGTCGATCTCCATGCGAATGCGGCTGGCCGCTTCGTCCATCAGGTCGATGGCCTTGTCCGGTAGCTGGCGGTCGGCGATGTAGCGGTTGGACAGGGTGGCGGCGGCGACGATCGCCGGGTCGGTGATCTCCACGCCGTGGTGCACGGCGTATTTTTCTTTCAGGCCGCGCAAGATGGCGATGGTGTCTTCGACGCTGGGTTCGCCGACGAAGACTTTCTGGAAGCGGCGCTCCAGCGCGGCATCCTTCTCGATGTACTTACGGTATTCGTCCAGGGTGGTGGCGCCGATGCAGTGCAGCTCGCCGCGCGCTAGTGCTGGCTTGAGCATGTTGCCGGCGTCCATGGCGCCATCGGCCTTGCCGGCACCGACCATGGTGTGCAGTTCGTCGATGAACAGGATGATCTGGCCTTCGTTCTTGGACAGGTCGTTGAGCACGGCCTTGAGGCGTTCTTCGAACTCGCCACGGAACTTGGCGCCGGCAATCAGGGCGCCCATGTCCAGCGACAGCACGCGTTTGCCGCGCAGGCCTTCGGGCACTTCGCCGTTGATGATGCGCTGGGCCAGGCCTTCGACGATCGCGGTCTTGCCCACGCCGGGCTCGCCGATCAGCACCGGGTTGTTCTTGGTGCGGCGCTGCAGGACCTGGATGGTGCGGCGGATTTCCTCGTCGCGCCCGATCACCGGGTCGAGCTTGCCGCTCTCGGCGCGCCCGGTGAGGTCGATGGTGTACTTCTCCAGCGCCTGGCGCTGTTCTTCGGCATTCTCGCTCTGCACGGTCTCCCCTCCCCTCACCTTTTCGATCGCGGTTTCGAGGCGGCGCTTGTCCGCGCCGGCCGCGCGCATGGCCATGCCCAGCGCACCGCCATCGTCGGCGGCGGCGAGCACGAACCACTCGCTGGCGATGAAAGCGTCGTTGTGTTGCTGGGCCAGTTTGTCGGTCTGGTTGAGCAGGCGGCTGAGGTCGTTGCCGATCGACAGGCTGCCGGCCTGGCCGGAAACCTTGGGCAGTTTGTCCAGCGCTTCGCCGAGGCGTTCGCGCAGGACCGGGACGTTGACGCCGGCCTGGGCCAGTAGCGGCCGCGTGCTGCCGCCGGACTGGTCGAGCAGTGCGGCCATGACGTGGACCGGTTCGATGATGTTGTGGTCGCGGCCTACGGCCAGCGACTGTGCGTCGGCCAGCGCCTGCTGGAAACGCGAAGTGAGCTTGTCCATCCGCATGGTGGGCATTCCTCTGGTACGAGTGGCCGGCGGCGCCGGCAATGTTGTCCAGATGCGGTTAAGTGGGTGTGTTTCAAGTGCTGTGAGACGACGGACCCCCGCGCTTCGGCGTGAGGTTCAAACGGATCTTGCGCATGTCCCATTTTGGGACTAAGGTGGACGCATGAAAGTCATTGCCGTGCGCAGCCTGCGCGAGTTCTGGGAACGTCATCCGCCGGCAGAGCAACCGCTCAAGGCCTGGTACGACGAAGCAAAACACGCACACTGGCAGCAACCGCAGGACATCAAGCTTCGCTACGCGAGCGCCAGTTTTGTCGGACGCAACCGCGTGGTCTTCAATATCAAGGGCAACGATTACCGCCTGATCGTTGCCGTGGCTTATCGATTCCAGGCGGTGTACATCAAGTTTGTCGGAACGCATGCCGAATACGACCGCGTTGACGCTGCCACCGTGGAGGGGCTATGAACATCCAACCGATCCGCACTGAAGCTGACCATCGCAACGCACTGAGCGAGTTGTCGGCGTATTTCGACGATGAGCCGGTTCCGGGCACGGCCGAGGGCGATCGTTTCGAAGTCCTGGCCACGCTGGTCGAGGCCTTCGAGGCAAAGCATTTCCCGATCGATGCGCCCGATCCGGTCGAGGCCATTCGTTTCCGCATGGAACAGGGGGGCCTGTCGGTGAAGGATTTGGTGCCTTCTATCGGCCAGCCCAATCGGGTCTACGAGGTTCTCAACCGAAAGCGCGGCCTGACGCTGGAAATGATCCGTAATCTTCATCGCAATCTTGGCATCCCCGCCGAAAGTCTCATCGGTATCTGAGCGCGGCGTTTCGATGTCTTCGCCTTGGTACGTCTACCTGCTGCTCTGCCGCAATGGCAGCTATTACGCGGGGATCACCAATGATCTGCAGGCGCGTTATGCCGCGCATGTGGCCGGGCGCGGGGCGCGGTATACGCGTTCTTTTCCGCCGGTGGCGTTGCTCGGTAGCCGGTGTTTTGTGGATCGGGCGGCGGCTTCGCGGGCGGAGTGGGAGCTTAAGCGGTTGCCGCGGGGTGAGAAGCTGGAGTGGTTGAGGGGGGAGTGAGTTTTTTTTGGCCTTGCGGCCGGCTTTTTGGTTTCCTGGCTCGTTTGGTTTCGCGTGCGGCCTTCGGGGCGGCTTGCCGTTTCGGGACACGCCGTGAACCCATCCATGGGGGCTCTTTGGCGACATCCATGTCGCCAAAGGTCCCGAAACGGCAATCCGCCCCGAAGGCCCGACAGCGGCCGTGGGCGGACAGAAAGAACGAAGATCAAAGGCAGAGCAGAGCGGGGATTTGGGGTGTTGGGTGGGAGTGCGCGAGGTGCTCAGTCCTCGCTTTGCTTCGGTACCCCATCGGTGAAGGACAGTAGGCTCAGTACGGCGGCGAGCGCGACGTAGGCGCCGACGAATTGCCAGCTGATCGTCCGCGCCAATCCTTGCAACTGCCAGGGCAGGTAGATGCCGCCGCGGGGGTCTACGGAGTGGATCAGGCCGAATAGTGCGAGCGCGGCTGCGACCAGCAGGAAGATGGCCGCGCGGCGCAGTTTTCCATCGACCATGGCCGCCACTGCGGCCGTCCACAGCATGGCGGTGATGATGAAGCCGTTGCCGAGGGTGAAGATCACCGCGAGTTCGGGCAGGCCGTGGCTGTCGGTGGTGGTGGTGAGGAGGTGCAGTTGTTCGGGGGCGATCCAGCCGGGTGCTTTGATCGCCAGCAGGTAGGCGACGGAGGGCAGGAAGCCCAGCACCATGGCGCCGGCGTGGCGTGGGGGGGTGGCCTGGAAGGCTTGGGTGGTGATGTCGATGGCGACGTAGACGATGATCGGCGCCAGCACTGCGAGCGGCAGCCATTGCACCAGCCCGGAGATGATGCCGAGCAGGCCGCCGATGCCGACGAACAGGCCGGTCAGCAGGGTGTAGCCGCTGCGGGCGCCCATGTGCTTGTAGGCGGGTTGGCCGATGTAGGGGGTGGTCTGGGCGACGCCGCCGCAGACGCCGGCCACGAGGGTGGCGAGGGCTTCGACCAGCAGGATGTCGCGGGTGCGGTAGTCGTCGCCGGCGGCGCGGGCGCTTTCGCTGACGTTGATGCCGCCGACCACCATCAGCAGGCCGAAGGGCAACAGCAGGGGCAGGTAGGGCACGGTGTGCGGCAGGCCTTCGAGGAAGCCCAGGTTGGGCCACGGCAGCACGATCTGCGGGGGGGTCCAGGCCGGCAGGGCAAAGCCGGGGGCGCCGAGGCCGCTCAGGCCCAGGCCGTAGTAGAGCGCGGTGCCGATGAGCAAGGCGACCAGCACGCCGGGCAGCGGTATCGGCAACCGGCCTTTGGCGATGAGTACGTACAGCAGCAGGCCCAGGGTCACCAGGCCGGGGATGGGAGCGCGCAAGGTCTCCAGCAGCGGCAGCAGGCCCATCAGTACCAGCGCGATGCCGGCGATGGAGCCGAGCAGGGAGGCGCGCGGCAGTGCGCGCGTCACTGCTTCGCCGAAGAACGAGAGGATCAGCTTGAGCACGCCCATGACCACCAGCGAGGCCATGCCCAGTTGCCAGGTGGCGATGGCCGCTTCGGTGGGTGCGAGGCCCTGTGCCTTGAAGGCGACGAATGCCGGTCCGAGCACCAGCAAGGACATGCCGATGCTGGTGGGGGCGTCCAGGCCCAGCGGCATCGCGGTGACGTCGTCGCGGCCGGTGCGCGCGGCCAGCCGGCGTGCCATCAGGGTGTACAGCAGGTTGCCGAGCAGTACGCCGAGGGCGGTGCCGGGGAACATGCGCGTATAGACGACCTCGGCGGGAAACTGGAACAGGCCGATCAGCGCCATCGCGATGAAGCCGAGGATGGTGAGGTTATCGACCAGCAGGCCGAAGAAGCCATTGAGGTCGCCGGCCACGAACCAGCGCGGTCGGGCGGAAGCGGGGGCTGCGCTCATTGTGGATACCGATTGGGGAAGGAAACACGCACCCGGGCGGGCACGGTGATCAGAACGAAACCTCGACCGGCTGCCGCGACCACAGCACTGACTGGTGGCCGGTCGCCTGCTTCCACGCCAGCCGGATCGCCTCGATGTCGGCGCGGCGTTGCGGGCTGTCTTCGTGCAGGATCACCAGGACCTTGGTCTTGAGCCGATTCGGCTGCGCGGCGGCGCGGAACAGCCATTGGCCGTAGGCGTCGAATACGGTGAGACCGTCCGGGAAGCGCGCGGTCACTTCCTTGTCCAGGAACGCGCGCCAGCGTTCCTCGCTGATGGGCTGGTCCTGCGGACGATCACCCGCCCCGGTTTCCTCGCCCACGCCAAAGTACAACTCGCTGCGGACCCAGCCGCTGGCGCCGGCCGGGCGCGCGGGGTCGCCGCGCAGTTCAGCGGTGGCGGTGGGTGCGGCGGGAGGCGCGCTCGCGCAGCCGCCCAGCAACAGGAGGAAGGCCAACAAGGTGGCGCGCAGTAGCGAAGGGCTGGGTGTCACGTGCAGAGAACCCCGAAAGGAAGTGGGCGAGATTAGCCGTCCGGTGGGCCGCAAAGCTCATAACCGACAGCGATGAACTCATGCCGCCAGCGCGCTCGCCTCGGCATCGCGAAAAGTTAACATATCTCTTCATCCGGATGAATGACGTTTCATCCTTCGTGCCTGCCCGGAGTTTCCCCATGCGCCGCCCCACCCCACGTCGTCTCACGCTTTGCATTGCGCTGGCTGCCGCCCTCGCCGGCCCGGCCCTGGCCCAGGAACCGGCCGCCACCACGCTGGACACGGTCATCGTCACCGGCACCCGCGCCAGCGACCGCACGGTGCTCGAATCCACTGCGCCGGTGGATGTACTGACCGCCGACGACTTGCGCCGCGCCGGCGCGATCAACGGCGAACTCGGCAGCGCCTTGCAGGCCCTGTTGCCCTCGTTCAACTTCCCGCGCCAGTCCAACTCCGGGGGCGCCGATCACGTGCGCGCCGCGCAGTTGCGCGGCCTGTCGCCGGACCAGGTGCTGGTGCTGGTCAACGGCAAGCGCCGCCATGTCTCGGCGCTGGTCAACACCGACAGCAAGATCGGCAAGGGCACCACGCCGGTGGATTTCAATGCCATCCCGATCAGCGCGATCGCCCGCATCGAGGTGCTGCGCGACGGTGCCGGCGCGCAATACGGCTCGGACGCCATTGCCGGCGTCATCAACATCATCCTCGACGATGATCCGGATAGCGGCGCGATCGAAGCCAGCTTCGGCGCGCACCACACCGATGTGGCGCCGATCGGGCGCACGCTCACCGATGGCCAGACCACGTTCTTCAGCGCCAAGGGCGGCACCCGCTTCGGCGAGGGTTTCGTCAAGGCCGGGCTCGAACTGCAGAACCGCGAGGGTACCAACCGTGCAGGCTTCGACCAGATTCCGCCGTGGGAACAGACCGACAACAACCTGCGCCTGCAGGGCCAGCGCAACTACGTGCTCGGCGACGGCCCCAGCAAGGGCCTGAACGCCTGGTTCAATGGCCAGGCGCCGCTGGGCGAGACGGCGCAGTTGTACTTCTTCG
>DATLJF010000048.1:0-3000 GCA_035539015.1 Stenotrophomonas sp. | reverse complement strand
CAGCGTAGTTGCGGGACTCAGGGCTCGGACGTCAGGATGCCGGGCCGAAAGACGGCGGCGGCGCCTGAGTGCCCCAGGCCTGGTTCGGTTCTCGGCCGAGGATGAACTGCAAGCTGCCGCCATGCTGGATGAAGTCCGCCGGCAACCAGGCGTTCTCGCTGGGTTTGCCGTCCACGCGCAATGCCTGCACGTAAGGCGCATCCATCGCCGCGCCCTGCGCGCCGATTTGGATGCGTGCACCGGGGCGTTCGATGGTGATGCGCGGGAACAGCGGACTGCCGATCACCAGTTCGGCCCGGCCCGGATACAGCGGGTACAGGCCCAGCGCCGACCACACGTACCACGACGACATCTGCCCGAGATCGTCGTTGCCGGAGATGCCTTCGGGCGTGTTGGTCCAGATCTGCCGCATCGCCGCGCGCACGGTCGCCTGGGTCTGCCACGGTTGGCCGAGGAAGTTGTACAACCAGGGCGAGGCGATCGACGGTTCGTTGTCGAGCTCGGCATGCAGCGGCCCGGACTTGGTCACGGCCCAGCTGCCGTCGGGGTTGCGGAAGAACGCATCCAGACGCGCGATGGCGGCTTGGCGCCCGCCGAGCTGCTCGATCAGGCCGGCCGGATCGAACGGCACCATCCACAAGTATTGGGCACCGCTGCCTTCGACGAATTCTTCGTCGGAAGCCGGATCGAACGCAGTCCAGCTGCCATCGTCACGTCGCGGTTGCAGGTAGCCGCCGGCGGGCGTGGCCTCAGGGTTGAACAGGTTGCGCCAGTTGCCTGAGCGCTTGCGGAAAGCACTGGCGCCAGCGCTGTCGCCAGCGGCCGTCGCCAGCTCGGCCAGGCCGAAATCAGCGGCGACCAGCTCCAGGGTGTCGGAGACCGAGCCCCAGCCAGGTGCGCCCACGGGCATGTAGCCCAGCCGCAGCCAGGCATCCAGGCCGGGGCGCTGGCCCACGCACAGCACCGGGCAGCCGGTGCGGCTCAGGTCCTTGGCCGCCGGCACGGTGGCCGCCTGCTTGAGCGAGGCATAGGCGCGTTGCAGGTCGAACTGGCGGCCGCCAAAAGCATGGATGGCGGCCAGCGAGGGCGGCGAAGGATCGCCGTTCATGACCCCGGGCGCGCCGGTCAGATGGGTCCAGCGGTCCCACACGCCGCCGTTCTGCTCGGCCTGGTTGAGCAGCGACTGGGCGATGTCCGAGCCGCGTTGCGGGTCCAACAGCGTCACCAGTTGCAGCTGCGAACGGTAGACGTCCCAGCCCGAATAGTTGGCGTACTGCGCCTGCTGCTTGCGCGCCAGGCGATGCACCGCGCCGTCGAAGCCACGGTAGCGGCCGTCGGCATCGCTGTAGAGATTAGGCGCGAGCATCGCGTGGTACAGCGCGGTATAGAACACGGTGCGCTCGTCCGGCGTGCCGCCTTCCACGCGAACCTGGCCAAGCAAGGCATTCCACGTCGCACGGGTGGCTGCCTGGATGGCTTCGAGCGAGGTGCCGGCAGGGTTTTCCTTGCGCAGGTTGGCCAGCGCGCCGGCCGCGTCGACATAGGAAATGCCGATGCGCACATTCACCGTCGCCGCTTTGGCGGGGTCGAAGCTGATCCAGCCGCCCGCGCCCTTGCCGGCCGGCGGATGGCCGACAGTGCCGTAGCTGGTACCGCCCTCGCCGCTTGCCGCACCGGGGGTCACGCCTTCGTCCTTCCAGGTCCCGCCCACCGCGAAAGGCTGGTCGAACTGGGCGACGAAATGCAGCGTGTAATAGCTCTCGCGCCGATCTTCGGCCAGATAGCCGCAGAAGTTGCCGCTGGTCACCGAACCGCTCACGGTGCGGCTGGCCGGGTCGATGCGGAGCGTGGAAGCGGTGCTGCCCAGTTCGCTGTCCGAGGTACGGAACAACAGGTTGGCCGGCTTGTCGGCCGGAAACACGAAGCGGCCGGCAGCGGTGCGTTCGCTCGCGCCCAGCGATACCGCCACGCCGTTGTCGAGGGTGACCGCGTACGCACCCGGGCTGGCCTGCTCCTTGGCATGGTCCAGCAGGCTCCAGTACTGCGGGCCGGCATTGGCCGAGGCAGGCGAGGTGGTGATCGGCACGGTCACCGGCATGATCGGGATATCGCCGCTGGCGCCCGCGCAGCCGGTGCCCGAGACATGGGTGAGGCTGAAGCCGCGCACGCCATTGGCGCGCCACTCATAGCCACCGGCAGCCGCGATCGGGAAGCGCTTGCCGGGCAATGGCGTCTGTTCCGGGCTGAAGGCGACCATGCCGAACGGGCGCATCGCCCCGGGGAAGACATTGCCGCCGTTGGTAGTGCCGATGAACGGGTTGACCTCGGCGGCGAGATCGCGCGGGTCGCCGCGTCCCGGGTTGTCCTTTGCCGCCAGCGGCATGGACGACAACAGCATGCAGCTGGCGATCACCACGGACCGAACCCTCATCGACCACTCCTACCGGACAAGGCGCACCGAGGCGCATCAACCGCATAGTGCCGAATTGGATCGATCAAATACATGGTACAGAAGTCCTGGCCCGCGGCGCGCGAGCTCCGGCCGGCGCGATCAGTGCGCGCCGTCGGGCAGTGCGTAGGCGATCAGGTAATCGCCCGCGGGGGTCTCCATGAAGTGGTGGCCACCGGCCATGATCACCAGGTACTGGCGTCCACCGATCTCGTAGGTCATCGGCGTCGCCTGGCCGCCGGCCGGCAGCTTGGCCTGCCACACCGTCTCGCCAGTCTGCAGGTCGATGGCCCGGATCAGGTCGTCGGTTGCCGCCGCGATGAAGACCAGCCCGCCGGCGGTCACCACCGGGCCGCCGTTGTTCGGCGTGCCGATCTCGATCGGCAGCCCGGAGCGGATGCCGAAGGGTCCGTTGCCACGGGCGCTGCCGAACGGCCGGTCCCACAGCGTGCGGCCACTGGCCAGGTCGATGGCACGGATGCCGCCATAGGGCGGCTGCTTGCACAGCAACTGGGTGAACGGCAGGCGCCAGCCGGCATTGACGTTGATTG
>DATLJF010000047.1:0-14580 GCA_035539015.1 Stenotrophomonas sp. | reverse complement strand
CGCCCAGCGCGCGTTCGATCGCGGCGAGCAGGCCGGCATCGTCCGGGGTGATGCTCGGTGCGAAGCGGGCAATGACCTCGCCGTCGCGACCAATCAGGAACTTCTCGAAGTTCCACAGCACACCCGGCGCCGGGTTCGGTTCGATGCCGAAACCGACCAGCTGCTGGCGCATTGCCGCATCGCCGACCGATTCAGGCTGCGCAGCGACCAGCGCCCGATACAACGGGTGCGTCTGGGGCCCGGTGACCGTGATCTTGGAAAACATCGGGAAGCTGACGTCGTAGGTGAGTTCGCAGAATTGCTGGATTTCCGCGTCCGTCCCAGGCTCCTGGCCCTTGAAGTCATTGGCTGGAAAACCGAGCACGGCCAGGCCAGCGTCGCGCTTGGCGCGATAGAGCTGCTCAAGGCCCGCGTACTGCGTGGTCAGCCCGCACTTGGAAGCGACGTTCACCACCAGCAGCACCTTGCCGCGGTAGTCGCCCAGGCTGGCCGGCTGGCCATCGATGGTTTTCAAGGGAATATCGTGAAGCGTTGTTGCCATGGGGGAGCAGTCCTTCGTGGGGCGGGGGATCAATCTGACTCGGGTGATTCGTCACCGGCATCTTCGTCGGGTGCGGCGAGGGTATCGAGGGCGGCGTTCTCGAGCAGCGCGCGCGAGTCCTCGACCGACAGGGTCTCGACCCCGCGCAGCTTGCGCTCGATGGTCCGCGTCTTGCGGCTGGCATCACCCAGGCTCTTGCCGACCGTGTGGATCTGCTTCTCGGCCTTTTCGAGGATGCCGGCGAACTTGCCGAACTCGCTCTTCACCGCGCCGAGCAGGCCCCACACTTCACTGGAGCGCTTTTCGATCGCCAGCGTGCGGAAGCCCATCTGCAGGCTGTTGAGCAGGGCGGTGACGGTGGTCGGACCGGCGATGACCACGCGGTGCTCGCGCTGTAGCAGATCCACCAGGCCCGGCCTGCGGATGGTTTCGGCGTACAAGCCCTCGGTGGGCAGGAACATCACCGCGAAATCGGTGGTGTGCGGCGGCACGATGTATTTGTCGCCAATCGACTTGGCCTGGATCCGGATCGCCCGTTCCAATTGCGCGCCGGTGGTCAGCACCAACTCCGCATCACCCTGTTCGTGGGCATCGAGCAGGCGCTCGTAGTCTTCGCGCGGGAACTTGCAGTCGATCGGCAGCCACACCGGGGTGTCGGTGTCCTGGCCGCGGCCGGGCAGGCGCACGGCGAAATCGACCACTTCGCCGCTGTCCGGGCGCACGCGCACGCTGCGGCTGTACTGGTCCTGGGTAAGCGTCTGTTCGAGGATGTTGTCCAGTTGCACTTCACCCCAGCCGCCGCGCGTCTTGACGTTGGTCAGCACGCGCTTGAGATCGCCCACGCCGGTGGCCAGCTGCTGCATTTCGCCCAGGCCACGCTGGACTTGTTCCAGGCGTTCGGACACCAGCTTGAAAGAAGCATCGAGCCGGGTGTTCAAGGTGGTCTGGAGCTTCTCGTCGACCGTGGCGCGCATCTGTTCGAGCTTGCCGGCGTTGTCGGCCTGCAGCGCCTGCAACTGCTGTTCGAGGGTGGCGCGCATCTCGCCGATGCGTTGCTCGTTGCGCTGGGTGAGATCGGTCAGGCGCTGGCCGAGCTGTTCGGCGAAGCGTTGCTGGGCCAGGCTGGCTTCTTCACGGGCGCGGCGGGCGTCTTCGCTGAGTGCTTCGCGCAGCAGGTCCAGGCGCTGGTCGGTGCGCGTGGACAAGTCGCCGAGCTGGCGGGCGAAGGTCTCCAGCCGGGTGTCCTGCTGGCGCGCGGCCCCTTCCAGCTGCTCGCGCAATTCGCCGCGGCCCTGGCGTTGTTCTTCGCGCAGCACCTGGGCGAGGGCGTCGTGGGGAGGACGGCGGAACAGCGCAACCAATTGCAGCACGATGACCGCGCACAGCAGGCCGGCGATAAAGAGGGATTCGGCAGACATGCGCACAGTGTATCCGGCCGCGTCTCACCGGCTGCGTCCGGGGCTTATGCTTCCGGTTCTCTTCCCGCGCTGCCCCTCCCATGCTGGAACTGATTGGCAAGGCCACCTCGATCAACGTGCGCAAGGTGCTGTGGCTCCTGGACGAGCTGGGCCTGGCCTACCGCCGCCGGGACGTCGGCGAGGGCATGGACCCCGTGGACGAGGCGCAGTGGCGGGCGCTCAATCCCAACCGCCTGGTGCCGGTGTTGCGCGATGGCGATTTCGTGCTGTGGGAATCCAATGCGATCTGCCGCTACCTGGCCGCGCGCGCGGGCCGCGTGGATCTCCTGCCTGCCGAGCCCCACGCGCGGGCGCGGGTCGAGCAATGGATGGACTGGCAGGCCACCGGGCTCAACGACGCCTGGCGCTACGCGTTCATGGCGCGGGTGCGGCAAAGTCCGCTGCACGCCGATGCACACGCGATCGAACGCAGCATCGCCAGTTGGAACCAACACATGGCGGTGCTCGACCAACAGCTCGGTGCCACCGGCGCCTTCGTTGCCGGCGACAGCTTCACCGTCGCCGACGTGGTGATCGGCCTGTCGGTACAACGCTGGCGGCAATCGCCAATCGCGCGGCCGGACCTGGCGGCGGTGGCGGGCTACTTTGCCCGCCTGCAGCAACGCCCGGCGTTCCTTTGCCACGGTGACAACGGCCTGCCCTGAACCGCAGGCTCCGCCTGGCCGCGGAGCTTCCTCGCAAGGCGGGACGAGGTGCCGGACAATGGCCGCCCTTTCGGATTGGGTTCGGCGCACATGCCGTGGATGGGCATCCAGGATCTAGGCGCCTTCGTCGCCACGGTGTTGGTGTTCCTGGCCTTGCCGGGCCCGGGCACCTTCACCCTGTTGATGGCCAGCGGCCGCAGCGGCATTCGTGGGGGCTACACGGCGCTGGCCGGGCTGCTGCTCGGCGACCAGGTGCTGATGTGGCTGGCGGTGGCCGGCGTGGCTGCCCTGCTGCAGGCCAACCCGATGCTGTTTCGCGCCGTGCAGTGCGTCGGTGCGGCCTACCTGGTGTGGGTCGGCATTGGACTGCTGCGCAGTCCTCGGCTCGGCAGCGGCAGTCCGATTGCCTTGCGGCCCGGGCACTATTTCCGCCAGGCGATCCTGATCAGCCTGCTCAACCCCAAGGCCGTTATCTTCTACATGGCCTTCTTTCCGCTCTTCATCGATCCAGCCCGGCACCACGGCGTGGCGACCTTCGCCACGATGGCCTTGCTGGTCCTGCTGCTGAGCATTGCCTATTGCACGCTGTTGATCCTGATCGGCCATGGCTTGGCACGTCGGCTCGCCCAGCACCCGCGGGTGGGCACAGGGTTACGGTGGCTGGCCGGCGTGGGCCTGATCGGTTTCGGCGTTCGGCTGGGTCTTGGCTGAGGCGGTTCGGCGCGCAAAAGAATGGGGGGCCGTCCCCCACGAACGGCCCCCCGGTAGGCCCGGTCTACACCGGGCCCTTACAACCTGTCTGCACGAAGCAGGGTGCCAATGTAGGCGCCACTCGTTCGCGTGGATATACGACGAATCTAACGAACTGGTTGATAATCCGGCCATGGACATTCGCCCCGGCACTTTGGACCACCCCGCGGTCATCGCCTTGCTCGATGCCCATCTGCGCGATATGCAGGCCATCACCCCGGCCGAGAGCGTCCATGCGCTCGACCTGTCGGGCCTGCGTATCCCCGAGGTCAGTTTCTGGTCCGTCTGGTCGGACGACGAAGCGGTCGGTTGCGGGGCGTTGCGCGATCTCGGCGATGGACACGGGGAATTGAAGTCCATGCGTACGGCGGCCAGCCATCGCGGCCGCGGTGTTGGCGCGGCGATGCTGGCCCACCTCTTGGCACACGCACGTAGCCAGGGGTACCAGCAACTGTGGCTAGAGACCGGGGCAACGGCCCCGTTCTTTCCCGCCCACCGGCTGTATGCGCGCGCAGGCTTCACCGCCTGTGGCCCCTTCGCCGACTACGGCGACGACCCGCATAGCGTCTTCATGACCCTGCGCTTGTAACCGGCCAGGCCTTTCGGCCGTGGCTTTGCTGCACCGCGTTCGGCGACACTCGCGGTTTCCTTACGCACCCACGAGGTCCGCATGCAGTCCTGGCTCCGGCGCAAGCCCCTGGATATGGTCACCGTCCACGAAGAAGGGCGGCGGCTGGTGCCCTCCCTGAGCTGGCCGCACCTGGTCGCCCTGGGCATCGGCGCGATCGTGGGCACCGGTATCTATACGTTGATCGGCGTCGGTGCCGACAAGGCCGGCCCGGCCGTGTTGCTGTCCTTCGTCGCCGCCGGCCTGGTGTGTGCATGCGCGGCGCTGGCCTATGCCGAAATGGCCACCATGATGCCGGCCGCCGGCAGCGCCTACACCTACAGCTACGCCGCGCTCGGCGAGACCATTGCCTGGGTGGTGGGCTGGAGCCTGATCCTCGAATATTCGCTGGTGGTGAGCACGGTGGCGGTGGGTTGGTCGGGCTATTTCGTCGGCTTCCTGCAATGGGTACAGCAACAGACCGGATGGGCGGTGACCTTGCCCGCCGCGCTGGCGGCCGGCCCGCACGCCGGTGGCGTCATCAACCTGCCGGCGATCCTGATCACCTTCCTGGTCGCTGGCGCGCTCATCGCCGGTACCCGCGAAAGCGCGACGATCAATGCGGTACTGGTGGTGTTGAAGCTCATTGCATTGGGCATCTTCGTCGCCGTCGCGCTGCCGGCGTTCAATGCCGAGAACCTGCACCCGTTCATGCCTTATGGCTTTTCCAAGTCGGTGGACGCACAAGGCATGGAGCGCGGGGTGATGGCCGCCGCGGCAATCATCTTCTTCGCCTTCTACGGCTTCGATGCGATCTCCACCGCGGCCGAGGAAACCAAGAACCCCGGCCGCGACCTGTCGATCGGCATCGTCGGTTCGATGATCGGCTGCACGCTGATCTACGTGCTGGTGGCGCTGGCGGCGGTCGGTGCGCTGAGCTACACCGTCTTCAGCAAGAGTGCCGAGCCGCTGGCGCTGATCATGCGCGAACTCGGCCACGGCACCGCGGCGCTGGTGATCGGCATTGTCGCCATCATCGCCCTGCCCACCGTGCTGCTGGCGTTCTTCTATGGCCAGAGCCGCATCTTCTTCGTGATGTCGCGCGATGGCCTGTTGCCGCGCGGCCTGTCGAAGGTGAGCAAGCGCGGTACGCCGGTGACGATCACCTTGTTCACGGCGGTGCTGGTGGCGGCGCTGGCCGGCGTGGCGCGGTTGGACGAGATCGCCGCATTGGCCAATGCCGGCACGCTGGCGGCCTTTACCGCGGTAGCGGTGTGCCTGCTGGTACTGCGCAAGCGCGAGCCGGGGCGCGAGCGCAAGTTCCGCACGCCGCTGGCCTGGGTGGTCGGGCCGCTGGCGATTGTCGGGTGCCTGTACCTGTTCTGGAGCCTGCCAACCCGCACCCAGCTGTGGTTTGCCGCCTGGAACGTGTTTGGCCTGCTGGTGTACGTGGCCTACAGCCGCAGCCGTGCGGTGTTGGGCAAGCGGAGCTGATGGCCATGTGCGACGGCGCGGTTGGCGCCGTCGCTGGCTTGATCCTGGTGGCTTCGTTTGTCGGGGCTGAAGCCCCTCCTACAACGTCGCCGACATCGTAGGAGGGGCTTGAGCCCCGGCTGCCATCTGACCGTTTGCGATTGCGCTTATCGGGGCCGAGGTCCCTGCCTGGCAGCGTAGGCCTCGGCCTGGCGCAACACGCGCATGACGTTGCCGCCCCAGATGCCGGCGATCTGCTTTTCCGAGTAGCCACGGCGGAGCAGCCAGGCCGTGATCTTCGGTAGCTGGCTCACGTCTTCCATGCCCTGCACGCCGCCGCCGCCGTCCCAGTCCATGCCGATGCCGGTGTGCTCGGGCCCGGCCACCTTGAGGATGTGTTCGAGGTGGACGAAGAAGTCGTCCAGCGTGCCTTGCTTGAGCGGGTAACGCGCGTCCAGTTCCTTCATCGCCTGGCCGTAGGCCTGGGCCTGGGCCATGCTCATCGCGTCGTACTCGCCGAAGCGTGCTTCCAGCGCCTTTTCCGCTTCGATGCGTTCGGCTGACTTGGTCACCGCGGTGAGATAGCCGCCGTAGGCGTTGACCTGGATCACGCCGCCCTTGGCCGCAAGCTTGCGCAGGCGGGCGTCGTCGAGGTTGCGCGGGTGGTCGAACTTGGCACGCGAGGCGCTGTGCGAGAGCACGAACGGAACCTTGGAGGCTTCGAGCAAATCGTCGAACACCGCATCGGAAGCGTGCGATTGATCGACCAGGATGCCCAGGCGGTTGGCCTCGGCGACCAATTGGCGACCTGCCGGGCTGAGGCCGTGCCACTCCGGCCCCTTGGGATCGGTGGCCGAGTCGGCGAACTCGTTATTGAGGAAGTGCGCCAGGCTGAGCATGCGCAGGCCGGCCCGCTGGTAGAAACTCAGCAGGCTGGGATCGGCCGCCAGCGGGCTGGCGTTCTCCATGCTGATGAAGACCACGCGGCGGCCGCTGGCCTTGACCCGCTGCGCTTCGTCGGCGGTGCGTGCCAGGCCGAACCGGTCCGGATGGGCGGCGACCATTTCGCGAATTTCCAGCAGGCGTTCCAGCCCGGCGTCGCGATCACGCTGGTGGGCGGCATCGCTGCGGTCGCCCTGCTCGGTGTAGATGGCCCAGAACCCACCATCCAGTGCACCTTCGAGCATGCGCGGGTAGTCCACCTCCGAGACCGCGCTACCGCCGTGGCGCTGCAGGATGTCGAAGCCCTCGCGCGCCAGGTTGGCCGGCGTGTCGAGGTGGGTATCCAGGGTGAGCAGGCGCTGCTGCAGCGCCTTGGCGCGCGCCAGTTCTTCGGCACTGAAATCGACGGCGGCAGCGGACAGCGGCCAAACCAGCGCGAGGGCAAGCAACAACGGCAGGGTGCGGCGACGTTTCATCGGGTCTCGCCAGAGTGCGGAAACCGCACCCTAGCGAAGACGCTGCCCGCCGAACAGTGACTTCAGTCCAGCACCCGGCAGAACACCGCCTTGAGATAGCGTGATTCCTGCACGTGCGCCATGAAGGGGTGGTCCGGGCCAGCGCCGGAGACCTTGAGGATCTGCAAGGTGCGGCCGGAGTAGAACGAGGCGCGGCGCAACATGTCGAGGAATTCCTGCTCCGAGACCAGCCCGGTGCAGGAGAACGTGGCGAACAAGCCACCCGGCTTGACCACGCCCAGCGCCAGCTTGTTCATGTCCAGGTACTTCTTTAATGCCGGAATCACCTGGTCGCGGTCGCGGGTCATCTTGGCCGGGTCCAGGATCACCACGTCGTACTGCTCGCCGCGGTTGGCGGCATCGCGCAGCCACGGGAAGATGTCGGCCTGCACAAACTTGGGCCGCACGTTATTGAGCTTGGCATTGCCCTTGGCAATGGCGATGACGTCTTCGTCGATGTCCACGCCGAGCACTTCGCTGGCGCCGCGCGCGGCGGCGTAGACGGCGAAGCCGCCAGTATTGCAGCACAGGTCCAGGACGGTCTTGTCCTGCACCTGCTGGCTCAGCCACTGCCGGTTCTCGCGCTGGTCGGCGAAGAAGCCGGTCTTGTGCGCGCCGGCCGGGTCAGCGCGAAAGCGCACGCCGTGCTCGGTGATCACTGACGCTTCGGTGCCCGAGGTGTTGTGGAAGTCGAAGCTCTCCTGCTTCTGCACGTGCTCGTCGGCGAAGCTGTGGAAGCGGCAGCCGGGGAACTGTTCGCGCAGGGCCTCGTAGATCCACTCGCGGTGGCGGAACATGCCGGCGGCAAAGAATTCCACCACCACCAGGTCGCCGTAGCGGTCCACCACCAGGCCGGACAGGCCGTCGCCTTCGCTGTGGACCACGCGCCAGGCGTCGGACACCGCGTCGAGCTTGAGCACGTCGCGGCGCAGCGAGACTGCCTCGGCGATCTTGCGTGAGAACCAGCCGGCGTCCACCGGCACTTCCTGGCGGGTCTCCAGGATGCGCACGGCAATGCGCGAGTGGCCGTTGTAGAACCCCCGGCCGATCCACTCCCCGTCTACCCCGACCACCTCGACCACGGTGCCGGGCTTGGGCCGGACAGCCGGCTTCTCCACCAGCTTCTGGAAAATCCACGGATGGCTGGAGCGCCAGGCGTTCTTGAGGCGTACGACGGGGTTGGGGGTATTCATATGCCTATTGTACCGACGGTTTGACGGCCTCTCCGGCTGCCGGCAGAATGGCCCGCAAGAAGGGGAGTAGCTCCCAACGTTGTCGCCGTCAATTCGAGTCCCGGCCTTCACGGCGGACTCCGGTGCAACGGCAGCCGGAAACGGCTGTGAGCGAGACCTTCGCCGCGATGGCGAAGGTCTGTATTCCCGGAAAGTTTTCCGTGTGCAGCGCCTCGGCCGTGCGGTTCGAGGCGTTTTCACTTTCTCTACGGGACTTTCCACATGCAAACCATCGGCAATCTCTGGCTCTGGGGCGGCTTCGCAGTCGTCGTGGTAGTCGCGCTCCTGGTCGACCTGGTGCTCATGCGCCACGGCGGGCCGCACAAGGTCACCTTCAAGGAGGCGCTGTGGTGGAGCCTGGGCTGGGTAGCCCTGGCCCTGCTGTTCAACGCTGGCCTGTGGTGGTACCTGCACGAAACCGCCGGCAGCGTGCTGGCCAACCGCATTGGCCTGGAGTTCCTCACTGGCTATCTGGTGGAGAAGTCACTGGCGGTGGACAACATCTTCGTCTTCCTGATGGTGATGAACTACTTCGCCGTGCCCGAAGAGCAGCGCCAGCGCGTGCTGGTGATCGGCGTGCTCGGCGCGATCGTGCTGCGGGCGGTGATGATCTTCGCCGGCGCGGTGCTGCTGACCAAGTTCCATTGGCTGCTGTACGTGTTCGGTGCGTTCCTGCTGCTGACCGGCGTGAAGATGTGGTTCTCGGCCGGCAAGGAGCCGGACCTGGAAGCGAACCCGGTACTGCGCTGGATGCGCAGCCACCTGCGCATCAACCCGCAGTACAACGGCAACCGCCTGATGCTGGAGAAGGACGGCGTGCGTTGGTTCACGCCGTTGTTCGTGGTGTTGATCCTGATCGCAGTGACCGACGTGATCTTCGCGGTGGACAGCATCCCGGCGATCTTCGCCATCACCACCGACCCGTTCATCGTGCTGACCTCCAACGTGTTCGCCGTGCTCGGCCTGCGCGCGATGTTCTTCCTGCTCGCCGGCATGGCCGACCGCTTCCACCTGCTGCCTTATGGGCTGGCGGTAGTGCTGGTCTTCATCGGCCTGAAGATGCTGGCGATCGACCTGGTGAAGCTGCCGGTCTGGGTATCGCTGGGCGCGGTGTTCGCGATCATCGCCACCACCGTGGTGCTGAGCCTGCGCTCGCCGCCGCGTCCGCACGGCTCCTGAGCCGTTGCTACGCCCGGCTCCGGCGGATTGTCCCGCCGGAGCCGCCCATTCTCCCGGCCGCGCGGGCCTTGCAATCGCCGCGCCTGCCGCCATCCGCAAAGCATGGACACTTCCAATTCCGCTTTCGACCCGGCCGACGACGCCCGCGCGCAGCGCGGCCGGGTGCTGCGTGCCTTCAACCTGAGCTTTGGCGCGGTGCTGGTGATGGTGGCGGTATTCGCCAGCCAGGCTGGCTTCGACTGGCGCCCCCTGGCCGTGCGCCCACACGAATGGGTCGGGTTGTGGGGGGTGCTGACCGCACCGCTGCTGCATGGCTCGCTGGAGCACATCGGCGCCAACGCATTCGCTATGTTGATCCTCGGTACCCTGGCCGGGAGCGTATACCCGCGCGCGACGCTGTGGTCGTTGCCGTTGATGTGGCTCGGCTCCGGCCTGGGTGCGTGGTGGCTGGGCGATGTTGGCACCTACCATCTCGGCGCCAGTGGCGTGACCCACGGCCTGATGTTCCTGTTGTTCGTGCTCGGCCTGATCCGCCGCGACCGCGCCGCGATCGCCACCAGCATGATCGCGTTCCTGTTCTACGGCGGCATGTTGCTGGCGATCCTGCCGCGCGAGCCGGGCATCTCCTGGCAGTCGCACATGGGCGGCGCACTGGCCGGTGTGCTGGGTGCCCTGCTCTTCCGCCACCTCGATCCGCTGCCGCCGCGCAAGCGCTACAGCTGGGAAGACGAAGAAGAAGCGGCCGACGCCGCTGACGCCAGCGAGGCCGACGAGGAAGGCTTGGAGCCCTCGCGACCGGCACAAGTACCGGTGCTGTGGAAACGCGAGCAGCCGCAGGGCGCCGTCGTGGTGCGCTTGCGGCCGCGTGCCGGGGAGGAATGATCCAGGCGCAGTAGGCTTTGCATCGCGGCGGCCGCGGGGTTAGAACAAGCGCATTCGCCTTCGAGGAGATTGCCCATGCATCCCCAATTCAGCGTGTTCGCGCATATCGGCAAGCCGGTGGAACAGGTCTATGAAGCCGTAGCGGACCCGGCGCAGCTGTCGCGCTACTTCACCACCGGCGGCGCGCGGGGGCGTCTTGCAACCGGGACCACGGTGCATTGGGACTTCGCCGACTTTCCCGGCGAGTTTCCGGTCGAGGTGGTCGAGGCCACGCCGCCGCAACGAATCGTGCTGCGCTGGGATTCCAACGAGCCAGTCAAAGAAGGCGAGCCGGCGCGGCGCACGACCGTCACCTTCGACTTCACCGCCACCGACGATGGCCGCACGCGCGTGGAGATCGGCGAGATCGGCTGGGGCGATGGCGATGAGGGCCTGCGCGCGTCCTATGGCAACTGCATGGGCTGGTCGCAGATGCTGTGCGCGTTGAAGGCGTGGCTGGAGCACGGGGTCAATTTGCGCGACGGGATGTACGTTTGAGGGTGGCGGTTATTTGCCGATGCAGAAGCTCGAGAAAATCCGCCCTAGCAGGTCATCGGCGGTCATGCGCCCGGTGATCTCGCCCAATGCGTCATGCGCCAGGCGCAGTTCTTCGGCGGCCAATTCAAGCTGCTCGTGATCCAGCTGCGCCACGGCGGACTGCAGATGCTCACCCGCACGTAGCAGTGCTTCCACATGCCGAGCGCGGGCGGAAAATTCGCCGTCCTGCGCTTCGCCGTTGCCAGCGAGTTCGACCAGCCGTGCATGCAATTGCGCCAGGCCCAGCCCGGTGGCAGCCGAGACGGCAATGGCATTGGCCGGCAGTTCCGGCGGCGCGGGCAGCAAGTCGCTTTTGTTGTGGATCCACAGGCTGCGCGGCACCTGCGCCACGTCGTCGGCAACCGCGGCATGGCCGGCTTGCGGGTCGCGCGCATCGATGACGACCAGCGCCAGGTCGGCACGCTGCAACTCGGCGCGGGCGCGGCGCATGCCCTCGCGCTCGATTGCATCGCCGCTGTCGCGCAGGCCCGCGGTGTCGACCAGGGTCAATTCCAGGCCGTCGATGCGGATGGTTTCGTGCAAGGTATCGCGGGTGGTGCCGGCCAGGTCGGTGACGATGGCGCGGTCGCTGCCGGCCAATGCGTTGAGCAACGAACTCTTGCCCGCATTCGGCGGGCCGATCAGCACCGCATGCAGGCCGTCGCGAAGTTTGCGGCCGCGCTCGGCGTCGCGAAGCAACACGGCGAGTGCGTCCTGCGTTGCCGCCAGGCCGGCGTGTACCTGCGCGCCGCCCAGGGTGTCGATCGGTTCGTCGGCGAAGTCGATCGCCGCTTCAACATGGATACGCAAGACGGTGAGCTGTTCGGCGACGGCATCGACGCGCCGCGAGAACACGCCGTCGAGCGAACGGCGGGCGGCGCGGGCGGCGCGCTCGTCGCCGGCGGCGATCAGGTCGGCGATCGCCTCGGCTTGCGCCAGGTCGAGCTTGCCATTGAGGAACGCGCGCTCGCTGAACTCACCCGGTCGCGCCTGGCGTGCGCCGAGCGCAATGCATCGCGCCAGCAGTTGTCGCAGGACCACCGGGCTGCCGTGTCCTTGCAGCTCGAGCACGTCTTCGCCAGTGAAGCTGTGTGGCGCTGGAAACCAGAGCGCGAGGCCGTCGTCGATGATGCTGCCATCGTCGTCGCGGAAGCGCGCGTAGTGCGCATGCCGCGGACGCAACGCCGGCACGCGCAGCGCAGCGGCGATCGCGCGTACAGCAGGACCGGAGAGCCGGATCATGCCGACGCCGCCGGCTCCGGTGGCGGTGGCAATCGCGGCGATGGTCTGGGTCTGCGCCATGCCGGACAGGTTACAGCGACTGCAGTTTTTCGCGCACCTGCGCCGCCGCCGCACCCGAGGGCTGCAGGGCGAGATAGGTGCTGTAGGCCTGCCGTGCTTTCTCGCGCTCGCCGAGCTGCCGGTACGCATCGCCCAGGTTGACCTGGGCGACGGCACGCGAGGGGTCGATGCGCACGGTATTCTCCAGCCAGCGCGCGGCCTCGGCATAGCGCGCCTGGCGGTAGTAGACGAAGCCTAGGTTGTTGGCCGCCAACGCAAAGTCCGGCCGCAGCTTCAGCGCCTCGGCGAATTGCAGCGCGGCCTCGTCGTAGCGCTTTTCCTTGTACAACTGCAGGCCGCGCTCGTTGGCGCGCTGCGCCAGCTGGCGGTCGCTCTGCGGCCCGGCCGCCGGGATGGCGAGCTGCTTGTTGTCGCCCTGCAGGTCCTTGACCGTTACTGCCGCGGCGCTGCCGACGTTGGGCTGGCTGGCCTCGACCTTACCGTTCATCGCGATGGCGTCCGCGGCGAGCTGGTCGGTACCCGCGTTGAGGTATTCGTCGGCCTGCGGCACTTGCAATACGAACTCGCCGCCCTCCGAGCCGGGCAGGCTGCCGAACGCAGGCGTTTGAGGCGCCAACGCCGATACCGCCGGCGCGACATAAGCGGCCAGTTCGGTGCCGGTGATCAGGCCGTCGCCATTGAGGTCGCCCTTGCCCGACAGCGCCTGCAGCAACACCCAGGTGAACACCGAGTGGCCGTTGGGGCCGCTGTCCGACACCTGTTGGTCGACACCACCGGCGGTGAGCATCTGGCGGCCGAGGCGGCGCGCGTTCTCGCGCAGGAACGCGGCGTTGCCACCGCCGCCACGGGTCAGGCCGAGTCCGCTGTAGCAGGCGTCCATCACGAACATCACGTGCTTGGCGCGCAGGCTCTCGGCGATGTTCTGAATGTCGGTCATTGCAATGGCATCGCGGGCGACATCGTCGGCGTCGGCATCGGCCGGGATGATGTAGCCCAGCTCGCGGCCGCTGGCCAGGCGGCGGGTGGCGCCATGGCCGGCGAAGAACACGAAGACGCGGTCGTTGCGCGCGGTGTGCTCGTCCGCGAGGCGGTCATGGAACGCGGCCAGGATGTTGTTGCGGGTAGCCTCGCCGTTCTTCAGCACCACCACCTGCGAAGCGGGAAAGCCAAACGTGCCGGTCAGTTTGTCGGCGATGGCTTGAGCGTCGTTGGCGGCGTATTGCAGCCGCGGCCAGTGCGCGTAGTCGTCGATGCCCACCACCAGCGCCCAGGATTTCTCGTAGCCGGTGGTTACCGTGGTATCGGTGGCGACGGTGCGCGGCCGCGCCACGGTGAAGTCGCGACCGTTCCACCCGGCGAACTGGTAGCCATCGGCGATCAGTCGGTCGAGGATCTGCGGCAGTGCCTTGACCGCGCGGTCATGGATGTCGTGGAAGAGGATGATGCCGCGCTGTTCGCGGCTGACTTGATCGAGCACACGCCGCGCGATGGAGTCCGGCACCGGGTCGGCCCAGTCCATCGAGTCGATGTTCCACATGATCGATTTCAAGCCGGCCTCGCGCAGCAGCTGCAGGCCTTCGGCATTGCGTGCGCCGTAGGGAAATCGGAACAGTGGCGCGCGTGCAGTGTCCACTGCGCGCAGCAAGGCGTCGGTATCCAGCACCTGGCTGCGTAGCGCCTCGCCGCTGGTGCGCGAAAGCTGGGCATGGGTGAGGCTGTGGTTGCCGACGGCATAGCCGTCGTCCATCAGGCGGTGGCTGATGCCAGACAGGGCGCCCAGCACCGGCTTGCCCTGGGCGTCGATGCTGCCGAGATTGTGGCCGACCTCGAAGAACACACCGGGCACGTCGTAGCGCTTGAGGATGGCGACGATCTCATCGGTGTAGGCCTTGTGCGGGCCGTCGTCGAAGGTGAGCACGACGGTCTTGGCCGGCAGGTCGCGGCCGAACACTTCGCGGTCATTGTCCTTCATCGACATCGGATACGGCTCGACCACGCCATAGTCGCGCAGGATCTGCTCGCGCTCATAATGCTTGCGCAGGAAGGCGACGTAGTCGTCCCACTTCTCGCGCTTCTGCGCGATGGCGCGGCTGCGGTCGAAGCGGCTGAAGATGGCGGTCAGCTCCTGGTCGTAGTGCTGCTCGATCTGGTCGAGCGCCTCGAGATCCTCGCCGATGCGCTGGTGCAGCTTGACCGCGGGCAACGACGAGTCGGCGCTGATGCGCTCCTGCAGGTTGCGCAGGACTTCGCGGAAGGCCAGGCGGTCGGCGTCGTACAGGCCCGGGTCGGACTCGATGTAGGCAAGCAAACTGGCCACACTGTCCAGGCGGTGTACGTCGCCACTGGCCAGCAGGCGGTCGAACGCGCTGGCGATCTGCTCGCGCTGCGCCAGCCCGTCATGGAACAGACCTTGGCCGATGCGGGTAGAGGTGGCGCGGTCGCGATCGGATTGTGCGGCC
>DATLJF010000046.1:0-2675 GCA_035539015.1 Stenotrophomonas sp. | reverse complement strand
CGCGCCCTGCTGCCAGTTGTAGGACAGGCGGATCGAGGCAACGTCGTTTTCCCAGTAGGCCGTGGTGTTCCACATCTTCGGCGAGACGCCGTAGATATTGCCGGCCAGCGCCGAGGAGTCGTGGCCGACCGTGGACAGGTCGATCTTGGTGTAGTTGGCCATGAAGCCCAGGCCGTTGAACACGAAATCCAGCGGCTGCACCCAGATCGCTTCCCAACCGCGCACATTGAGCGCGGCGTTGGCATTGACCTGCTGCGATACGTTGACCCGGAAGGCGTCATAGCCGCCGTTGGCATCGACCTGGGTCTTCTGCACATCGCTCAAAGCATCGTAGGGAACGCCCAACTGCGACAGGCTCATCACCGTGGTGCCGTTGAAGGTGTAGCCCTCTACGCGCTTGTTGAAGAAGGTCAGGCCGACGAAGCCTTCGCCGCCGGTGTACCACTCGCCACCGAGGTCGAAGTTGGTGGAGATATACGGCGCCAGGTTCGGATTGCCCTGGCGGGCGGAATCCGCACCGATACCGGTGAAGGTGGTCGCCGGCAGCATCGAACTGGGGTTCGGGCGAGTCATGGTCTTGGAGCCGGACATGCGCAGCACGACGTCCTCGGCAACGTCCCAGGCAGCACTGAACGAGGGCAGCCACTGGTTGTAGGCGCTGTCCAGGTTCTGCCACTGGCGCACGCCCCCCAGGGTGACCGGGCCACTGATGGTCTGGTCGGTGGTGGCGTAGCGCACACCGCCGTTGAGGCGCAACTCGCGGCCCCAGACGTCGCTGGCGGTGTTGAACTCGATATAGGCCGCCTTGTTCTTCTCATCGAAGCTGCCGGTCTGCGCGGTGTTGTTGGTCGAACCGCCTTCCGGCGCGTTGTCGCGGAACTCGCCGTAGTTCGTGTCCTGCATGAACTTGTCGAAATCGACCGAGATGAAGCCCGGGCCAGGCACCAGGTATTGCGGTAGCGCGGCGTTGGGAACCTGCGAGAAGACATAGGTCTGCCACGCGGGGCTGTTGTCGAAGCCCTGGATGCGGCGGTAGTTGCTGTCGTAGGCCACACCCACCTTGACGTTGTTCTTGTCATCGCCCAGTTGCAGGTCGGCGCGCAGGTTGGCGGTCTTGGTCAGGCGGTGCTCGTTCTGCACGTTGACGCGGCCATTGCCGGTCGGGTCGGTGAAGAACCACCCGGCGTTGGGGTCATTGAGGTCCAGGCCTGCGGCGCTGATCTGCGGAATGCCGCTGTGGTTGCTGTACTGGACAGTGGTGAACGGCGAGTTGACCAGGATGGTGGGCGAGTCGCGGCGCATCCAGCTGCGGCTGATGCCGCTCTGGATGTCCAGCTTGATGTTGCCTTCGTCGCCGAAGTAGAAACTGGCACCCGGGTTGACCTGCCAGTAATCCACGCTCTCGGTGTACGGACGCGCTTCGAGAAAGAACTGCGCGTTGGTCAGGGTGGCGTCGGTCACCACGCCATTGCCATCGACCTGCATGTCCAGCGGAATCATGCCGTTGGCGTTGTTGTTGCGTGCCACCAGGTCGATGTCGATGCGCTCGTTGGTGCGACGCGCCTTGGTGTACAGGCCATCGACCCAGATGCGGGCATTGTCGGTCGGGCGCCATTCCACCGACAGCAGCGCCGCGTCGCGGTCGCGCTCGCCGGTCATGTAGACCGGCCGCGGCAGGTACGGCACCAGTGCGTCGCCGATCTGGCCAGTGGTCAGGCCGGGGTTGTGCTGCTGCAGCCAGGCGGCATTGATCGCCTGGCCGGGGGTCAGGCCTGCACCGACGGTGGCCGCGTTATTGGGCACGACATCCGGAATGCGCCAGCGGTTGGACGACGGGCTGCGGCCGCAATCGGTGCCGCACTGGGCCGCGGTCAGGTTCGGGTCGATCCAGCCGCCGCCGCCACTTTCCCAGCCCTGCACGCCCAGCTTGCCGTGCACCGAGGAAATGCCGCCGAGGATGCCCCAGGTGCCGGCATCGTTGGTCCAGCTGCCAATCAGCGAGCCCTGCGGGGCGATACCGTCGGCCACGCTGTTGTCCGAGGCCTGCAGCGAATAGGTAACGTGCGAACCGGGGTTGTCGAAGGCGTGCGCGTTGCTCATGTCGACCACGCCAGCGGCGCCGCCTTCCGGCAGGCTGGGCTTGGGCGACTTGTACACCGTGAGCTTGTTGAAGAATTCGGTCGGGAACAGGTTGAGGTCAACCTCGCGGTTCTGGTTGGTCGCGTCCAGGCCGATCGAGGCGGTGGCCACCGAATTGCCGTTGATGGTGGTCTTGGTGAAGCTGCTGCCCAGGCCGCGGATGGCGATGTTCAGGCCTTCGCCGTTGACGTCGCGGTTGAGCTGGATACCGGGAATGCGCTGCAGCGATTCGGAGATGTTGGTGTCCGGGAACTTGCCGATGTCCTCGGCGAAGATCGAATCGGTAAAGCCGGTCGAGTCACGCTTGGCCTGGGTCGACAACTCCACGCTGCGACGGAAGCCGGTGACCGTCACCGTATCGAGCTGGGTGACCGACGCGTCGGCCGGCTGCGCCTGCGGTGCCTGCGCTTGTGCCGGCGACTGTGCCGGCTGTGTCTGTGCGTAGGCCGAAACGCTGGCCGTGGTCAGCAATGCCGTGGCCAATGCGCGCGACAACATGTTCTTTTCCAACTGAATCTGCACCGTACTCCCCTCCC
>DATLJF010000045.1:0-15759 GCA_035539015.1 Stenotrophomonas sp. | reverse complement strand
GCCCGACACCTTGCACACTGCACCCATCTTCGCCGCCGACGCACGCCTGGACGGGCGCGCCTTGGTCGGCTTTCTCGGCCAGCATCCGCATAACTTCATCGGCGAGCCGAGCGCGGTGATGTGCCGGCGCAACGACCTGGCCGGGTTCGGCGATCGGCTGATGGACCTGGCGGGACAGCCGATCCACTGGTTCGGTGACCTGGCGATGTACGCCAAGCTGCTGCAGCACGGCGACCTGGGCTACCTGGCGCGCCCGTTGAGCGATTTCCGGGTGTCAGCTTCGCAGTTCAGCCAGGCCGGTCGCGAGCGCCCGGGAATTGGCGACAGCGGACGCGACAATTTCCGCCAGGCGCTCTCCGCACTGGGGTGGAGCTGCGAGGCGGCCGGCACGAGCGTGCCGGTGAGGCAGCTGGCCGGTGACGGCGAGCCGGTCGCGTTCGATCTACTGCAGGCACTGGCCGAGGCCGAGGAACGTGCCCGCATCCAGGGCCGGCTCGATCATTGGCAACAGCAGCGGCAATTGCAGCCGGCACAACTGCCACTGGCTCGCGACCATCTCGACACCCATGGGCGTCCGTCGCTGTCGATCCTGATCGACGCCCGCCATGCGGACGCCGCGAGGATCACCGCCACGCTGGACAGCCTGGCTCCGCACCGCGACGGCTATGCCGCGCTGCAAGTCTGGTTGTGGGACACCGAGCGCGGCGGCGGCTATGTCGACTTCGACTGGGTCCGGCCTTGGCATTGCCAAGGCACCCTGGCCGACGCGCTCAATGCGCTGCTGGTCCAGGCCGACGCGGGCGACTGGCTGCTGCAGGTGAGTGCTGGCGACATCTTCTGCGCTGGCGCTATGCAACGCTTGCCGCTGGCGCTGGCCGGCGCCCCCGCGCTGCGCGCGGTATACGCCGACGAATGGCATCGTGGCGGCGGCTTCACCCCGCCCTCGCCGGTGCTGCGCCCCGACTTCGATCCTGACCTGCTCATCGGCCATCCCGGCGCCATGGCGCGCCACTGGTTGTTCTCGCGCGCCGCGCTGCTGCGCCTGGGTGGCTACGACCCGGCCTGGGCCGCCGATCCCGTTGCGCTGGCACTGGACGTGATCCTGCGCCTGACCGAACAGGCCGGCAGCGACGACCTTGCGCACCTGCCCGAGCCGCTGCTGTATGCCGATCCCGCACCCGGCACCAGCGAGTTCCCGGCCGCCGTGATCACCGCACACCTGCACCGCAGCGGTTACCCGCATGCACGCGTGGACACCCTGGCGCCTGGCCTGTACCGGGCATCGCGCGGCCACGCGCAGTTGCCCAAGGTCTCGATCGTGCTGATCGCCACGGCGCAGGTGCCTGCGGCCATGCTGCAACGTTGCTTGCTCGGCGTGCTCGAAAAGACCACATACCCCGACTACGAGGTGCTGTTGCTCGACAACGGCGCAGATGCTGACACCGCACATTGGCTGCATCAGGTGTCCACATTGGAAGACCCGCGGCTGCGCCTGTTCACGCTGGACGGCGCGGTACCGCACGCCGCCGCCGCGAACCTGGCCGCAAGCCAGGCGCTAGGCGAGCACCTGCTGTTCCTGCGTGCGGACACCACCGTGGTGCAGCCGCACTGGTTGGCCGCGCTGCTGGAGCATGGGCTACGGCCGGAAGTGGCCATCACTGGCGCGCGCACGGTGTCGGCAGAGGGCCGTGTCACCCAGGCTGGCCTGGTGCCCGGGCTGGCCGACGGCGCGATCGGTGCGTTCGCTGGCGAGGCCATCGACGCTCCGGGCTATCTCGGTCGCCTGCGGGTGGCCCATGCCACCGCCGCGGTATCGGACCGCTGCCTGCTGGTGAGGCGTTCGCTGTTCGAGCAACTCGGTGGCTTGGACAGCGACGCATTTCCTGATGCTGCGGCCGATATCGACCTGTGCCTGCGTGCCAGCGACCACGGCTATCGCGTGGTCTGCGCGCCCGACGCGCTACTGCTGAGCGCCGAAGCGCCGCACCTGCCCGCGGACACACGCGAAGCGCTGCTGCAGCGCTGGCTGCCGCGGATCGCACAGGACCCCACCTACTCGCCCTGCCTTCGCCTCGACGTCGCCGGCGGCTTCCGCCTCGGCGAATCCAGCTTCTCGTGGCAACCGCTGGCGCATCGTCCGCAGCCGCGCGTGCTCGCCCACCCGGCCGACGCGCACGGCAGCGGCCAATACCGGGTGCTGCAACCGCTGGCCGCATTGCAGGCGCACGGCAGCATCGAAGGTGCCGCCTATGCCCAGCTGCTGGACATCGTCGAACAGCAACGGATGGACCCGGACGTGGTGATCGTGCAGCGAAGGATCGGCGGTCCCGACCTGGCGAGGCTCGAAGCCATGCCGCGACTGTCGCGCGCCTTGAAGATCTACGAACTCGACGACTATCTGCTCGAATTGCCCGCGCGCAGTGCGCACCGGGCGCAGCTGCCGGCCGACATCCGGCGCAGCCTGCCGCGCGCCCTGCGCCTGGCCGACCGCGTCGTCGTCTCCACTCCTGCATTGGCCGAAGCGCTGGCCGGCCTGCACCCAGACATCCGCGTCGCCCGCAACCGGCTGTCACCGGCGCAATGGACGCGGCTGCCACCCTTGCACCGCAATATCGGCGCACGCCCACGCGTGGGCTGGGCCGGCGGCATCGGCCACACCGGCGACCTGGAAATGATCGCTGACCTCGTGCGCGAACTGGCCGATGAGGTCGACTGGGTATTCATGGGCCTGTGCCCGGAAGCCCTGCAACCCTACGTGCACCAGTTCCACCCTGGCGTGGACATCGAGGTGTACCCACGCGCGCTGGCGCGGCTCGGCCTTGACCTCGCCATCGCCCCCCTCGAAGACAACACGTTCAACGCCTGCAAGAGCAACCTGCGTCTGCTCGAATACGGCGCCTGCGGCTTCCCGGTGGTGTGCAGCGACATCGAACCCTATCGCGGCGACCTGCCCGTCACCCGCGTGCGCAACCGCCACCGCGACTGGGTCGCCGCCATCCGCGAACACCTGGCCGACCCCGCCGCCCGCGCCGCCGCCGGCGACGCCCTGCGCGCGGCCGTACGCAAGGACTGGATGCTGGCCGGCGAAGGCCTGGACGACTGGCAAGCAGCCTGGCTGCCGTGATTTTCAGCGTGCGGCCGCGCCACGGTAGCGGCTGATAGCCGAGGCCAAACAGAGCCGCCCCTACAGAAGAGCGGGATTTTTCTGGAGCAACAGCCCCCTTTGTTAAGGGGGCGCGGCGACAGCCGCGGGGATAGGCGAGACAAGCGTCGGGGCCCAAAGTTTGCACAGCAAACTTTGGGGGCACAGCCCGCGTTGCGGGATGGGGCACGCCCAGCCGCGGGGATAGGCAAGCGATGAGGCGGGGTCCCAAGCCTGCGCAGCAGGCTTGGGTGTCCATGCCCGCGAAGCGGGCAAGGACCCGCAGCCAGTGGCGCGCCGGAAATCCGGCGCGCCACTGGCACACCGCTTGCATCGTGAATGGCGACCCTCGTCAGGCTTCGTCCCATGAGCGATTCCATCACCTCGATCCTCTCGCAGATCCGCAGCTACCAAGGCCAGATGGGCCAGGCGTCGCTGGGGCCGGCGGCCGATGTCGGGCATTCGACGGCAATCCAGGGGCTGGCCGGTAGCGAGGCCGCCGGCGCTGCCCAGGGCGCCAGCTTCAGCGACACCCTGCGCGGTGCGCTGTCGGGTGTGAACGAGGCCCAGCAGAAGGCCGGTGCGCTCTCCAAGGCTTTCGAAATGGGCGACCCCAGTGCCGACCTGGCGCGGGTGATGGTCGCCTCGCAGCAGTCCCAGATCGCCTTCCGCGCCACCGTGGAAGTCCGCAACCGTCTCGTCCAGGCCTACCAGGACGTGATGAACATGCCGCTGTAAAGGTAAGAACGGATGGCACTCGCACTGACCAAGGACAGCCTGCACCAGGGCGCCGAGAAAGCCGGCACCTGGTTCGACCGCATCCAGAGCCTGCAGATCACCCGCCGCCTGGGCCTGATGCTGATGATCAGCATTGCCGTGGCCGCCGGCCTGGCGGTGTTCTTCTGGTCGCAGAAGCCGGGCTACACCGCGCTTTATACCGGCCTGGACGAGAAGGCCACGGCCGAAGCCACCGACCTGCTGCGCGCGGCCAACATCCCGTTCAAGATCGATCCGGCCACCGGCGCGATCACCGTGCCGGAGAACAACCTGCACGACGCCCGCCTCAAGCTCGCAGGTTCGGGCCTGACCGATAGTGGCCGCCTCGGCTTCGAACTGATGGAGCGCGACCCCGGCTTCGGCGTCAGCCAGTTCGTCGAGAACGCGCGCTACCAGCACGCGCTGGAAACCGAGCTGGTGCGCACCATCAGCACGCTGCGCCCGGTGCGCGATGCGCGCGTGCACCTGGCCATCCCCAAGCCGAGCGCCTTCACCCGCCAGCGCGAAGTGGCCACCGCCTCGGTGGTGCTGGAACTGCGCGGTGGCCAGACCCTGGAGCGCAACCAGGTCGATGCCATCGTCCACCTGGTCGCCTCCTCGATCCCGGACCTGGCGCCCGAGCGCGTCACCGTGGTCGACCAGAGCGGGCGCATGCTCACCATCGCCGACCCGGACAGCGACGCGGCGCTCAATGCGGCGCAGTTCGAACAGGTGCGGCGCCAGGAAAGCGCCTACAACACCCGCATCCGTGAATTGCTCGAACCGCTGACCGGCGCCGGCCGCGTCAATCCCGAAGTCAGCGTGGACATGGATTTCTCGGTGATCGAGGAAGCGCGCGAACTGTTCAATGGCGAGCCGCCGAAGCTGCGCAGCGAACAGATCAGCGAGAACTCCAGCGCCACCGCCGGCCCGCAAGGCGTGCCCGGTGCCACCAGCAATACCCCGCCGGGCGCGGCTGCGCCGGGCCAGCCGGCTGCGCCGGCCGCCAATGGCGCCAATCCCAATGCCGCCGCCGCGCAGCAGGCAGCTGCCGCCACCCCGACCGAGAGCGCCAAGAGCGCGACGCGCAACTACGAACTCGACCGCACCCTGCAGCACACCCGGCAACCGGCCGGCCGGATCAAGCGCGTGAGCGTGGCGGTGCTGGTCGACCACGTGCCGCGCCCGGATGCCAAGGGCAAGGTCACCCAGCAGGCGTTGAGCGCGGCCGAGTTGACCAAGGTCGAGGCACTGGTGAAGCAGGCGGTAGGCTTCGATGCCGCGCGCGGCGACACGGTGTCGGTGATGAATGCTCCGTTCGTGCGCGAAACGCCCGACGCCGAGGCCGGCCCGAAATGGTGGGAAGACCCGCGCGTGCGCGATGGCGCGCGCCTGCTGCTCGGTGCGATCGTGGTGCTGGCGCTGCTGTTCGGCGTGCTGCGCCCGGCCCTGCGTTCGATCACCGGCCCGGCCCCGCGCAAGCACAAACGCGACGAGACCGGCACGCCGCAGAATGCCGACGTGCGCATGCTCGACGAGGACGCCGAACTGCTGCAGGGCCTGGGCGAAGACACCGCGCAGTTGGGGGTCGAGCGCAAGCCGGCCATCGCCCTGCCTTCCGATGCCTACGAAGACCGCCTGCGCCAGGCGCGCGAGGCGGTAAAGGCCGACTCCAAGCGCGTGGCGCAGGTCGTCAAGGGATGGGTCGCCAGTGAAGCCTGATAACCAACCGCTCAACGGCGTCCAGCGCGCCGCCGTGCTGCTGCTCTCACTCGGCGAGGCCGATGCGGCCGAAGTGCTCAAGCACATGGACCCGAAGGAAGTGCAGAAGATCGGCATCGCCATGGCGACCATGAGCGGAGTCAGCCGCGAGCAGGTCGAAAAGGTCATGGACGAGTTCAACGGTGAGCTCGCCGGCAAGACCTCGCTCGGCGTGGGCGCCGACGACTACATCCGCAACGTGCTGATCCAGGCGCTGGGCGCGGAGAAGGCCTCCGGCCTGATCGACCGCATCCTGCTCGGCCGCAACACCACCGGGCTGGACACGCTCAAGTGGATGGACCCGCGCGCGGTGGCCGACCTGATCCGCAACGAACACCCGCAGATCATCGCCATTGTCATGGCCCACCTGGACAGCGACCAGGCCGCCGAGGCGCTGAAGAACCTGCCCGAGCGCACCCGCGCCGACGTGTTGCTGCGCATCGCCACCCTGGACGGGATTCCGCCCAATGCACTGAGCGAGCTCAACGAGATCATGGAACGCCAGTTCGCCGGCAACCAGAACCTGAAGTCCTCCAGCCTGGGCGGGGTGAAGTGCGCGGCCAACATCCTCAACTTCCTCGACACCGGGCAGGACCAGGGCGTGCTGCAGGCGATCGGCAAGGTCGATGCCGACCTGGCCGGCAAGATCCAGGACCAGATGTTCGTGTTCGACAACTTGAACGAACTCGAAGACCGCGAGATCCAGACGCTGCTGCGCGAGGTC
The DNA here is from genome assembly GCA_035539015.1 of Stenotrophomonas sp. Classification (GTDB taxonomy): domain Bacteria; phylum Pseudomonadota; class Gammaproteobacteria; order Xanthomonadales; family Xanthomonadaceae; genus Stenotrophomonas_A. Next base: position 9,376 of record DATLJF010000045.1, on the reverse strand, counting down.
TCCGGCGAGAAGCTGGGCCTGGCCTTGCGCGGCGCCGACGTGCGCGTGCGCGAGAAGATCACCCGCAACATGTCCCAGCGCGCGGCCGAGATCCTGCTGGAGGACATGGACGCCCGCGGCCCGGTGCGCCTGTCCGACGTGGAAGCGGCGCAGAAGGAAATCCTCACCATTGTCCGGCGCCTGGCTGACGAAGGCACGATCGTGCTCGGCGGTGGCGGCGGCGAGGCGATGGTATGAGCGCGGTGCTCGGCGAAGACGTGGTGCGCTGGCTGGCACCCTCGCTGGATGTGGTCGTGGCCGCGCCTGCGCCGGCCGAAGAAGAGCGCCTGCCACCGCCACCCAAGCCGCCTACGCTGCAGGAGATACAGGCGATCCAGGAAGCCGCGCGCCAGGAAGGGTTCGAGCGTGGCCACGCCGAGGGCTTTGCCCAGGGCCAGGCCGAAGTGCGGCGGCTGACCGCGCAGATTGAAGGCATCCTCGACAACTTCAGCCGTCCCCTCGCCCGCCTCGAAAATGAAGTGGTCGGGGCCTTGGGCGAGCTGGCCGTGCGCATCGCCGGCAGCCTGGTCGGCCGCGCCTACCAGGCCGATCCGGTGCTGTTGTCCGACCTGGTGAGCGAAGCGGTCGATGCCGTCGGCGGCAGCACCCGCGATGTCGAAGTGCGCCTGCACCCGGACGACATCGCCGCGCTGACACCGCTGCTGTCGCTGATGACCGGCATCCGGCTCACCGCCGACACCAGCCTGGGCCGCGGCGACCTGCGCGTGCATGCCGAGAGCGTGCGCATCGACGGCACCCTCGAAGCCCGTCTGCGCTCGGCGCTGGAAACGGTCATGCGCAAGTCCGGAGCCAGCCTGTGAGCGCGCAACTACTGCCCACCGCGATGCCGGCCGAATGGTCGGCCGCACGCGACCTGCGCCTGGCCACCCGGCTGGGCGCGCTCGGCCTGGACACCGGCAACGGCCGCGGCCTGATCCGCGAAGGCATCCTGCGCCGCGCCGTCGGCCTGACCCTGGAAGCGGTCGGCTGCGAGGCGCCGATGGGTGCCACCTGCAAGGTTGAAGTGGTCGATGGCGGCTGGGTCGATGCCGAAGTCGTCGGTTTTGCCGGCGAGCGTACCTACCTGATGCCGAGCGCCGAACTGCACGGCCTGCTGCCCAACGCGCGGGTGGTGCCTTCGCGCCGCCGTGGTGGCGTGGAAGTGGGCGAAGGCCTGCTCGGCCGGGTCATCGACAGCGATGGCGTGCCGCTCGACGGCAAGGGCCCGATCCGCGGCGAAGGCAGCGTGTCGATGGCTGGCGTGTCGATCAACCCGTTGGCGCGCGAACCGATCACCATGCCGCTGGACGTGGGCGTGCGCGCGATCAATGCGCTGCTGCCGATCGGCCGTGGCCAGCGCGTGGGCCTGTTCGCCGGTTCGGGCGTGGGCAAGTCCACCTTGCTGGGCATGATGACGCGCTACACCGCCGCCGACGTGATCGTGGTCGGCCTGATCGGCGAACGTGGCCGCGAAGTCCGCGATTTCGTCGAAACCACATTGGGCGAGGAAGGCCTGCGCCGCGCCGTGGTGGTGGCCAGCCCGGCCGACCGCCCGCCGCTGGCGCGCCTGCACGGCGCCTACCGGGCCACGGCCATTGCCGAGTGGTTCCGCGACCAGGGCTTGAACGTCCTGCTGTTGATGGACTCGCTCACCCGCTTCGCCCAGGCCCAGCGCGAGATCGGCCTGTCGGTGGGCGAACCGCCGACCACCCGCGGCTATCCGCCAAGCGTGTTCGCCAAGCTGCCGGCGCTGGTGGAACGCGCCGGCAATGGCGCCGCCGGGCGCGGCTCGATCACCGCCTTCTACACCGTGCTGACCGAAGGCGACGATCCGCAGGACCCGATCGCCGACGCCGCGCGCGCCATCCTCGACGGCCACATCCTGCTCTCGCGCCGGGTCGCCGACAGCGGCCTGTACCCGGCCATCGATGTCGAATCCTCGGTCAGCCGCGTGGTCCAGGACATTGCCGACGAGCCCTGGCGCCTGCGCATCCGCAAGCTCAAGCGGCTGGTGTCGGCGTACTCGGCCAACCGCGACCTGATCGCCATCGGCGCCTACCAGCGCGGCAACGACCCGGTCACCGACGAAGCCCTGGAACGCTGGCCGGAAATCCTCGATTTCCTCGGCCAGGACGTCACCAAGGCCGCCGACCTGCCGCACAGCCAGGCCGCGCTCAAGCGCCTGGTCGAAGCCGGCATGCCGACATGAGGGCTCCCCACATGACAGCAGCCGGCATGAACATGCGTTTTCCCCGTTGCACCGTCTGTCCGCGGCCAGCCTGGCCGCTTCCGATCGCCACAGGCACTGAACCATGATGCAATCCCGCCGGATCGATCCGCTACTGCGCCGCGCCCAGGAACACGAAGACGAGGTCGCGCGCGACCTGGCCGAGCGCCAGCGCAATCTCGACACCCATGTCTCGCGCCTGGAAGAACTGCGCCGCTATGCCGAGGAATACGCCGGCAGCCAGATGGCCGCTACCAGCCCGGCCCAGCTGACCAACCGCCGCGCCTTCCTCGACCGCCTGGACACTGCGGTGGAACAGCAGATGCGCACGGTCGACCAGAACCGCGCCAAGGTCGAGGCCGAGCGCGCGCGCCTGCTGCTGGCCAGCCGCGAGAAGCAGGTGCTGGAACAACTGGCCGCCAGCTACCGCGCGCAGGAGCGCCAGGTGGTAGAGCGGCGCGACCAGCGCGACATGGACGATCTCGGCGCGCGGCGTGCGCGGCAGGCGCAGGTACAGGCCGGCGAATCCGGAGAGAACGCGTGAACCCGCTGTCGCTACTCAACACCGCCGCCCGCGCCAGCGGCATTAAGGACGCCGACAGCTACGGCCCGCGCGAGGACGCCACGCCGGAGCCGAGCGCGCAGGACAGCGCGTTCGCGCGCATGCTCAACGCGCCGTCAACGCCGGACCCGGCCACCCAGGCCAAGCCGAAAGCACCCGCGCCAGCGTCGCGCCGCGCCCCTGAGGGGCCGCGCAGCGACGAGGAAGGCCAAACCAAGGACAGCGCCGCGAAGCCTGAAGGTCACGACGATTCAAGTTCGCGTACCGAGCGCGCGCCCGCCGGCAAGCAGGCCGGCAAGCAGGCCGATGCGAGCACCGACAACGAAGCGAGCGAGCCTGCCGAAGCGGCCGCCAGCGATGGCCAGGCTTCGACCAACAAGCCCGAAGACGTGGCTGACACCTGGCCGCCCCCCGGCCTGGGCGGCTTTGGCCTGATGCTGCTGCAGCCCGCTATGCCCGCCAGTGCCGACCCGGCCGTTGCCGCAACCGCCAATCCTGCGGCGGCGTTGCCCCCGACCCTGCTGCAATCCGATGCGCGAGCGGCCACCGCCCCTGCCACGGGCGGCGCGGCGGCCGCGGCCGGCATTGCGTTGCCTGGCCTGGCGACGACCGCGGCTGCCGGCACCCCCGCGGCCGCCGACGCCGACGCCCTGGCCGCGCTGGCCGCCGCCAACCTCGCCGGGCAGGTCAAGCTGGCGGACGCCGGCACTGCCGACGCGGCCACCCCCGGCATCGACAGCCCGGTCTTCGTCCTGCCCAACCTGCCCCACGCCACCGCGGCCAGCCGCACCCCGGACGCGAGCGCGGTGTTCAGCGCCAGCCCGACACCGACGCCCGACCTGCACGGCGACGGCTTCGACGAGGCGGTCGGCACGCGCCTGACCTGGCTGGCCGAGCAGAAGATCGGCCACGCCCATATCAAGATCACCCCGAATGACCTCGGCCCGGTCGAAGTCCACCTGCAGATGGACGGCGACAAGGTCCACGCCAGCTTCACCGCCGCCCACGTCGATGTGCGCCAAGCCCTGGAGCAGAGCCTGCCGCGCCTGCGCGACATGCTCGGCGAGCACGGCTTCCAGCTGGCCCACGCCGACGTCGGCGCCCAGCAGCAGGGCCAGCGCGAAGGTGGCAGCGGCCGCAGCGGCCCTGGCGGCCTGGACCCCGCGAGCAGCGACGAGGCCACCAGCGTCGTCGTTCCGGCGTCGGTGCTGCGCGCGCGCGGATTGCTTGACGCTTACGCATAAGCCGCCAGCCACCGATAACCCCCTGTAGGAGGGGCTCTGGGTGGCCTCGGGCCATCAGCCCCGAGCCTTCCGCGACCCACCTACCGACCCGGCGCCGGAAGCTTGTCGGGGCTGAAGCCCCTCCTACAAGAGCACCCCACCGCCGGAAAACCGCCGCCTGGCCACTGGCACGCGCATTGCATCTACATCGGCAGCCCGTTTCATTGGAGTTTGCCGTGGCCGCTGCCGCCGACAAGAACAAGAAAGCCGACGCCAAGGACAAGAAGTCCGGCTCGCCCATGGTCAAGATTGCCGCCGTGGCGGTGGTTGCCGCCGCTGCCGCCGGTGGCGGTGCCTGGTATTTCGCCAACCATGGCAAGGCCGACAAGGAAGAGACCAAGCACGCGGCCGCCGCCAAGGCGGTACCGGCACCGGCGCAGTACTTCGCCATGGAGCCACCGTTCGTGGTCAACATGAACGGCCCGCTCGACGGCCCGCGCTACCTGCAGGTCGAAGTGCAGCTGATGACGCGCGACCCGATCGCGCTCAAGAGCATCGAAGACAATGCGCCGGCGATCCGCGCGCGCTTGCTGATGCTGTTCTCGCAGGTGCTGCCGGCCGAGATCGCCGACCGCGCCGGCAAGGAAAAACTGCAGGCCGCCTCGCTGGCCGAAGTGCAGAAGCTGATGCAGGCCGAGACCGGCGGCAAGTGCGCCGACGAATTGCTGTTCACCAGCTTCGTGACCCAGTAAGGCCACGCCGATGAGCGTCAACGATCTGCTTTCCCAGGACGAGATCGATGCCCTGCTGCATGGCGTCGATTCCGGCGCGGTGGATACCGCACCGGCGCCGCCGGCGCCAGGTGAAGCGCGCCAGTACGACCTGGCCAGCCAGGACCGCATCATCCGCGGGCGCATGCCGACCCTGGAGATGGTCAACGAACGCTTTGCGCGGCTGTGGCGGATCGGCCTGTTCAACCTGATCCGGCGCTCGGCCGACCTGTCGGTGCGCGGCATCGACCTGATCAAGTTCAACGAGTACATGCACTCGCTGTACGTGCCCACCAACCTCAACCTGATCCGCTTCAAGCCGCTGCGCGGCACCGGCCTGATCGTGTTCGAGCCGACCCTGGTGTTCACCGTGGTCGACAACTTCTTCGGCGGCGATGGCCGCTATCCCACGCGCATCGAGGGTCGCGAATTCACCGCCACCGAGATGCGGGTAATCCAGCTGCTGCTCAAGCAGACCTTCGCCGACCTCAAAGAGGCCTGGGCACCGGTGATGGACGTGGACTTCGAGTACATCAACTCGGAGATCAACCCGCACTTCGCCAACATCGTCACCCCGCGCGAGTACGTCGTGGTGTGCCGCTTCCACGTCGAACTGGAAGGTGGTGGCGGCGAGATCCACGTCACCCTGCCGTACTCGATGCTCGAACCGATCCGCGAACTGCTCGACGCCGGCATCCAGAGCGACCGCAACGACCGCGACGAAAGCTGGAACGTTTCGCTGCGCGAACAGCTCAACACCGCCGAGGTCACGCTGTCCAGCGTGCTGGCCTCCAAGCGCCTGAGCCTGCGCCAACTCAGCGGCCTGAAAGTCGGCGACATCCTGCCGATCGAGCTGCCGGCGCAGGTGCCGCTGTGCGTGGAGAACATCCCGCTGTTCACCGGCGAATTCGGCATCGCCAACGGCAACAACGCCATCAAGATCACCGCCGTGCAACCGCCCGGCACCCCTACTCCGCGCCCCGCGCAGGTACCGCAGCCATGATGAATTCCGACGAAGCCGCCCAGGCCGCACAGTTCGAGCAGTTGCTCGCCGAAGAGCAGCACGGCACCATTGACCTCAACCTGGACGTCATCCTCGACGTGCCGGTGACGCTGTCGCTGGAAGTGGGCCGCGCGCGCATCCCGATCCGCAACCTGCTGCAGCTCAACCAGGGTTCGGTGGTCGAGCTCGAACGCGGCGCCGGCGAGCCGCTGGACGTGTACGTCAACGGCACCTTGATCGCCCATGGCGAAGTGGTGGTGATCAACGACCGCTTCGGCATCCGCCTGACCGACGTGGTCAGCCCGAGCGAGCGCATCCGGAGGCTGCGTTGAGCCTGACCCCGCTCCTGCTGCTGGCCGCCGGCCGGGCCGCCGCGCCGGTGGCGCAGCACGCTTCGCAGGTCGGCAGCCAGGCCCCGACCTCGCCGGGCCTCTTCGGCGCGGTGTTCGCGCTGTTGTTGGTGTTGGCGCTGATCGTCGGGCTCGGCTGGCTGCTCAAGCGCATGCCCGGCAGCGGTTTCCGCCCTGCTGCCGGACTCAAGCTGGTCGCCAGCCTGCAGGTCGGTGCCAAGGAACGCGTGGTGGTGGTCGAAGTGGGCGGCCAGCAACTGCTGCTCGGCGTCAGCGCCGGCGGCATCAGCGCGCTGCACCCGCTCGACGAACCGCTGCCGACGCCACCGCCGCCGAGCCTGCCGGACCTGAAGAAACTTCCCGATTTCGCCCAGCTCCTGGCCCAGAAGCTGCGCAAGGACCGATAACCATGTTTCCGTTTCGCCGCACCGCGCGGGCCCTGCGCCTGCTGCTCATCCTGATCCTGGCGCTTTGCCCGGCATTCGCCTTTGCCGCGCCCGCGGCGCAGCCGGCCAACATCGAGCCGGCCAGCGCGCCGGCCGCAGCCCCGGTCGGCGGCAGCAGCCAGCTGCCGGCACTGCCGAACGTGACCGTCGGCCGGATCGGCGAACAGCCGGTGAGCCTGCCGTTGCAGACGCTGCTGCTGATGACGGCAATCACGTTACTGCCTTCGATGCTGCTGGTGCTGACCGCCTTCACCCGTATCACCATTGTCCTGGGCCTGTTGCGCCAGGCCCTGGGCACCGGGCAGACCCCGTCCAACCAGATCCTGGTTGGCCTGGCGCTGTTCCTCACCGCGCTGGTGATGATGCCGGTGTGGCAGAAGATGTGGAGCAGCGGCCTGCAGCCGTACCTCAACAACCAGCTCGACTTCCAGACCGCCTGGACCCTCACCACCCAGCCACTGCGCGCCTTCATGCTGGCCCAGGTGCGCGAGACCGACCTGATGACCTTTGCCGGCATGGCCGGCGATGGCAAGTACAGCGGCCCGGACGCGGTACCGTTCCCGGTGCTGGTCGCCTCGTTCGTCACCAGCGAACTGAAGACCGCCTTCGAGATCGGCTTCTTGATCTTCATCCCGTTCGTGATCATCGACCTGGTGGTCGCCAGCGTGCTGATGTCGATGGGCATGATGATGCTCTCGCCGATGCTGGTCTCTGCCCCGTTCAAGATCCTGCTGTTCGTGCTGGTCGACGGTTGGGTCCTGGTCGTGGGCACCTTGGCGGCGAGCTTCAACGCCGCCTGATGCGAGCGAAAACCTGACGCCACGGCGCGCACGCAACATGCGATCGCGCGGCCGGATCGTGCGATAGGCGTGGGATAGTGCCAAGCATGAGACCGCTCTATCCCCCGCTCGTCCAAGTCCTCTTGCTGGACCCCGCCGCCACCACGGTGCTGCGCCGCTTCATCACCGCCTCGCCGGATGAACGCGACGAGATCGTCATCGCCCTGGTCGATCCACATGGGCAGCGGCATCGCCTGACGCCGCGTTTCGTGTCGCGGCCTTACTGGTGATGCCGGTGCCCGCCATGGAATTCGCCCTGCCGGCCCTGGTCATCACACTGGTGCTGCTGCGCTCGTTCGTGCTCAAGGCCCGCGACCGCGATGGGCCGCGTTCCGGGCGCACGCCCTGGCATCACCTGTTCGAGGGCGCGCACCCGCCCGGCGGGCGGCCGCCGGACCTGGTGGTGATCAGCGCGGTCGTCGAAGAAGCAGGCCAGCCGTTGGTCCTGGTCGGCGTGTTGACCGACTACTTCATGGATGCCGAAGGGCGCCTGGACCGCCTCGTGCTGGCGGCCGTCTCCCGCTGCGACCGCAACGGCGTGCCGCAGCCCTCCCTCCCGATTGATGGCGACTACCTGGTCCTGCGCTACGCGCAAGTGCGTTCACTCAGCGTGCGCTACGTGGAATTCGACCTGCCAGCGCATGGCGAGGCCGGCGCTGGCGATAGCCGCCGTGCTGAACCGCCAGAACGTCTGGACCTGCTGGCGGCCTGACCCAGGGTAGCGCCAGGCAACCGGCGGACGAACTGGCACCGCCCTTGCATTGCCCTGGGCATGAGTCCCGAAATTGCCCTGACCGAATTGCGTGGCGGACTGGTCACCGTCCTGTGGCTGGCCGGCCCTATCCTGCTGGCCGTGCTGGTGGTGGGCGTGGTCATCGGCGTGGTCCAGGCCGCGACCCAGATCAACGAGCCCACCATCGCCTTCATCGCCAAGGCCGTCGCCCTGACCGCGGTGTTGTTCGCCACCGGCAGCATGTTGCTGGCGCACCTGGTCGAATACACCACGATGCTGTTCCAGCGCATTCCGCACCTGATCGGCTAGCGCAGCCGGAGCCGCCGCGTGGATGCCGCCACCCAGATGGTGATCGATGGCCAGCGCGCTTTCGCGATGGTCGGCGCAGTGCTGTGGACGATGTTGCGCGTAGGCGCCGTACTCACCGCCATGCCCATCGTCGGCACCAAAGCCGTACCGGCGCGACTGCGGGTAATGATCGCCGCCACCCTGGCCATGGCCCTGGCACCGATCCTGCCGCCAGTACCGGCGTGGAACGGCTTCGACGCGATGGTGGTATTGAACGTCGCGCGCGAACTGGCGGTGGGCGCGGCTATTGGCTTCCTGCTGCGGCTGATCTTCGAAGCCGGCGCCTTCGCCGGCGAAATGATTTCGCAGAGCACCGGCCTCTCCTTCGCACAGATGTCCGATCCCCTGCGCGGGGTGACCTCCGGGGTGATCGCGCAATGGTTCTACCTGGGCTTCGGGCTGCTGTTCTTCGTCGCCAACGGGCACCTGGCGTTGATCGCCCTGATCGTGGACAGCTACAAGGCCCTGCCGATAGGCGCCGCGTTGCCGGACCCCTACGCATTTGCCGAAGTCGCGCCGACCTTCTTCCTGCAGGTGTTGCGGGGTGGGCTGACGCTGGCGTTGCCGATGGTGGTGGCGATGCTGGCGGTGAACCTGGCACTGGGCGCGCTGGCCAAAGCGGCGCCGGCGTTGAATCCGGTGCAGTTGGGGTTGCCGGTGTCGGTGCTGTTGGGGCTGTTCTTGCTGGCGATGATGGCGGGGGAGATTGGGCCGCCGGTGCAGCGGATGTTTGATGCGGCTTTTGAGGCTGGTCGGGCGCTTACTGCTTAAGATCTTAAGATCTTATTGTTTGATTTTTATCGGCGGTGGCCGGGGGCAGACCCTGTTCGGGACAC
>DATLJF010000044.1:0-7359 GCA_035539015.1 Stenotrophomonas sp. | reverse complement strand
CTTGCCACCGAGCGATACCCCACGCGCGCGGCCACCGTCTTCAACGGCAAGCGGGTGGTGTAGAGCAGCTCCATCGCATGGGCCAGGCGCGCATCGGCCACCAGCTCGCGCAAGCCCAGCCCCTCCTGCGCCAATCGCCGCCGCAACGTCGCCCCGCTCAGGCCCAGCGCCTGTTCGAAATCCCGCGAGCGCCAATCGCGCGCTGGCTGCGCCGCCACCAGGCCACGTACCTCACTGGCCACGCCCGGGCGTGGCGGCACCAGCAAGGCACCGTGGCCGCGCCGGCACAGGTCGAGCACCAGCGCAGCCAGGGCCAGGCGCGCCTCGGCGTAGCGCCCCTCGGTGAGCGCCTGCTGCCAGCGCACCAGCTCTGGACCGAGCGGCGCCAATGGCAATGCGGCGGTCGCGTGGCCAGCGGCCGGCAAGGCTTCCTGCCACAGGCCCCGCGCCGCCGCGAGTACCTCGGCACAGAGCGGAATGATCACGGTCTGATATAGACCGCTATGGGGATCGGGCACGTTCACCACGTCGATCCGGCAGGCCCGGCTGACCAGCAGCACCTGGCCCGGCTGCAACGACGATGCCGCCCCTTCGCAGCGCACCTGCTTGCTTCCCTGCAGCACGATGGCCAGCTGCGGCTGCACCACGTCCACCGATTGCGCACCATGTTCGCGCCGCGCGCTGACGCAGGCGAAGCCTTCGCTGCGGTCGCAGTCGGCCAAGCGCGACAGCTGCGCGATCAGAGGCAGGGTAGGGTCGGGAGCGGCGTTCATGGGAGACGTGGACAGGACATGCGTGGCCTCAGACCACGACGTCGAACAGGCCGCCGATCAGGCGCGCCGCCAGCATCGCCGCCGCTCCCCAGAACGTCACCCGCACCGCGCCACGCCACGGCGATGCACCGCCCATCTGCGCGGCCCACCCGCCGGTGAGCGAAAGCCCGACCAGCGTGGCCACGGTCGTGGCCGTGCTTGCGTGCTCGGCCGGCGCCAGCACCACCGTCAACATCGGCAGCGCAGCACCCACGCAGAAGGCGCAGGCCGAAGCCAGCGCCGCCTGCACCGGACGCGCGCGCAGGCTCTCGGTGATACCGAGCTCATCGCGCGCATGCGCGCCCAGCGCGTCGTGGGCGGTGAGGGCTTGGGCGACCTGTCGCGCCAACGTTGCATCCAGTCCGCGCTGCCGGTAGATCGCGGTCAGCTCTTCCAGTTCGCTGTGCGGGTCGTCCTGCAGTTCGCGCCGCTCCACCGCCAGGTCGGCCGCCTCGGTATCGGCCTGCGAGCGCACCGATACATATTCGCCCGCGGCCATCGACATCGCGCCGGCCACGGTGGCGGCCACGCCGGAGGCGAGCACCGCCTGCGGCTGCACCCCGCTGGCGGCGACCCCGACCACCACGCCGGCGACCGAGACGATGCCGTCGTTGGCGCCGAGCACCGCGGCGCGCAGCCAACCAGCACGGCCGGCGCGGTGGACCTCGGCATGGCGGCTGGGCAAAGGCGAGGGGCGACGAGGCATGTGGAATCTCCCGGTGAGGTATGGCCGACGCAGCAACCGGCCCCCGCGCTACAGGCGTGGACAGAAATGTGTAGCGCCAGTTCCGCAACGTAGCCGGCACGGGCCACACGCTATAGTGCCACCCCTTGTGGGGGCGAGCTGTTGCCCGCACGTCCCCGTTCCCCCCTTTGCAGCGAGTCCGCCCTTGTCGAGCCCCAGCCACGTTGCCGACACGCCGATCACCGATCGTCGCCAGCTAGTCGAAGTGCTCGCGTCCGGGGAGAAGCCTGCGCCGCAGTGGCGGATCGGCACCGAGCACGAGAAGTTCGGCTTCCGCCTCGACGACTTGCGTCCGCCGACCTTTGACGGCGAGCGTGGCATCGAAGCCCTGCTCACTGGCCTGACCCGTTTCGGCTGGGAACCGGTGCAGGAAGGCGGCCGCACCATCGCGCTCCTGCGCGACGGCGCCTCGGTCACGCTGGAGCCGGCCGGGCAGCTGGAACTCTCCGGCGCTGCCGTCGAGACCCTGCACCACACCTGCGTGGAGACCGGTACCCACTTGGGCGAAGTGGCCGAAGTGGCGGGCGAACTGCGCCTGGGGTTCCTCGGCATGGGCTTCCAGCCGAAGTGGCGCCGCGACGAAATGCCGTGGATGCCCAAGGGCCGCTACCAGATCATGCGTTCCTACATGCCCAAGGTCGGCCAGCTCGGCCTGGACATGATGACCCGCACCTGCACCGTGCAGGTCAACCTGGACTACGCCAGCGAAGCGGACATGGTGAAGAAGTTCCGCGTGTCGCTGGCGCTGCAGCCGATTGCCACCGCGCTGTTCGCCGATTCGCCGTTCACCGAGGGCCAGCCCAACGGCTACCTCAGCTACCGCTCGCACATCTGGACCGACACTGACGCAGACCGCACCGGCATGCTCGACTTCGTGTTCGAAGACGGCTTCGGCTACGAGCGTTACGTCGACTACCTGCTCGACGTGCCGATGTACTTCTCCTACCGCGATGGCGTCTACCACGATGCCAGCGGCCAGAGCTTCCGCGATTTCATGCAGGGTCGCCTGCCGGTATTGCCCGGTGCCTTGCCGACGCTGCGCGACTGGTCCGACCACATGACCACCGCGTTCCCCGAGGTGCGCCTGAAGAAATACCTGGAAATGCGCGGTGCCGATGCCGGCCCATGGGCGCGGCTATGCGCGTTGCCGGCGTTCTGGGTTGGCCTGTTGTATGACGACGCCGCGCTCGACGCCGCCTGGGACCTGGTCAAGGACTTCACCCTGGCCGAGCGCCACGCCCTGCGCGATGGCGTGCCCCGGCAGGCACTGAAGCTGCCGTTCCGCGGCGGCACGGTGCGCGAACTGGCCGCGCGCGCGGTCGAGATCGCCATTGCTGGCCTGCGTCGGCGCGCCCGCCACAACGCCGATGGCCAAGACGAAAGTGCCTTCCTCGAAGTGCTGCGCGAGATCGTCGACAGCGGCATGACCCCGGCCGAACGCAAGCTGGCGCTGTTCCACGGCCGCTGGCAGGGCAACGTGGACCCGGTGTTCACCGAGTTCGCGTACTGAGCCTCTACTGAGCCGGTCGCGCAGCGGGCAGGCAGGGCAGGCGTACGCTGGCCCGCAGCCCGCCCTCGGGCCGGTTGTCCAGCCAGAGCTCGCCGCCATGCGCGGTGGCGATGCCGTTGGCCACGGCCAGGCCCAGCCCAATCCCGCCGGTGTCGCGGTTGCGCGAGCGCTCGCCGCGCACGAATGGCAGCAACAGCTGCTCGCGCTGCGCCGGGTCGATGCCGGGGCCATCGTCGTCGACCCACAGCAGGCAGTGCCCGTCCTCGCAAAGCAACGTCAAGCGCACGTTGCCGCCGTACTTGAGCGCGTTCTCGCACAGGTTGGCGATCATCCGCCGCAACCCCATCGGGTCGCCTTCGAGCAAGACCGACTCGCCGGGCAGCAGCTGGGCATCGGCATCGATGTCGCACAGATCATCGACCACGCCTTCGGCCAGCAAGCGGAAATCCAGTAGCGACCGCGGGCCGGGGCGCTGCGCGTTGCGGATGAAGTCCAGCGCCGCGCTGATCATCGCCTTCATCTCGTCGATATCGGCCATCACGCGTTCGCGCAACGGCGCCGGCACCGACTCCACGCGAAACGCCAGGCGCGCCAGCGGCGTGCGCAGGTCATGCGCGATGGCGGCCACCATCTGCGTGCGCTCGTGCACCATCCGGCTCAGTCGCGCCTGCATGGTGTTGAACGAATCCACCGCCTGCGCAAGTTCGGTCGGTCCCTGCGGCGAGAGCGGCGCGGCGTCGGGATGGCGGCCGAGGCGGTCGGCAGCCTCGGAGAAGCGCCGGATCGGCGCCGACAACGCGCGCGAGAACCACCAGGCCAAGGGCAGCATCAGCAACAGGCCGGCCCCCAACAGCAACACCACCTGCAGCTTGAACGCGCCGCTCAGCCGGCGGCCCGGTGCGGTGACCACGCGCCAGCGTCCGTCGGCCTGGCGCGCCGCAGCGGTGAACCCGTCGAACTGATTCTTGCCGGCAATGAAATCCAGGCCCGGACCGCGGCGCCAGGGATTGCCGCCAGCGGGATAACCGCCGGGAGGCGGGCCGTGATTGCGGAAGTCGGGTGGGCCGGGGAGGAGCGGCCCGGGGACATCCGCCGTTCCCTGCGCCTGGCCGGCAGTTGCGACGCTATCGTCCCGGGCGCCAGCGGGCGGCAGGTGCGCGGCGCCGCCGGGCGGCATGAAGCGGTCGCCTTCGCCGAACGGCTCCCCGCCGGTGTAGAAGCGCACGTTCTGCGCAGGCACGCCCAGCCAGTGCGCCATCATCGCTTCGATCCGCGGTTCGCGGTGCTGGTGGGCGTCCGCTTGCGGCATCGTCGATTGATTGTGTACCTGCAGCCGCGTATCGGCGGCCGGCATCTGCGTGCCGAGCAGGGCCACCACTTCGGGCGGATGCACCGGCACATCGAAAATCGGCGTGCGCAGCAATAACAGCGCCACGCCCAGTCCCTGCGCCGCCACCAGCGCGCCGGCCAGCAGCAGGAACGTGCGCGCGAAGATCGACAGCCGCCGCGGCGGCCGCGCCGGGCTCACAGGTGCGCCACGTTCGGCAGCAGCATGTAGCCCTCGTTGCGCACGGTCCGGATCATCTCCGTGTGCACGCGCTCGTTGATCTTGCGCCGTAGCCGGCTGATCTGGCTGTCGATGGCGCGGTCGTAGACGTCGGTATCGCGGCCGCGCGCCAGGTCCAGCAACTGGTCGCGGCTGAGCACGCGCTGCGGATGTTCGACGAAGGTGCGCAACAGGCTGAACTCGCCGTCGGACAGATGGATGAACACCCCGGTCGGGTCGCGCAGGTCGCGCCGCATTACATCCAACCGCCAGCCCGCGAACTCGTAGACATTGCCGCGGTGGTCCGACAGTTCGGCCTGCAACTGGCTGCGGCGCAGCAAGGCGCGCACCCGCGCCAGCAGTTCGCGCGGGTTGCACGGCTTGGCCAGGTAATCGTCCGCGCCCACCTCCAGGCCGATGATGCGGTCGGTCTCGTCGCCCAGGGCGCTGAGCATGATCACGGCCGGGGCACTGCGTTCGCTGGCCAATTGCCGCGCCGCGCTGAGGCCGTCCTCGCCGGGCATCATCACGTCGAGGATGACCAGGTCGGCGCGGCGCTCGGTCAGTGCCAGGCGCATGCCGCCGACGTTCTCGGCGGTGCGTACGTTGTAGCCGTGCTCGCCGAGGAAATGGCCGATCAAGCGGCGCAGGTCGGGGTCGTCGTCGACCACCAGAATCGAAGCGGACATACGCGTCTCTTGGGAGCACCGCCACGGTGGCGGCAACGCTGGGGAAACCCATCATACGGAGCGACCGGCGCCCGATCTTGTCAATCCGTGTCAGCCCATGGCGCCGCCGCCACGGCCGGGGCAAACGCCGGCCAACGCGCCGGCCGATGCTATCGGTTGGGAGGGGTTGGCAGCACTACGCCAGCCGTTGGCGAAGCACGGCACACCGGTGCAAGGCCGGATTGCGACGCTTCGCGGGGAAGCATTACCAGACGAGGAACATCTGTATGAAGCAGTCGGCCACCGTCTTTATCCGGCGCGCAGGCGCGTTGCTGCTGGCCTCGCTACTGGCTGGCTGCGCGGGCATGTGCCCGGCCCCCGCGCCCCCGCCGGGAGAGCCCGGGCCGCCGCACGGCCACCACGGCCACCCTGGGCCGGCGCCTGATCCTGCGATCGAAGCGGCCCTTGCGGCATGCAGGGCGGCCCTGGACCTGGAAGCATCCGGCCCACTGCCGCCTGACGCACGCGAATCGATGCGGGCGTGCCTGGAGGAAGCGGGCGTGCCGCCGCCTCCGCCCCCGTCCAGGCGCGGCGACAGCGACTAATTCACAACCCGATCACCCCCGGCCGGACGCAATTGCGGCATGCTGCCCTGAGCCAGTCATCCTCGGGATCCCACATGACCGACGTGAAGATGAGCCGACGCAGCGTGCTGATCGGGGGCGCGGTATCGGCCGCCAGCGTTGCCGCCAGCAACAGCATCGGTGTCCGCGCTGCCGAAGTGGTAGCACCCTCCGCTTCGGAACCCCCTCCCACCAGCAACGTGCGCTTCGAGGTCAACGGTCGCGCCGTCGCGCTCACGCTCGATAACCGCACCACGCTGCTCGATGCCCTGCGCGAGCACCTGCACCTCACCGGCACCAAGAAGGGCTGCGACCACGGTCAGTGCGGCGCCTGCACGGTGATCGCCGATGGCCGACGGATCAATGCCTGCCTGTCGCTGGCGGTGATGAACGAAGGCGCCAGGATCACCACTATCGAAGGCCTGGGTACGCCCGAAGACCTGCACCCGATGCAGGCGGCCTTCATTCGCCACGACGGCTATCAATGCGGCTACTGCACCTCCGGGCAGATATGCTCGGAGGTCGGCATGTTGGCCGAGCTGCGCGCGGGCATGCCCAGCCACGTCTCGGCCTCGCTCACGGCCACGCCTACGCTGGATTCAGCCGAGTTGCGCGAGCGCATGAGCGGCAATCTGTGCCGCTGCGGCGCCTACTCCAATATTGCCGACGCGATCAGCGACGTGGCCGGGGACCGCGCATGAAGGCCTTCACCTACGAGCGCGCTGCCGACCCGGCCGCCGCCGCCGCGCAGGCCGCGCGCAATCCGGGCGCGCGCTTCATCGCCGGCGGTACCAACCTGCTCGACCTGATGAAGCTGCAGATCGAAGCGCCGGCCCACCTGATCGATGTCAACGGCCTGGCGCTGGGCCAGGTCGCGGTCAGCGCGGACGGTGGCCTGCGCATCGGCGCGCTGGTGCGCAACGCCGACCTCGCCGCCCACGCCACGGTGCGGCGAGACTATCCCTTGCTGTCGCGTGCGTTGCTGGCCGGCGCGTCGGCGCAGTTGCGCAATCGCGCCACCACCGCCGGCAACCTGCTGCAGCGCACCCGGTGCCCGTACTTCTACGACCCCCAGCAGGCCTGCAACAAGCGCCTGCCCGGCAGCGGTTGCGCGGCGATCGGCGGCTTCAACCGCAACCTCGCGGTGCTCGGCGCGAGCGAGCATTGCATTGCCACCCACCCCAGCGACATGGCCGTGGCCATGCGCGCGCTGGATGCACGGATCGAAACCGTGCGCGGCGACGGCAGCACGCGTCAGATCCCGATTGCGCAGTTCTATCGCGCCCCGGGCGACACGCCGCACCTGGAGACCGTGCTCGAACGCGGCGAGCTGATCACCGCGGTGCTGTTGCCGCCGCCGCTCGGCGGGCGCCAGCTCTATCACAAGGTGCGCGACCGGGCCTCCTACGCGTTCGCCATCGTCTCGGTGGGCGTCGTGGTCCAGCCCGACGGCCA
>DATLJF010000043.1:0-4457 GCA_035539015.1 Stenotrophomonas sp. | reverse complement strand
GACCTGCGCCGCCGCATCCAGCTCGCGCCGGAAGGCTTCAGCGTGGCCGGGCCGGAGGGCGCCTACATCTTCCACGCACTGAGCGCGCACCCCGACGTGCTCGACGCCAGTGCAACCAGCCCGACGCCGGGCGATGTCGTGGTGACCATTCTCTCGCGGCAGGGCGACGGTGCTGCCGGCGCCGCGGTGATCGAGGCGGTGACCAATGCGCTGCGCGACGACGATGTGCGCCCGCTCACGGATGCTGTGACGGTGCAGAGCGCGCAGATAGTGCCCTTCGAGATCCACGCTCGGGTGTATACGTTTGCCGGCCCGGACTCGGCAGTCGTGATGGCCGAAGCCATGCGCCGCCTCAATGCCTATCTGGCCGAATCCCACCGCATCGGCCGCGACGTGCCCGAATCGGCGATCAAGGCGATGCTGTTTGCAGACGGCGTGCAGCGCGTGGAGCTGGACGCGCCGGCCGGCGACGTGGTCATCAGCCGCACCCAGGCGCCGTTCTGCACGCTGATCGACGTGGAGCACGCCGGCGTCGATGAATAACGGCCTGCCGCCCAATTCCACTGCGCTTGAGCTGGCACTGGCTGCGCTCACCACGCGCCTGGAGGCCATCCCTACGCCGCTGCCCGACCTGTGGGACGCCGACGCCTGTCCGGCCGACCAACTGCCGTGGATGGCCTGGACGCTCTCCCTGGACGACTGGCAGCCCACGTGGAGCGAGCCGGTCAAGCGCCAGCGCGTGCGCAGCGCCATTGCGATCCAGCGGCGCAAGGGAACGGCCAACAGCGTGCGCATGGTGGTGCAGTCCTTTGGCGGGGCGGTGGCCATCCGCGAGTGGTGGCAGACCGAGCCGCGCGGGCTGCCGCACACCTTCGATCTGTCGTTGACCCTCACCGGTGCCGACGGCCAGACCGCCAGCGCCCGTTTCGTCAACGAGGTCATTGCCGAGGTCGAGCGCACCAAGCCTGTGCGATCCCACTTCACCTTCACTCAAGGCTTCCAAGCAGAGGCGCGCGTGGGCGTGTTGGCCGTCGCACGGCCAGCGGTCTACCGCCGCCTGCTGATGGAAGCCCAATAACTGGACCTGCCCATGCCCGGACTGAAGCTCCAAGTCACCAACGCCGGCCGCGCTGCCCTGGTCAACGCGCCCAACACGGGCACCAATGCCGTGCTCGTCAGCCACGTCGGCGTCGCCACCGCACCGTTCACCGTGTCGGCCGCGCTCACCACTCTTCCGAGCGAGCTGAAGCGCCTGGCGACGGTGGGCGGCACCATTGCCGCCGATGACACCATCCATGTCTCCGTGCGCGACGAGTCCACGTCCGCCTACGACTGTTACGGCTTCGGGCTCTACCTGGCGGACGGGACGCTGTTCGCCGTCTACAGCCAACCCGAGCTGCTGCTCGGCAAGGCGGCCGGCGCGATGATGCTGCTGGCGCTGGACGCAGTGTTCGCCGATATCGACGTGCAGCAGATCACCTTCGGTGCAACCAACTTTATCGATCCGGCGGCCACCACGGAGCTGCCGGGCGTGGTGGAGCTGGCAACGGAGACCGAAGCTACCGAGGGCACCGACAAAATCCGCGCGATCACCGCGTGGCTGTTGAAGAAAGTGCTCGATGCCCGGCTCGGTGCTGCGGCGCCGTCGAATTTCGTGAAGTCGCTGCTGGGTCTGGGCACCGCGGCGCTGTTCCGCGCAGCGCTGGAGCTGAAGGGCGCCGCACTGAAGGATGAGGGGGCCAACAACGGCCTGGACGCGGACAAGCTCGATGGCCAGCACGGCGCCTGGTACCGCGAGTGGGCCAACCTGACCGGCGTTCCTTCTACCGCGATTTCCTGGCCGACCTGGGATCAGGTGCAACTCAAGCCGGCGACCTTCCCGCCCTCTCCGCACCCGCACCCGGAGTACGTCGCCAAGTCCGGCGACACGATGACGGGATCGCTGTATGCCCCGGCATTCTGGGCGAAGGCTGCGAACGGCATGATCGTGCTGCGCGATAGTGGCAGCGGCGCTCCCGCTATTGACGCGGTGAACGCCAACAATTCGGCTTTTGCGACCATGTTTTTTACTGCAACGGGGTACTCCTTCCGTGGCGGAGTCGCAAACTTTGATGCCGGCGTCAGCACCTCCGGCACCGTACTCGGGGACGCGGCAGGCTCGGGAGCTGTCGCGGCATTCCAGATTGGCAACGACTCCGCGCTGTGGGATATCAACGTCGGTAATGCGGCTGGACTTCGTGGCCTCGGCAACCCCGCCTTAGGCGCCCTGTACTTCGGCAACGGCAACCAGGTGTATTACGGCACGTCTGGGTCTACGCCGACAATTTCGGGCAACGGCGTCCAGAACCAGCACCAAACCAACGTGGCTGGTGGCGGCCCGCATTACCAGTATTGGGACAGCCAGCACATCGCCTATTACAAGCGAGCCGGTGTCTACGGGTTCTATTGGCGCAAGAACAACACCGGCTCGCCGAACGGGCCCGGCGAAGTCGAGCTGATGAACCTCAGCGACGCCGGCAAGCTCTGGACCCTAAGCGGCTATGGCTGGGGCTCCTCGCGCAAGCTCAAGGACATTATCGGCGCCTCACCCTACGGTCTGACTGAGGTTGAGCAAATGTCCGTCCATCTTGGCCGCTACAAGCCTGCCTACAACCCCGATGGGCGTGTGCGGTTGTTTCTGGACGCAGAGCAGCTGCTGGAAATGATGCCCGAGACCGTAGATGCAGAAGGCGTCGCGTTCAACGGGGAGCAAGTCCCCGGCGTGCAGTTCGACCAGCTTTTGCCCGTTGCATTTAACGCCATCAAGCAGCTCTCCCACATCGTGCGCGACCTCCAGGCTGAAGTAGCTGAGCTGCGCACCATTCACTGAACCAAGCGAGGATTCCATGGACACCAACTCCCGCATCCGCAATCTAGCGCCCGGCGTCGATGTTGAACGCATCGCTGTCGAGTCGCACTTCTTCTACGACCCACTGACCGGCAACGCCAACGTGGTGTTTCAGGGTATGGAGTTCCTGATTCTTGATGGCGCGGTCAACAAGATGCTCGACGGGCGCGAGCCACTGACCACGACTTCGGATGAGATCGCCGTGCGCCAATTTGCGGCCGGGCTCTCGGACCCGGTGACCGGCCAGGATCTGTCCAACATCAGCGCTGCCGGCATCGTGATCTACCTCAAGGCGGTCTACGACACCTTGCACAACGAGCGCGCTGCAGCCGAAGCCGCCGCGCAGGCCACGTGGCAAGCCACCGTGCCGACGGCGCCGGGAACCGGCCAGGAGTAAGCCATGCCCAGCGGCTACGCCAATCCTGCCGGCACGGACCTTGACGACGTCTTCGACGCCTACGTGCAGGGCGACAAGGCGATCGCCACGGGCTACTACACCAGCGACGGCAACGACCTCAACCAGCGGTACGCGCCGCTGATCTTCGGCACAAAGGCCGCCGACGTCGGCTATTCCGACAACTCCGGGACCGACGTGAGCAACCGTTTTGCCGCCAAAGGCACGGCGCAGTACAGCCTGGCGTTCCACGGCAAGTCCTATTACACCGGCCGCGAGGCACTAACCAATCAGCAAGGCAACATCTCGGCCATAGTGACGTTCGGACTCAGTCCCGACGGCAGCTGGTCGATTGGCGCTGACACGGGCAGTCCAGTCACGGGCACTTGGTTGCCTGCAGGTCGCGCGGCCTCCGAGTACAGCGTGCAGCTGGTCGCCAGTGGAATGAGCAGGGCAGTCTTCGGCACAACGGCGCCGTCCTATGTCAGCTGTTCGGTGGCGCAGTCCTGCAGCGTAACGGCCACCGTGCGCGCCGCCAGCGTTGACCAGATCGATGAAACGGTGACTGTCACCGTTCACCTGCGCGACAGTGCTGGGGTGGTCAGCACGTCAACGTTCAATGCCCGTGTGTTTGCTCATGGTTGGGTGTAGCGCCAGCGTAGCGCTCCGCCCTACACGATGACTTGCGTGCTCGCTCGCACGCGCGCGAGGACCATGGACACATGGCCTCGCCCGACCACGCCCGCAACCTCTCCAACCTGATCCGCCTCGGCACCATTGCCGAGGTGGATCTGCAGGCGCGCCTGTGTCGCGTCCAGTCCGGCGAGCTGCAGACCGACTTCCTGCCGTGGCTGGTGCCGGCCGCCGGCGCCCTGATCGTTTGGGCAGCGCCGACCGTGGGCGAGCAAGTCCTGGTCCTGTCGCCGGACGGGGAGACCATGGGCGGCGTGGTGCTACGCGGGCTCTACTCCGATGCCTTTCCGGCGCCCGGCACCGGCGCCGACCTGACCCTGGTGCAGTTCGGTGACGGCGCGGTGGTGAGCTACGACGCCGCCGCGCACCAACTGCTGGCCACCCTGCCCGCCGGTGGCAAGGCCGAGGTCACCGCCGACGGCGGCGTCACCATCAATGGCCCGCTCACCGTCAACGGCGAGACGGTGATAAATGGCAAGACCA
>DATLJF010000042.1:0-15884 GCA_035539015.1 Stenotrophomonas sp. | reverse complement strand
GTTTGCGGCAACGACTACGACAAGGCGTTCACCCTGGAACAGGGTGGCCGCCGCGGCACCTTCGACTCGTTCGAATGCGCCATCCACGCCTTCGCGCCCAGCTGCGCCCACTGCCAGTGCCGGATCATCGGCCATGGCGTCGAGGCCGGCGGCAAGATCTTTTGCTGCGCCAACTGCGCGCGCCACGCCGGTGTGCAAGGCGTGGCCGATCGCGCCTGACCATTGATATCCGAGGAACCCCATGGCCACACGCAAGACCGCCTCGAAGAAGACTGCCGCCAACAAGCCCCTCGCGAAGAAGGTAGCCAAGTCGCCTGCGAAAGCGGCTACCGCCACCCCGAAGGCGCGCGCGAGCCGGCCGGACGCCGCCGAGTCTACCGCACGCCGGCAACGCGCGTTGCAGGAGCAGGTCGATCGCCAGGACGCCGCCAAGCCGGCCAAGAAGGCGGCCAAGAAAGCGGCACAGGCCGGCGCCCGGCGCCAACCCGAAAACCCACTGCCCAAGCAACACCTGCGTAAGCCCGGCAACGAGCACGACTTGGCGATGGAGCCGCGCTATCTCGCCCCGGATTACCGGGGCAGCGACAAACTCAAGGGCATGACCGCGATCGTGACCGGCGGCGACTCCGGCATCGGTCGCGCGGTGGCGATCCTGTTCGCGCGCGAGGGCGCCGACGTAGCCGTGCTCTATCTCAATGAACACCAGGACGCACAGGCCACCTGCGCAGCGGTCGAAGCCGAGGGCCGGCGCTGCCTGCTGATTTCCGGCGACGTCCGCGACAGCGCGTTCTGCGACGCTGCAGTCGCAGAGACGGTGGAAACCTTCGGTGGCCTCGACATCCTGGTCAACAATGCCGCCTTCCAGCTGCATACCGAGGCTATCGAAGACCTCACCGACGAGCACCTGACCGAAACCCTGATGACCAATATCGGTGGCTACTTCCACATGGCGCGCGCCGCAGTGCCGCACCTGGGCGAGGGCGCGTGCATCATCAACACCGGCTCGGAAACCGGGTTGTTCGGCAGCAAGGCGCTGCTCGACTACTCGGCCACCAAGGGCGCCATCCACGCTTTCACCCTGTCACTGGCCAGCCAGCTGCAGCCACGCGGCATCCGCGTCAACGCCGTCGCGCCCGGCCCGGTGTGGACGCCATTGAACCCGGCGGACAAGCCGGCCGAAAAAGTGGCCGACTTCGGCAAAGACAGCGACATGGGCCGCCCCGCGCAGCCCGAGGAACTCTCGCCGGCTTATGTGTTCCTGGCCTCGCCGGTGACGGCCAGCTATATCAGCGGGGCGATCCTGCCGGTGATGGGCGGGCCGCACGGCTGATACGCGGCGCTCGCCTGCGGTAATAATCCCCCATCAACGCGGGGGACGCATGCAGGAAGCGCCGAAGGCTTGCAGGATATTGGTGCTTGGCGGCTACGGGCACTTTGGGGCACGGATCGTGCGCGCGCTCGCGGCAGGCGACAACGTCGAAGTAGTCGTTGCCGGACGCTCGGCTACCCTGCAGGGGCCGGCGATCTTCGCCGATCTGCCGCGACCAGCGCGCTTGCACTACACCGACCTGGACAGCACTTCGCCGGCGCTGGACACCGAGTTGTCATGCTGGCGGCCGGCGCTGGTGATCCATACGGCCGGGCCCTTCCAGGGCCAGGGCTACGAGGTGGCCCAAGCGTGCCTGCGGGCCGGTGCCCACTACGTGGACCTGGCCGATGGCCGCGATTTCGTGCGCGAGTTCCCGGCCCGCATCGACGCCGCCGCGCGCGCCGCAGGCCTGGCCGCGATCACCGGTGCCAGCACCCTGCCAGCGATCTCCAGCGCAGTGGTCGATGCGCTGCGCGACCGCTTCGACCGATTGCATGAGATAGACATCGTCATCGCCCCCGCGCAGCGCACGCCGCTAGGGCTGGCCACGGTGCGGGCGGTGCTGTCGTATTGCGGCGCGCCGTTCCAATGCTGGCGCGATGGGCGCTGGCAGGAGACGGTGGGTTGGCGCGGGCCACGGTGGGTCAGTTTCCCGCACCTGCGGCCGCGCCTGGCCTCGCCCTGCGATGTGCCCGACCACGATCTGTTGATGGAACGCTATCCCGGCGTGCGCAGCGTAAGGTTCCGCGCCGCCTTGGAACTGCCACTGCTGTCGCGCGCGTTGGCGATGATCGCCGCCCTGCGTCGGTGGGGGGTGCCAGTGCCCATGGCTGCCTTGGCGCCGTGGTTCGCACGTGCCGCTCGCCACTTGGATCGTTTCGGCAGCGAGTTGGGCGGTATGTCGATCGAGGTGCGCGGTGAATGCGGGCAGCAGCGACGTGCGGTGCGCTGGGATCTCACCGCGCCGGCCTTGCACGGACCGGAAATTCCCTGCCTGGCGGCCGTGCTGCTGGCGCGCCGCCTGGCCAATGGCCAAGCGCTGCCGGTCGGC
This sequence comes from Stenotrophomonas sp., assembly GCA_035539015.1. GTDB lineage: Bacteria > Pseudomonadota > Gammaproteobacteria > Xanthomonadales > Xanthomonadaceae > Stenotrophomonas_A. The sequence continues at coordinate 13,464 of DATLJF010000042.1, read as the reverse complement.
GCGCAGGCGTGCATGGGCATACTGACCCTGGCCGATTTCGAAGGCGCCTTCGCGCAATGGGCCATCGAGACCGAAGTCGGCGGCACCAGGCCCGTCGCCGCTTAGGACGCCGCCGTGAGCGGCGCCGCCGCACCTTCTTCAGCGTGCGCCTGCACCAGCCGCAACATCAGCTGCGCCAGGGTCAACACGTCCTGGTGGTTGTGCGCCAGCACGCGCCGCAGGTCGACCGCATCGCCGCCGCGCAAGTAATGCAGCCACGCGGCCGGCGCTTGCGAGCCGGGCAGGTCGTCCTCGCGCAGGATCCGCAGCAGTTGCCGCTCGATCGTCGCCAGCCGGCAGTTCTCCCAGGTGCCACGGTAGCGCCGGCGGGTCGGGAACAGCAGGTCGACGTGGTCCAGCGCAGACAGCGGATCGCCGCGGCGGGCCAGGCGATAACGGGTCTTCAGCAACGGCGCGTCGTAGCAGCGGCCGTTGTAGCTGGACAGCACGGTGGAGGGGCGCAGCCAGCTGGCGAAGGTATCGAGCATCGCGGCTTCTGCGGCCATCGTCGCCATCAACAGCTGGCGGATGCGCAGGCCCTCACCCTGTTGCGGATCGCAATGCCAATCGGCCGCGCCGACCATGAAGGCGCGGGTGCCGGTGCCGCCGGCCAGGCCGGTGGTTTCGGTGTCGAAGAACAACAGGTCGCCCGGCGCCACGGCATCTTCGCGCCGGGCGAAGGCCAGCGACAACGCCGTGCTGGGAATCTTCTGCGGCAGGAAGGCCTCTACCAGGTGCAAGCCGGGCGCAATCTGCTCGCCCGGTAACTCACGGTCGCGTGAGGCCGGACGCTTGGCCGGCGCTACGGGCGCGGTTATCGCGCGCTCGCGCAGGCCGATCAGGCGGCGCAAGGCATCGATATCGGTGCCGCGCTTGGGCGGAGCCGGCGATGGCGCCTGCGAGGCGGGGGGCACGACCCCCGCCATCGACTTGTGCTGGACCTCGCGCTCGATCCAGGCGAACACGGGCTCACTGGCGGGCGCCGACTCGACGGCAGGCGCGGATGGCAGCGATTGCCCGGCCTGCTGCCGCAGCAGGCGCAGCTTGTCGGCGCTTACGCCCATGCTGCTGTTGCCCCCGCCTGGACGAGTTCGCCACCATCGCCGGCGTGCATGCCATCGAGCTGCGCCAACAGCGCCAGCACCCGCAGCGCCAACGTCTTCGGCGTCTGCCCCTCGCCTTGTTCCTGCGCCGCCAGCACCGGGCCGACGCAGGCCGGGCAACCGGCGCGGCAGTCGCAGCGATGGACCAGCTCGCCCGCGCGCGCCACCAGTTCGGACTGGCGCTGCCACAGCGGTTCGCTCAAGCCCACGCCGCCCGGGAAGTTGTCGTACAGATAGACCGTCGGCACGAACTGCTGTTGCAACTCGACATGGCCCTCGGCGCCGTCCGCGCCGCGCAACTGGCCGCGGCCGCTCTGGTCGGCTACCGCAAACCATGCGCCGTCGCCATTGCCGACCGCCTTCTGCAGATCGCGCGCGTCGGCCATCACCGCCACCGTGGCCACCACATGCAGGGCGTAGGCTGCGCCGAGGAAGCCGTCGAGCGCATCCTGGCGCGAGGCGAAGGCCTTGCCGAGCGTGGCCTGCGGCAATTGCCACCATACCGAGGTGGTGTGCAGCTCCTGGTCGGGCAGGTTGACCGGGCCGTAGCCGATGTTCTCGTGCGTGTAGTAGCGGATCTTCTTGTAGCCGGCCACGCGCCGCACTACGTGCACCTCGCCGTGGTGGCAGTCGCCACGGCCGGCGGGGCCACCGTCGAAGCGGTCCAGCACCTTGAGCTTGGTGTAGTCGATGCTGTCGGTGTAGTAGTCGACATGGGTGCGGGTGACATAGGCCTTGCGGCCCTCCCAATCCAGGCGCTCGACCTGGTAGGGCGTGCTCTGCACCATGTGGATGGCGCCTTCGTACAGTGTCAGCGCCGCTGCCGAGTAATCCACCTCGGCAATGATCTGCTGCTTGCCGTCGCTGCGGTCGACCACCACGAAATTGCCGTCGGCCACCGAGCGCAGGCTCACGGCGTTGGCCGGGTAGCTGTCGGCGATCCATTCCCAGCGCTCGCCTTCCTGGTGGATGACGCCGCTCTCGGCCAGCGCTTCCAGGAACACCAGCGGGTCCACCGGGCCGAACGGCTCGCCGGCATGGAACGGCAGCTCGAAGGCAGCGCAGCGGATGTGGTCGAACAGGATCAGGGTCTGGTCCGGGGCAATGCGCGCGTGTTCGGGCGAGGCATCGGCGAAGAAATCCGGATGCCGCACCACGTACTGGTCCAGCGGTTGCGAGCTGGCCACCAGCACACCGAGGGCCGGCTGCTGGCGGCGGCCGGCGCGACCGAAGCGCTGCCAGGTGGCGGCGACGCTACCGGGATAGCCATTGAGCACGACCACGTCGAGCGCCCCGATATCCACGCCCAGTTCCAGCGCCGAGGTGCTGACGATGCCGTCGATCTGCCCGGCCCGCATCGCCTTCTCCACCTCGCGCCGTTCGGTCGGCAGATAGCCACCGCGATAGGCGCGGATGCGCGGTGGCTTGCGCGGGTCGTGGTCGAAGATGTCCTTGAGGTACTTGGTGAGCACCTCGACCATCAGCCGGCTCTGCGCGAACACCAGGGTCTTCAGGCCGGACTTGATCGCGATGCGGGCGATGCGGTTGCTCTGTGAGCGTGCCGAGGCGCGCAGGCCGAGGTCGGGGTTGACCACCGGCGGGTTCCACAACAGCACGTGCTTGTCGCCGCTCGGCGCGCCCGATTCGGTGACGGCATGCACCCGATCCTCGATCAATGCCTCGGCATGCGCCTGCGGGTTGCCGATCGTCGCCGAGCACAGGATGAACTGCGGCTGCGCACCGTAGAACGCGCAGATCCGCTTGAGCCGGCGCAGCACATTGGTGACATGGCTGCCGAACACGCCGCGATAGGTATGCACCTCGTCGATCACCACGTATTGCAGGTTCTCGAAGAACTGCGCCCACTTGGTGTGATGCGGCAGGATGCCCTGGTGCAGCATGTCCGGGTTGGAGACGACGATATCGCCGTGCAAGCGGATGGCCTGGCGCGCATCGCCCGGGGTGTCGCCGTCGAAGGTGAACGCTTTCACGCCGAGGTCGCCGGCACGGTTGAGCTCCAGCAGTTCGGCCACCTGGTCCTGCGCCAGTGCCTTGGTCGGGAACAGGTACAGCGCCTTGGCGCGGCGGGTCATCGCCGCGGCGACCACCGGCAGCGTGTAGCACAGCGACTTGCCGCTGGCGGTGGGGGTCACCACCGCCACGTGCTCGCCGCGGGCGGTGGCGTCCCAGGCTTCGGCCTGGTGGCTGTAGAGCTGCTCGATGCCGCGGCTGCGCAATGCGGCTGCCAGCGCCGGCGGCAGGTCCGCAGGCAGCGGTGCGTATCGTCCTTCGCGGCCCGGAACGGTGAAGCTGCCGGTAATGCGGTCGTGGTAGCGGCGCGCCAGGCGAGCGCTCAGCAACGCGCCGTCGCGGGCAGGGGCACCATCGAGAGTGGCGAGCGCGCGTTCGGCGTCCTCGGTGCGTGGTGCGAGCGCATAGGCCATGGCGTGGAGCTTCCCCAAAAAGTGCATCTAAGTCGTCCATTGTCTCAATCAGTGAGACTGCGTTACGAGTGGGAGAAATTCAGGATCCTGACGCGCAAGCGCGTGCGGACGCGGCGCTCACGCCAGTGGCGGCAGGCTGTGCGTCCCCCAAGCAGGAGAAGCCAAGATGACCCAGCGCATTCCAGAAGGCACCGTAGTGGTGGTGGCCGATGGCGGCTCGGCCCGGGTGTTCACCAACGTCGGCAGCAGTGGTGACCTGCAACTGCACCAGCAGCAACTGCTGGACGTGCAGAACGTGGACGACGAAGGCCCCGCCGGTAACGTGCCCAAGGACATGAGCGAAGCACAGCTGGACGAAGCCACCTTCGCCAAGCAGCTGGCCGCGCAACTCAACGAAGGCGCGCTGCAGAATCGCTACGCACACCTGCTGCTGGTGGCCGACCCGACCACGCTCGGCCGCTTGCGGCCTCTGCTGCACAAGGAAACCCAGGCGCGGCTGTTGGGCGACATGGCCAAGGACCTGACCAACGCGCCGCTGGCCGATATCCAGCGCGCCCTGCGCTGAGTCAAGCGAAGTGGCGTTCGAACGCAACTATCTCGCTGTCGAACCGGCCGCGAGCGAAGTGGCCGCACTGCGCGGCCGGGTCGCGCTGGAGTTTGGCGCGCCCTGGTGCGGTCATTGCCAGGCCGCGCAGCCAGCCTTTGCGCAAGCCTTACAGGAACGCGGCGATGCGCGCCACTTGAAGATCGAGGATGGAAAGGGGCGCCCGCTCGGGCGCGCCTACCGGATCAAGCTATGGCCAACGCTGGTGCTGCTGCGCGACGGCGAAGAAGTCGCGCGGGTAGTGCGGCCCCGCCGGGCCGAAGACCTGGCACAGGCGCTGGCACAGTGGGATGCCGCAAGCGGCCCAACGGCCAGCTAGCGCGCGGGCATGTCCGGATAGGGCATGCCCTGGCCGGTTTCCAGGTAGCGCTTGAGGCTGGTGCCGAGGAAGAACGACCAGCCACGCTCGCAGGTGGGCTGGCAGGGCGACTCCGGATAATCCTCGTGGCTGAACTCGATTCGCGTGCCGGTAGCAGTGGGTTGCAGGCCAAAGCACATCGACGAACCGGTCCAGGCCTGGCTATCAAGCAGGTTGGAGCGGGTGCAATGCCACACCACCCGGCGCCGCTCGGGTTCGTGCAGCACGTCCAGCTCCACCACCCAGCCATGCCCGCTCCAATCCAGGCGCAAATGGCCGTCGCGGCCTTCGACCTCGCGCGTCCACCAGCGCGCCAGGTGCGCCGGCTGGGTGAGTGCGCTGGCGACCACCTCGGGCGCAGCGGCGATGTGGAATTGTTGGCGTATGTCCAGGCTCATCGGATAGGTCTAGGTGCGACTACCAGGCAATGATCGCGCAGCATGCCACGGCGTCCTGCTGCGGTGCGAAAGCATGATGCACACCAAATGCACATTGACCCAGTGCGACGGGGTCGTTATCAAGCGTGTATTGACGCACTCTGCCGGGAGCCCTGGACATGTCACGAAGCAGGACCCTGATACGCCGCAGTGGCGCAAGCTACCTCATCAGGCTGAAAAAGCGCGATGTCGACCAGACACTCGCGTGCCTCGCGTTGTGGTGGGTCTGGAGCCAGAGAAACGAGATCGCTGATCTACTGCAGGGGCTTGTACAAGCCGTGGCCTGAAGTTGGCGCGTTAGGGATCGCGGCGCTCGAAGCGCCGAAACAACGCCAGCACGACCACGCACAACAGCGATGCCCCCGCGGCGATCGCGTAGCGGCCGATGCCGGCGGCAATGCCGATCGCCGCGGCCATGATCAGGGAGCAGGCCGTGGTCAGGCCGCTGACCTGGTCTTCGCGCCGCCCGCGCAGGATGGTGCCGGCGGCGACGAAACCGACGCTGGCCACTACCGCTTCGATCAGGCGCACTGGGTCGACCTGCAGCAGGTCGCGGTAGCGTTCTTCCTGGAAATGTTCGGCGATGCTGTCGCCAAGCCCGACGATCAATGCGGCCGCACCGGCGATCATCATGTGCGTGCGCAGCCCGGCGGCATGCCGGCCCATCTCGCGTTCGATCCCGAGCACCCCGCCCAGCGCCATCGCGGCGGCCACGCGCAGCAGTACGAAAAGATCCTGGCTCAAGTGTTCCACGCGCCGTCCTCGGTCAAGGCATGGGCGCACCATCGCAACCCCCCGGCCGACGCAGGGTGAAGGCCGGTCGGTCTATGCTCTGGCAATGAAGCCGCATTCGCCCGCCTGCGACCGCAACCAGGAACCGATCCTGGCCGTGCTGCGGCAATACTTCGGCGACCGCCGCCAGGTGCTCGAACTGGGCAGCGGCACCGGCCAGCATGCGGTGCACTTCGCCGCCGGCCTGCCGTGGCTGCAGTGGCAGGCCAGCGATGCCGCCGCAGCGTTGCCCGGCATCAATGCCTGGCGCGAGGAAGCCGGGCTGTCCAACCTGCCGCCGCCACTGTGCTTGCAGGCCGTGCCCGGGGCTGGATTGCAGCCACCGCCCGCGCTGCCGGCCGATGCCGACGGCCGCGGTTTCGATGCGGTGTTCAGCGCCAACACGTTGCACATCATGGGCTGGCCGCAGGTGCAGGCGCTGTTCGCAGCGCTGCCCGCTATCACGCGTCCCCAGGCACTGCTGGCCATCTATGGCCCGTTCAAGGTGGGTGGGCAGTACACCAGCGAGAGCAATCGCGCCTTCGATGGCTGGCTGGCGCGCGAATATCCCGACGGCGGCCAGCGCGACATCGAAGCGGTGCATGACCTTGCACTGGCGGTCGGCTTCGAACCGATCGCCAACTTCGCCATGCCGGCCAACAACCAGTGCCTGTTGTGGCGCCGCGGTGGCCCCAGGACGCTAGCCCGCTAGGCGCGGCGCGGCCGTTCCAGCCACCAGCTGGCGGCAACCAGCAGCGCGAACGCCCACCACGCAGGCCAGCGCGATCCCGGCAGGGCCGGTGCCTGTGCGACCGGGCCGACGGCGGCGGCGCGAACCTGCCGCGCAGTGGCGGCGGCCAGCTCATGCCGGTACCAGGCACGCGCCTGGGCCGGATCGCGAACATAGAAGGCGTGGCGCTGTTCGCCCTGGGCCAGGACATGCCAGCCGGCTTGCGACGGCCAATAGGCGGCGCAGGCCCGCGTGCCGGTGGCGGCGTCGCGCTGCAAGCGCTGGCCGGCGCCGGTGGGATCAAGTACTTGCGCGGCTTCGCCGACGCCACACACCGCCATGCGTTCACCGGCCCAGGCCAGGGCCGGCAGTTCGACGCCGTCCTGCGGGCTGCGGCGGGCGCGCGCCAACTCAGCCAGTGCCTGGCTCCAGCGGCGGCCGTGGCTACCGGCATCGCCGGCCAGCGGCAGGCGGTAGCTGTCGGTCAGCGCGGTCACGCCGATCCGGCCTTCGCCGGCGGCGCGCCACCAGGCGTACGGGCGCTGCTTGGCATCGCTGGCGAGAATGGCGAGCGGCAAGGTGGGCGCGTAGTCGCGAACCGTGAGCGCCACACCCGGTTCACCTGCGGCATTGAGCGGCATCGCCAGCGGCGTGGTGCCATCGCCGCCGCGCATCGGCAGGCCGAGTTGCGCCAGTGCCTGGCGCAAGCCGGCATCGGCGGGCCCATCCAGGCGCACCAGCACGCCGAGCCCGCGTTGCACGGCTGCCAGCAAACGCTCGCGCTGCCCAGGCGAGAGCGAGGCCAGCGCGCGCTGGTCCAGCCACAGCAGGTCGAAGCGGTCGAGCGTGGCGGCTTCCATCGGCAACGGCGCGTCACCCAACTGCAGGCCGTTGCCTACCGCGATCTGGGTGTGCAGCGACAGGCCGGCGTCGGCGGCCCAACGGCGCAGGTATTTCCATTCGGGCTGCGGCGCGCCGGCCATGATCCATACCCGTAGCGCCGGCGCTTCAACTACCTGCAGGGGCAGCGGCTGGCGCTCGCGTTCGGTGCCGGCGCGGTCGAGGACGCGCACGCCGAACAGCGCCTGGCCGGCCATGCGTGCCTGCCCCCGCAGGGTGAAGCGGCCCTGCGCATCGGCGGCCGTGGCCTCCACCCGGCGTCCGGCCGGATCGAGCAGTTCGACCCGCGCGCCGGGCATGCCGGCGAGCTGGCCGCGCACGCTGAAGTCGTTGCCCGGCGCGACCGGCGCCGGCGCGGACAGCTGGATCAGGCCCGGCAACGGCGCTGCCGGCTCGAATTGCAACGGCAGGCCGCCGACCGCCTCGCGGTCACGCGCCGGCAGGCCTTGGCCGACGACCCGCAAACGCGCGGTGCCGGGGCGCTGGCGCAGCGCCGTGGCCAGGTCTGGTACCGGTGTTGCGCCCGTCGGCGAGCCAGCTTCGGGAAGCGCCACGCTGGCGGCATCACGCGTGGCCGAGGTGGCGCCGGCGGTCAGCACCACCAGCGTGCCTCCCTGCACCGGCCGCGAGGGCGGATACAACGTCAGGTACAGCGCCAATGCGCAAAGCGGCTGCAAGGCCAGCAGGACGTTGCGGCGCCAGCCGCGCGCGCCGGACGTTTGCCGCAACAGGCGCAGGGGCGCGGCCAAGCCGACCAGGGCAAGCACCAGGGCGGTAGCGATCTGCCAGGAACTCATGGGCGCTCACCCGCGGACAAGGCTTCCAGGTAGCGCCGGCCGGCGGCATCGGGTGCCTGCCGCGGCAACGGCCGAGCCGGCGGCGCGGCAATCGCCGACCACAACAGCGCGCGCAAGCGTTGCTGGCAGTCGACACAGTCCGGTTCGGCACGGTACTGCTCGAGTGCCGCCGCCAGATCCAGCGGCGCATCGATCCGTGTCTCATGCGTGCCCAGCCAGCGGCCGAACGCATCCAGCCTCGCCACCGGCACCGGCCCATGGCCGGGCGCCAGTGCCTGCCACAACGCGAGGGCATCGGCCGCGTCTTCGTCGTGCCAGGGCTGCAGGGCATCGTCGCGGCGCCCCAGGCCGGCGCGGTCGCCGCTCAAACGACGGCTCAGGTCGATCGGCGGCAACTGCGGCCCGGTGCGCGCCAGGTAGATGCGCTCGGCCTGCTGCACCTGCTTGATGAAAGCCAGGGCCTTGTAGGCGTAGGGCAACGCCGCCTGCGGCCGGCCTTGCCGCAGTTCGCCTTCGGACTGCCACATCTGGTCGAGCGCGGACTTCAGCGTGGCCCGGGTCTGGGGGTCGAGCAGGGTCGCCGCCTCGGCGTGGTCGTGGGTATGGCCGTATTCGGCCAGGACGTTGTCGTCGCGACCGAAGCTGGCAGGCGCGCCCTGGTGGGCCTCCTCGTGGTCGTGGTCGTCCACGGCCGCGGCGCCTGCATCGTGCGCCTGCGGTGCCTGCTGGGCGGGGGCGTCGGCGGTCGGGATATCGTCGCTGTCGCTGGTGGGCAGGCCGCCGGTCGGGCCTTCGGGCAGCTTCGGCGCGCCCTCGCTCTCTTCGCCGAGGAACTGGCCATAGCGCAGGCGCAGGATGCGCTGGTCCACGCCGATCGCGTCGGAACGCTTGAGGAAGGTCTCCGCGTCCAGGTTGCGCTTTTCCTTCAGCAACGCCTCGGCGTCGATGATGATCTGGCGCTGGCTGCGGAAATAGGCGGGCAAGGTCTTGCGTACCGTGGCTTCGAGTTCGATCCCGGCCCGTTCCTGCGGCGCCGGCCAGCGCAGGATCACGCTGCCACTGCGCGCGCCCTGCGCGGCTGGCTGGCGGTTGTCGCGCACTTCCAGCTGCGCCACCAGGTCATCGCCCGGCTGCATGCCGAGGGCGGCAGGGTCGAGCGTGTACTGATAGCGGCGCAGCGTGGCCGGCCCGGTGCCAAAGAGCGTGGTGCCGTGTTCGCTGAAACGGATATTCTCGCCGCTGCCCTGGGCCAGGGTCAGGCGCAGTTGCGCCGGGGCCGCCACCGCATAGTCGTCGCTGGCTTCGAAGCGCAGCGACCAACGGCGCCGCGCCGGCTGCCACTCGACCAATGCGGTATCCGGCTCGACCACCCGTACTTGCGGCGCGCGGTCGGGCACGGCCTCGAGCCGGTGCAGCGCCAGCGGCTGGCCATCGAGCACGATGCGGTAGAGCAGAGAGCGCTCCAGCACCAGGCCGAGCGTCGCGCGATCACCTTGCAGTTGCAGCGGCAGCACGCGGCCGTCGGTCAGCCGCAGCTGCGCCTGCGCCGGCGCGCGATCGAACTGCAGGTTCCACTGCAACCGGGTGCCCTGCGGCACCCTGGCATCGAGCGTAGGCAGTATGGCGGCGGCCTGGCCGGTGTAGGCCGGCGGGCTGGCCTGCAGCCGTGCCGTGCGCAGGCGCGCTTGTTCGCGCGCCAGCGCGGCACGATCCACCGGCGCCGTGGCGGCCGCAGGTGCCGCCGTCTTCGGCGGCCACCACAGCACTGCGGCCAGCGCCAATACGCCCGATACGAACAATGCTCCGCCCCAGCGCCATGGCCACGGCTCGCGCAGGGTGCGCATGGCACTGGGTAGCCGGGCGAGCACGCGTTCGCGTTGCAAGGTCTGCAGCGGACCCAGGCTGGCAGGGTCGGCGAACAACAGATCGGCGCTGTCTTCCAATGCCGGCTCGGCATCCAGGCGCTGGCGTAGCCAACGCGCGTCCAACCGGCGCGACCAGGCCGCTGCCAACGCGGCCAGTGCCAGCGCGCCGCAGATGAGCGCCGGCCACCACACCGGGGCGAGGCCCAGGCGCCACGCCAGCGCTGCCGGCAACACTGCCCAAGGCACGCCGACCAGCGCAGCGATCGCTTTGCGGCGTCGGCGCGCGCCGCGCCAGCGTGCTTGCAGCAAAACCATGCTCATGTCGCGGCCCCGCGGCGCGGCGCGGTCGCCCACCAGCGCTCCAGTGCGAACACCAGGGCGATCAGCAGTGCCAGCCACGGCAACAGCGAGGCCGGCGGGCGTGGCCAGGTGCGCGCCTGGTGACGCGGCGAGAATTCCGCAGCCACCGCACGTGCGGGGGCCGGCGCCGGCCGCAGTTGCGCGGCCAGGTCATGCGCGAAGCGTGCATCGAGCAGGGCCGGAAAGGTGGCCGGGTCGAGCCCGCGCGGCAGGCGCAGGATCCGCCCGCGCCCAAACGCGGCGGCCGTCAGCAGCGGGGCACCGTCTTCGTCTTGCCAGTGCGTGTGTGGGATGGCTTCGGCGGGCCATGGAGTGGCCGGCGCCAGCAACAGCTCGCCGCCATCGCGCACCCACGCGAGCCACGTCGGCGGCAATGCGTCCTTACGCCACCACACCGCCAGGGTGCCGGGCGTGCGCAAGGCGGAAGTAGGGCCGGCTGCCTCAATGTGCGGCAAGGCCGCGCCGCCCTGCCACGCCGCCTGCAACGCGCGCAGCGTACGCACCGCAGGATCGGCCGGTGCAGCGCCGATCAGCGCCAGGCGCAAGGGTGCCGCCACCGTGGGGCTGGATGCGGGCGAATGGCCATCCAGGACCTGCCAGCGCACCGGCCGCGACAATACCGGCCGTTGTGCATCGACCGCGCCCCAATCCGCTGGCACGACCACGCTCAATGGCGCATCCGGCGGCAGGCTGGCATCGAACTCGCGCAGCAGGCTCGCCGACGCCTGTGGGGCGCTGGGCATCGGCGTGTCGAGCGCAGGAAAGCCGGGTGCCAGCCACTGCTGCCGCGCATCCGGTGGCAGCTGCAGCGCACGCACGGCGGCCAGCGCCACCCCCGGCGCCACCAGCACCCGCGCGCGCTGTGCGTCCTCATCCCGCCAAGCCAGGCCAGCCAGCAACAGCGCCAGCAAGGCCAACAGCAACAGACGCAGCAGCAGCAACGGCCATTCGTCCACGCGAACGCGCTGGCGCGGCCGCGGTTGCGCGCGCAGCCAGCGCAACGCGGCGAATTCGGTCAGTCGCGACTCCTGGCGCCGCGCCAAGTGGATCAGTAGCGGCAGCAACCAGGCCGCCAGCGCAGCCAGGCCGAGCGGGAACAGCAGGCTCAAGCCCATGCCGCCTCCGCGCCGAACAAACGTTGCAGGCCGGCGTCGAGCGGTTCGTCCAGGTATTGGATGGCGTGGCGAATGCCGGCGGCCTGCCAGCGCGCCTGGCGCTCGCTCATCGCCTGGCCGAATCGGCGCAGGTATTCGCTACGCAGGGCGGCGGCATCGCCGAGCAATTCCTCGCCAGTTTCCGGATCGCGGAAGCGGTGGCCGCCGCGGAAGGGAAAATCACGCTCGTCGGCGCCCAGCACCTGCAGCTGCACGACTTCGCGGCGCGCCGCGGCCAGGCGTTCGGCCAGGGCGAGGCCGGCCCCGTCGAACCCATCGCCCAACATCAGCACCAGGTCGTCGGCGGCACTGCGTTCCCACGCCACGCGCTGCTGCTGCAATGGCGGCCAGCCGCCTTGCGCGCGCAAACCGTACAAGGCCAGCCACAGGCGGTCGCGCTGGCGTGCACCACTGGCGGCCGGCACCAGTTGCACGCCATCGCCGCCGAACACGATCAAGCCGAACCGATCGCCTTGGCGCAGCGCGACATCGGCGGCGCAGGCGGCTACGCCGCGCAATGCGTCCAGGCGGGTATAGCCGGGCCGCGCCAGGTCGGCCTGGCCGGCCGAGGCGCTGGCGTCGAGCAACAGCCACAGCGTGAGCGGGCTCTCGCGTTCGGCTTCGCGGACAAAGAAACGGTCCGAGCGACCGTAGAGTTTCCAGTCGATCTGGCGCAGCTCATCACCGGGCTCGTAGGCCCGGTACTGGGCGAATTCGAGACCGGCGCCGCGGCTGCGACTGGCGTGCAGGCCGACGCCTTGCTGGCCGGCCGTGCGGCGCGCGCTCAGCGAGAGCGTGCGCAGGCGGCAGCGCACCTCGGCGGGAATCAGGGCCGGACCGGGGCTGTGCATGTTGCTGCTCAGGTGCCGAACGGCACCGCTGCCAGCAGCGCCTGGATGACATCGTCGGTCTGCTTCTGCTCGGCTTCGGCGGCGAACGACAACAGGATGCGATGGCGCATCACCGGCGCAGCCAGGGCGGCGACATCATCGCGGGTGGCGGCAAAGCGGCCTTGCAGCAGCGCACGCGCCTTGGCCGCCAACACCAGTGATTGGCCGGCGCGCGGACCGGCGCCCCACTTCACCCATTGCCGCACCGCTTCGGGTGCCTGCGGCCCGGGACGGCTGGCACGCACCAGGCGGTTGATCCAGCTCAGCACGTCTTCGCCCACGTGCACTTCGCGCACGTGTTGCTGCAGCGCGACCACGCTCTCGGCATCCATCACCTTTGGCACCACGGCGTTGTGGCTGCCGGTGGTGTGCAGGAGGATGTCGCGCTCTTCGCTCTCGCTCGGGTAGTCCACGCGCACGTGCAACAGGAAGCGGTCGAGCTGGGCTTCGGGCAGCGGGTAGGTGCCGGCCTGCTCGATCGGATTCTGCGTGGCCAGCACGAAGAACGGCGAGGGCAACGAATACGTGGTGCCGGCGTAGCTGACGGTGCGCTCCTGCATCGCTTCCAGCAACGCCGCCTGGGTCTTGGGCGGGGTGCGGTTGAGCTCGTCGGCCAGCAGCAGGTTGGTGAAGACCGGGCCGGGCTGGAAGCGGAAATGACGGTGGCCGGTGCCGTGGTCTTCTTCGAGCAGCTCGGTGCCGAGGATGTCGCTGGGCATCAGGTCGGGGGTGAACTGCACGCGCCGGAACTGCAGCTCCAGGGCCTGCCCCAGCGAGCGCACCAGCAGGGTCTTGCCCAGGCCAGGCGCGCCTTCGAGCAGGCAGTGGCCGCCGGCGAGCAGGCCGATCAGCAATTGCTCGACCACCGCCTGCTGGCCGACCACGGCCTGGGCGAGCGCGTTGCGCAGCTCGCCCAGGCGGGCGATGTGCTGGGAGAGGGTATCGGGGGAGGTCATGGCAGGTCTCTCGGTGGAGGCGTCAGCTGTTCAGTGCGTACATCACGATATTGACC
>DATLJF010000041.1:0-6507 GCA_035539015.1 Stenotrophomonas sp. | reverse complement strand
CTGATGGCCGACTACTGGCAGCTGACCGACTACACCCTCACCGAGGCGGCGCTTCCGTTCAACCGCCAGCCGCGTGCCTATTTCAACTGGAACCAGCCGTTCGGCCCCTTCGACATCGGGATCTACAGCGAAGCGGTGCGCTTCGTCCACGGCGATGTCCACCCCAAGTTCATCAATGCCGACGGCGACTATGAGCGCACCGGCCAGGTGATCGACCAGCCCGGCGGCTCGCGGCTCGACCTCAAGCCCTACGTATCGATGCCGCTGGCCGGCGCGGCGTGGTACGTCACCCCGACCCTGGCCTATCGCTACACCGCCTACCAGCTGGACCGCGAACTGGCCGAGCAACTGCGCGCCACCGGCGGCAACGGCGACCGCACGCCCACGCGCGGCATGCCGATCGCAAGCCTGGACGCCGGCCTGTATTTCGACCGCGAAGTCAGCTTCGGCGGCAGGGACTACCTCAACACCCTGGAGCCGCGGCTGTTCTACCTGTACTCGCCATACCGCGACCAGGACAACCTGCCGCTGTTCGATACCCGTGCCTTCACCTTCAGCTGGGGCCAGTTGTTCCGCGACAGCCGCTACACCGGTGCCGATCGCCAGAACGACGCCAACCAGCTGACGGTCGCCTTGACCACGCGCCTGCTGCGCCAGTCCGACGGCCGCGAGAAACTGACCGCCAGCGTCGGCCAGATCCTGTACTTCGAGGATTCGCGGGTCACCCTCAACAGCAGCGAGCCGCCGGTCGAACAGGGCAAGTCCGCCTGGGTGACCGACGTCAACTACGCGATCAACGACCGCTGGACCCTGGGCGCCACCTACCAGTGGAACCCGAACTTCCGCCAGGAAGACCTGGCCAGCTTCCGCACCCGCTTCCTGCTCGGCAACGACGGCATCATCAACCTGTCGTATCGCTACCGCCGCAACACCAGCGACAACACCGACCAGCTCAAGCAGGCCGACTTCTCCTTCCTGTATCCGATCAATCCCACCTGGAGCGTGGTCGGCCGCTACTACTACTCGTTGCTGGACCGCAAGCCGCTGGAAATCATCGGTGGCGTGCAGTGGGACAGCTGCTGCCTGGCGGTGCGGGCCCTGGCCCGGCGCTACGTGCGCAACCGCGAGGGCGAGATGAACAATTCCCTGCAGCTGGAGTTCGTCCTGAAGGGCCTAAGCTCTGTCGGACAGGACACAGAGCGCACTTTGCGCCGTGCTATTCTCGGTTATTACCGCGACGACCTGTACCTGGTCCCGCCCAGCAACACCACGACCAAGCCGGACGATTACGATCCGAACCAGATTCCATGACCAGACTCCTACCTGTTTTCCTTGCGTCACTGCTGGTCGTGACCAGCACCCTCCCGTCGACTGCCCTGGCCCAGGCTGCTCAGCCGCTGGACCGCATCGCCGCCATTGTCGATGAAGACGTGATCCTGCAAAGCGAACTGGATCGCGCCGTGACCAACGTGCGCGGCCAGTACGCCGGTCGCGAGAACCAGTTGCCACCGGCCGATGTGCTGCAGCGACAGGTGCTTGAGCGCCTGGTGCTGGTCAAGCTGCAGGTGGCGCGCGCCGAAAGCAGCGGCATCAAGGTCAGCGACGACGAGCTCAATCGCGCCATCGCCAGCATTGCCCAGCAGAACGGCACCAGCGTGGACGGCCTGCGCCAGAAGCTGGCCGCCGATGGCCTTTCCTATGGCGACTTCCGGCGCTCGGTGCGCGAGGAAATCACCGTGCAGCGCCTGCGCCAGAGCTTCGCCCAGAGCCGCATCAGCGTCAGCGAAGGCGAGGTCGATGCAGCCCTGGCACAGCAGACCGGCGGTGGCACCCAGTACCACCTGGCGCACATCCTGGTCGGCCTGCCGGACGGCGCCACTGCCGAGCAGATTGCCACCGGCCAGCAGAAGATCGACGGCGTCAAGAGCTTGATCGACAAGGGCGAGCTGGACTTCTCCGCCGCCGCGGTGCGCTATTCCGACAGCCCCAACGCGCTGGAAGGCGGCGACCTGGGCTGGCGCGCGGCCAACGAGATTCCCAACGCGTTCGCCCAGCTGATCAAGGACCTGCAACCAGGCCAAGTGGTGGGTCCGCTGCGTGGCCCCAGCGGCTTCCAGCTGCTGAAGCTGGTCGAAGTGCGCACCGGTTCGAACAGCCCGCAGGCCCAGCTGGTCACCGAGTATCACGCCCGCCACATCCTGGTGCGGGTCAACGAAACCCAGAGCGATGCCGCGGCCAAGGCCAAGATCGAAACCTTGCGCGCGCGCGTCGAAGGCGGCGCGGACTTCCAGGCCGTGGCCAAGGAGTCTTCCGATGACGCCAACAGCCGTGGCCAGGGCGGCGACCTGGGCTGGTTTCCGGCCGACGCGTTCGGCCCGGACTTCGGCCGCCAGGTCACCTCGCTGAGCGACGGCGGCATGTCGCCGCCGTTCCGCACCGAGGCAGGTTGGCACGTCGTCCAGCTGGTTGGCCGCCGTGACACCGATGTGGGCAACCAGAACCAGCGCTCGCAGGTCCGCGAAACGATTGGCCGGCGCAAGCTGGAAGATGAGTACAACCGCTTCCTGCAGGAAATGCGTGGCGAAGCCTACGTGAGCTTCCGCACCGGCGACCGCGCCGACGACAACGCCACCGCCCAGCCGACGCCGGCCGCTGCGGCGACCCCGGCGGCCCCCCAGCCCGGCAACTGAGCCGTGGCACCGCCCGCCCTCGCGCTGGTACCGGGCGAGCCGGCGGGCATCGGGCCGGAGCTGTGCATCCGGCTCGCACAACAGCCGCGCTCCGACTGCCGGCTGCTTGCTTTCGCTGATCCAGGCACGCTTGCCCAGGCCGCCGCGGCCTTGGGCCTGCCGTTTCGCGCCTTGCCCACGGATGCCCTGCCCGTGCGCCCCGGCGATCTCGCCGTGCACGCGATCCCGCTGCCCCGACCGAGTCGCCCCGGGCGGCCGGACCCGGCCAACGCCAGTGCCGTCATCGCCGCACTGCGCGCTGGCGCCGCCGAGTGCCTGGCCGGACGCCTGGACGGCATCGTCACCGGGCCAGTACACAAGGCAGTCATCAACGAGGGCGGCATCGCCTACTCCGGCACCACCGAGCTGCTCGCCGAACAGGCCGGCTGCGATGTGGTGATGATGCTGGCCAACGACATCGTACGGGTGGCGCTGGTCACCACCCACCTGCCGCTGCGCGCGGTCGCCGATGCCGTGACCGGACCGGCGCTGGCGCGCTGCCTGGATATCACCTGGCAAGCACTGCGGCGGGAATTCGGCCTGGCCACGCCGCGGATCGCGGTGCTCGGCCTCAACCCGCATGCGGGCGAGGACGGCCACCTTGGCCGTGAAGAGCTCGACGTGATGATCCCGGTGCTGGCCGCACTGCGCGCGCGCGGCATGGACCTGATCGGCCCGCTACCGGCCGACACCGCTTTCCTGCCGCAAAAACTGCGCCAGTTCGATGCGGTAGTGGCGATGTACCACGACCAGGGATTGCCGGTGCTCAAGTACAGCGGCTTCGAACAAGCCGTAAACATCACCCTCGGTCTGCCCTACCCGCGGGTGGCGGTCGACCATGGCACTGCGCTGGACCTGGCCGGGCGCGGGGTCGCCGATCCTTCCAGCCTGTTCGCGGCTACCGCGCTGTGTGCGCAGTTGGCCGCCGCACGCCGGCACTGAACCACCGATTGGTACGCGTGGCGGTCGAATTTCGCCGCAAATCACGCCGCACCCTCTAGAATTTCGCAATGACTCGTCCGCTTTCCCCTAGTTCGGCCTCAGGATTCAGTGCTGCGCCGAAAAAGTCCTTGGGCCAGCACTTCCTGGCCGACCGGCACTACATCGACCGGATCGTCCACGCCGTGGACCCCAAGCCGGGCCAGCGGCTGGTCGAGATTGGCCCGGGCCAGGGCGCCATCACCTTGCCGTTGCTACGTCGGCATGGGGAACTGACCGTCATCGAGTTCGACCGCGACCTGATCGCCCCGCTCACCGAGGCCGCCGCGCCGCTCGGGCAGCTGACGATCATCCACCGCGACGTGCTGGCGGTGGATTTCACCGCGCTGGCCGCGGGCACGCCGATCCGCCTGGTCGGCAACCTGCCGTACAACATTTCCTCGCCGATCCTGTTCCATGCGCTGGACCACGCCGCGGCGATTGCCGACATGCACTTCATGCTGCAGAAAGAAGTGGTCGACCGCATGGCCGCCGGCCCCGGCAGCAAGGTGTATGGCCGCTTGAGCGTGATGCTGCAGGCCTGGTGCGAGGTGACCTCGCTGTTCGTCGTGCCGCCTGGCGCCTTCCGGCCGCCGCCCAAGGTGGACTCGGCAGTGGCGCGGCTGGTGCCGCGTTCGCCCGCCGAGGTCGGCATCGGCGACCGCAAGCGCTTTGCCGACGTCGTGCGCGCGGCTTTCGGCCAGCGCCGCAAGACTTTGCGCAATGCCTTGTCCGGGGTCTGCGATAGCCGCCATTTCGAGGCCGCCGGCGTGCGCGCCGACGCCCGCGCCGAACAGCTGGAAGTGGCCGATTTCATCCGCCTGGCCAACGTCGAAGTAGCTTGACGTGACGCCGATGCCCTGTGCTTACACTGCCCCCATGCAAGACGATTCGCGCTACCAGATCCAGGTCGAGGTCCGCCCGCGCTTCCTCAACGACCCCGCCGCCGCCCTCGAGGG
This sequence comes from Stenotrophomonas sp., assembly GCA_035539015.1. Lineage (GTDB taxonomy): Bacteria > Pseudomonadota > Gammaproteobacteria > Xanthomonadales > Xanthomonadaceae > Stenotrophomonas_A. The sequence goes on along the minus strand of DATLJF010000041.1, from coordinate 1,841 downwards.
CCGGTACGCGTTTGCCTACGACATCCGCATCCTCAATACCGGCGACATTGGCGCGCGACTGGTTGCCCGGCACTGGGAGATCGACCACGGCAATGGCCGTATCGAACACATCGATGGCGAAGGGGTAGTCGGGGAACAGCCCTGGCTGCGCCCGGGCGAAGATTTCCGCTACACCTCGGCGGTGCTGCTGGAAACCGGCGATGGCCTGATGCAGGGCCACTACGACTTGGTGGCCGACGACGGCACCTCCTTCACCGCCGAGATCGCCGCCTTCGCGCTGGCCACCCCGCGGACGTTGCACTGATGGGGGCCCGGGCATGAGCGTGTGGGCCATCGGCGACCTGCAAGGCTGCTACGACGTCACCCAGCGGCTGCTGGAAAAGATCCGTTTCGATCCGGCCAGCGACCGTTTGTGGTTCTGCGGTGACCTGGTCAACCGCGGCGGCCAGTCGCTGGAAACCCTGCGCCTGGTCCACTCGCTGCGCGAGCAAAGCGTGGTGGTGCTCGGCAACCATGATCTGTCGCTGCTGGCGGTGGGTGCGCGCTCTGAAGAAGAACAGCGCAAGGTCAATCCTGACCTGCTGCGCGTGGTGCTGGCCGAAGACCGCGATGTGCTGCTGGACTGGCTGCGGATGCAAAAGCTGGTGCACGTGGATCGCGCGTTGGGCTGGATGATGGTGCACGCGGGCCTGGCGCCGAAGTGGACCACCCAACTGGCCGAGAAGCATGCGCGCGAGGTCGAACTGCAGTTGCAGGGCAATGGTTATCGCAAGCTGTTGCGCAACATGTACGGCGACCGCCCAGGCTGGTCGCCGGGCCTGAGCGGCCACGACCGCAGCCGCGCGATCATCAACCTGCTCACACGCATGCGCTATTGCACGCCGCGCGGACGCATCGCGACCGAGGACAAGGGCACGCCGGGCACGCAGGCGCAAGGCCTGTATCCCTGGTTCGAAGTGCCGGGCCGGGTGGAACGTGACCTCAAGATCGTCTGCGGGCATTGGTCTACGCTGGGACTGACGATTACCCAGGGCGTGCATGCGATCGATACCGGCGCGGTGTGGGGCGGCAAGCTCACCGCGCTGCAGCTGGATACCGAGGAGCTGCGGGTGGTGCAGGTGCCCGGCCGCGAGGTGGAAGGGCCGCCGCCGGTTGCGCGCCCGCCACGACCACCGCGCGAAAGCCAGCAGCAGCGACGTGGGCCGCGGCCCCAGGGGCGGCAGGAGCCGCGGCGCGGGCCGAACAACGCCAGCGCCGAATGAGCGAGGCAAGCGCGGGCTGAGCGCGAGTTGCGCTAGCCGGCGCGCAGATACTCGACGAATTCAAAGCCGAACGCATGCCGCGCATCGGCCGCATGCGCCTGCCGCGACACTTCGCGCCACTGCGTCGGCTCCCACTGCGGAAACCAGGCATCGGCGCCGTCGATCTCGGTATCTACGAAGGTCAGCTGCATGACGTCGGCCAGCGGCAGCCATTGGCGATAGATTTCGCCGCCGCCGATCACGCACAGTTCGCTGGCCTCCAGCTCGGCTACCGCCGTGAGCGCTTGCGCCACGTCCGCCACTGCCTGCATGCCTTCGAACGGTGCCCGACCCGAGCGCGTCATCACCAGGTTCGCCCGGCCCGGCAATGCGCGGCCCAGCGATTGTGCGGTGCGCCTGCCCATCAGCACCGGGCGACCCAGGGTGGCTGCCTTGAAGTGCTTGAGATCGTCAGGCAAGTGCCAGGCCAGTGCGTTGTCGCGGCCGATCGCGCGCTGGCGATCGAGCGCGGCGACGAGGCTGATGCGGGGCCCGGCGGTCGCCATGCCGCTCAGACCGCCACCGGCGCCTTGATCGCCG
>DATLJF010000040.1:0-3140 GCA_035539015.1 Stenotrophomonas sp. | reverse complement strand
CGTTCGGGGCCGGGCCCTTGCCCCGGGGGACGCCAAATACTGCATCCTGCGTGTCTCGTTGGGCGACGTCCCTGTCGCCCAACGCCCCCGGGGCAAGGGCCCGGCCCCGAACGCCCGATAGAAGGTCGCGTTTGTGTGGGGAGTTCCCCTCATCCGTCGCTGTCGCGACACCTTCTCCCAGAGGGAGAAGGTCGGCATGCAGTTTTGCAGCTGCAATCAATCGCCAACAGCGTTTGCTGTCCTTCTCCCGTTGCGGGAGAAGGTGCCGCGACAGCGGCGGATGAGGGGGCTTTTTCTCTCCCCACACACCGCGCTGACTATCGGGCGTTCGGGGGCTGGAGCCGATTGGCCTACACGGACGTATTCACGGCGTGTCCCGAAAGGCTCCAGCCCCCGGACGCCGCCGATAAAAACAAAACAACATCAAGCACCAGGCGCAGCAACAGACCCCCGCTTGACCAGCGTATGCGCCAACACCTTATCCACCGGCGTATTGTCCTGCCGCCGAATCCCACGCATCAAGATATCCACCGCACTATCGGCCATCGCCGCAATCGGCTGCCGCACCGTCGTCAGTTCAGGCCACACCGTCGTTGCCGCCGACGTATCGTCGAAGCCCACCACTGACAAATCCCGCGGCACATCCAGCCCGCGCCGATGCGCCACCGACACCACCGCCGCGGCCATGTCGTCGTTGCTGGCCACGATCGCGCTGGGACGTTGTCGCCGCGCCAGCAATTTTTCCGCGGCCCTCAGCCCCGAGCGATAGGTGAACTCGCCCGGCTGGATCCACGCCGGTTCTACGCCGATGCCTGCCTCTTCCAGCGCGGCGCGAAAGCCTTCGAAGCGGCGCGCGCTCGCGGTCTGGTTCGGGTGGCCATGGATGAAACCGAAACGGCGGTGGCCCAGGCTGATCAGGTAGCGCGTCATTTCGCGGCAGGCCTGGAAGTCGTCCACGCGTACGCGTGAAATCGCGCTCTCTTCGCGGCCGGAGGCGATCGCCACGACCGGCACGCCGGCGTCGACGAGTTCGGCAATGACGGTGGGCGATTCGCATAGCGGCGGTGGCAGGATCACGCCGGCGACGCTACGGGCCAGCGTCCGAGCCGCCTCGCGTTCGGCTTCCGGGTCCACTGCGTCCCAGGCGTCTACCACCAATTGTGCTGCTGCGCGGGCGCCGCCGCGTAGCGCGCCCACCAGCAGTTCGCGCAGGTAGCCTTCGCTGGGGTTGGTGTAGACCAGGGCAATGCGCGTGGTTTGTGCCGCGGCCAGCGAGCTGGCCGCGAGGTTGGGGGTGTAGCCCAGTTGCTTGACCGCGCGCATCACCCGTTCGCGCGTGCTTTCGCGCACGTGCACTTTGGCGTTGACTACGCGCGAGACGGTCATCGGCGAGACCCCGGCAAGCCGGGCCACTTCATCGATGGTGGTGGCCTCGCCTTTGCGGCGTGCGGACTTTTTGGCCGTGGCCAATATGTTCCCCTTTGCTGGAATGCGCCGGGCGACAGCGAATGGCCAGGCCATTCCAACGCGCGCCTGGCGCGAGCGGCGGACGATGCCCGATGGTAGCGGGAACCGGCCGCGGGGGTCACGCGGCCGGCAACAGGAACTCGGCCGCGCTGTCAGCGGTCCGCGCGGGCGGGGTGGGGGAAGCGAACTTCGACGTGGGTGCCGCCGCCGCGTCGCGACTCCACCACCAGCTGGCCGCCCAGCAGGCGCGCGCGTTCGCCCATGCTGATCAGCCCCAGCCCGGAGGCGGCACCGGCTTGCCTGCGCGGCAGGCCGATACCGTCGTCGGCGATAGAGAGCACGCATTCCTGATCGTCGCAACGCAGTAGTACCCACACCTCGTGCGCGTGTGCGTGTCGTTCGACATTGTTGACCGCTTCCTGGACGATGCGGAACAGGCTCAGTTCGTTGGCGTCATCCAGCCCCTCGGGCGGTGCGACTTCGCACTGGATGCGCAAGGTCGAGCGCTGCGCATGGTTCTGGCAAAAACCCAGCAATGCACTGGCCAGTCCGGTGAAGCGCAGCATCGCCGGGTGCAGGCCATGCGACAGGTTGCGAATGTCGTTGCAGACCTTCAGCAGGTCCTGTTGCAGGTCGTTGGCGGCGCTGCGCTGGACTGGATCGAGTTCGCGCTTGAGGTAGCTCAGCCGGATCGACAAGGCGGCCAGCGACTGGTTGATGTCATCGTGCAGCTCGCGCGCGATGCGCGTGCGCTCTTCCTCCTGCACGACCAGAACGCGGCCGGTAAGCGCACTGAGCTGGTGGTACGCGTCACGCAGCCGCCGGCTGGCGGCGCGCTGCTGCTCCAGCATCACCGAGATCAACCACAGCGCGCCGGCGGCGGCGCAGATCCAGGCCTGCATGCTCAACATTGCGGCATCGGCAGGCAGGCGCCCGAACGGCCCGCCGCCGCGCAAACTGAAAGACAGGCCCATGACCGCACATGCCAGCAGTCCCATGCATGCGCCGCCGAGCCCGAAGCGCACCAGGCTCCACAACAGCACCGGCGTAGCCGCGATAGTCAGCAGCCCGGAGGGCAAGGGTATTGCGGCGGCCGGCGACCACAGCCACGCTGGCACCAGGGCCAGCATCAGCGCCACGCACAGGTCGCGCACCAACCGGTGCCAGCGCGGCAACGGTGGGCCGGAGAGGATGGCCATGGCCATCGGCAGCAGCAACAAGTAGCCGGCGCAATGCATCAACAGCAAACCGAGCAGCTCCTCGCGGCGGCTATAACCGTTGCCGGCGTCGCTTGCCCAGGCCGAGAGCCAGGCGACCTGCAGTGCCGGTAGCGCCAAACCAATGGTCACCATCAGGCGCAAGCCGCGGCCAAAATCGGCCGCCGGCCAGCGCAGTGCGCTTTCCCGGCGCAGCAGCCAGGCCAGCCCGAGCGCTGGCAGCGGCAGGCCGAGTGCAAGCAGCGCAACCTCCGAGGCAGATGCCTTTTGCAGCAGAGCCAGGAACAGGGCGATGCCGGCTGCCGCGCCCGCAGCCGGCGCGAGCCACCCGTCAGTGCGGCGGCTCAATAGCCACGCCAGCAAGAGCGGCGGAGCCACCGAGAGCGAGGAGACGCGTTCCTGCCAATGCCAGACCGAGGCGGCCAGCATTTCACCGAAGAAGCACAGCGCCATCAA
>DATLJF010000039.1:0-11074 GCA_035539015.1 Stenotrophomonas sp. | reverse complement strand
CGCGACAGTTCAGTGACGGTATCGATCATGAGGCGTAAGCGTGTTCCGCATCGGGGAAGCTGCCATCGCGCACGGCGGCGGCATAGGCCTGCACCGCACCGGCGACAGAGCCGCCTTCGGCGAGGAAATCCTTCACGAACTTCGGCCGGCGGTGGCCGCTGTCCAGGCCCAGGAAGTCGTGCAGCACCAGCACCTGGCCGTCGCAGCCGGGGCCGGCACCAATGCCGATGGTCGGGATCGACAACTCGGCGGTGATCTGCGCGGCCAGCGGCGAAGGCACGCATTCGAGCACCAGCAGGCTGGCACCGGCCTCGGCCACGGCGCGGGCCTCGGCGCGCAGGCGCTCGCCCGCCTCACCCCGCCCCTGGACCTTGTAGCCGCCAAAGCGCAGCACCGACTGCGGGGTCAGGCCCAGGTGCGCACACACCGGGATTTCGCGCTCGACCAGGTAGCGGATGACCTCCAGCTTGTGGCCAGCACCTTCGAGCTTGACCATCTCGGCACCGGCCTGCAGCAGGCGGGTGGCGGCGTCGAGCGCGCGCTCGGGGGTTGCGTCGGCCTGGAACGAGAGGTCGCTGACCAGCAGCGCCCGGCTCAGGCCACGGGCGACCGCGGCGGTGTGGTAGACCATGTCGTCGGTGGTGACCGGCAAGGTCGAATCGTGGCCCTGGACCACCATGCCCAGGGAGTCGCCGACCAGGATCAGGTCCACCCCATGGGCGTCGAAGGCACGGGCGAAACCGGCGTCGTAGGCGGTCAGCATGACCAGCTTGCGGCCATCGCGCTTGGCCTCGGCCAACGCGGGAACCGTCCAGGGCTTGCTGTCGGCGTGGGTACTCATAAGCTCATGACGTGGGGTGATGAGCCCGGCATTATCTACCCAATCGGGACCAAACCGCCCGTCTGGACCTGTGCCAATGCGGCCTGCACCGTTCCATGGCCGGGGATCAGCGCCTGCGGCGCGATCTCGGCCAGCGGCAACAGCGCGAAGGCGCGCTCGTGCAGATGCGGGTGTGGCACGCGCAGGCGCGGGCTGTCGATCACCGCATCGCCGAACAGCAATACATCCAGGTCCAGCGTGCGCGGCCCCCAGCGTTCACCGTCCAGGCGTTCGCGGCCGTGGCTGCGCTCCAGTGCCAGCAATTGATCCAGCAGCGCTTCCGGGGCCAACCCGGTCTCCAGCGCGGCAGCCGCATTGATGAAGGCCGGCTGGTCGAGGCGGCCCCACGCCGGCGTGCGATAAAGCCGCGAGGCAGCGAACAAGCGCGTCTGGGGCAGCGCGGCCAGGCCCGCCAGCGCGGCGCGTACGGTGGCCTGGGCATCGCCGAGGTTCGCACCCAGGCCGATGTAGGCGAGGACCGGCGCGCTCACTCGGTCCCGCCGCCCTCTCCTGCACCGCCACTGCGGCGGCGACGGCGGCGACGCCTGCGCGGCGCGGCTCCCTCCACCACATCGTCCATCTCCGCGTCGATCGACACCGGCCCACCCAGGCCGACCTCTTCCTGCGCTTCGCGCCAGTAGGCGATGTCGGCGGCATGATCGGGCGATGCGGTCTGGCGCAGCACCAGGAAATCGAACGCGGCGCGGAAACGTGGATGGGTCAAGGTGCGCATCACCCGCTTGCGCTGGCGCGAAGAGAACCGCGCCTGCAGCAGCCAGATTTCCTGCATCGGCAGCGAGAACCGGCGTGGCAGCGCCACCCGCTCCAACTGATGCAGCGTGACCCGGTCCGCGGCCCGGCGCTGCGCCTCTTCGGCATGGATGCCCTGCGCCTGCAGCCCGATCAAGGTCTTGCAGAACGCCGGCCACAGCAGCAGCGCGAACAGGAACGCCGGCGACACCGGCTCATCGTTGGCCACCCGCGTATCGGTATTGCGCAGCCCCTCCAGCAACATCCGCCGCAACGCCCCGCTGCGATTGCTGCGCAGGGCCGCACCACTTTCCGGGAACAACGTCGAGAACAGGCCGTAATGCTCCAGGCCCTCGAAACTCGCCACCGCATGCCCGGACAGGAACAGCTTGAGCAACTCCTCGAACAACCGCGCCGGCGCCACCTCACTCAGCAAGCCGGCCAGGCGCGGGATCGGATCGGCGGTGGCCTCATCGATACTGAAACCCAGCTTCGCCGCCAGGCGCACCGCGCGCAGCATCCGCACCGGATCCTCGCGATACCGCTGCTCCGGATCGCCGATCAACTTCATCAAGCGCGCCTGCACATCCTCGAAACCGCCGGTGTAATCACGGACCGAGAAATCCTCGATCGCGTAATACAGCGCATTGCAGGTGAAATCGCGGCGCAGCGCATCATCCTCGATGCTGCCGTACACGTTATCGCGCACCAGGCGGCCGTTATCCAGCTCACGATCGCCACTGCCATCATCGACATTGGCGCGGAACGTAGCGACCTCGATGATCTCGCGGCCAAATACCACATGCGCCAGGCGGAAGCGGCGGCCGATCAAGCGGCAATTGCGGAACTGCTGCTTGACCTGCTCGGGCGTGGCATCGGTGGCGATATCGAAATCCTTCGGATGCCCACCGACGAGCAAATCGCGTACCGCCCCGCCCACCAGATAGGCGCCGAAGCCGGCCTCGCGCAAGCGGTAGAGCACACGCAGCGCATTCGGACTGATATCGCGACGCGAGATCGTGTGCTGGTCACGAGGGATGACGCGCAGGGTAAACGGTGATGTAACTGGCGTTTCGATGTTGGCGGTTCCCGGGAACTAAACAGGATTGCGAGAAGGCGATCAGCTCTCTATACTAACGCGCTCGGCCGGACACGGCTAGAAACGCTCCCTTCGTCTAGTGGTTAGGACGTGGCCCTCTCAAGGCTAAAACAGGGGTTCGAGTCCCCTAGGGAGCGCCAGATAACGCAAAAGCCCCGCGAAAGCGGGGCTTTTGCGTTATCTGGCGCGCGAAGCCTGCGCAGCAGGCTGCGCCCCCAACTCCGCGAAGCGGAGGTTGGGGCCCCGGCGCCTACCTTGCCTCTCCCCCGTGGCTGTCGCGACACATCCCGCTACGCGGGCTGCGCCCCCAAAGTTTGCTGCGCAAACTTCGGGCCCCCACTTCTACCTTGCCTCTCCCCCGCGGCTGTCGCCGCGCCCCCCTCAACAGAGGGGGGCTCTTCACCAGACGATTGATTGTGCCCTGGCACTGGCACTGGCTCTTGCCCCCCCCAAACACCGCGGCCTTCTATCGGGCGTTCGGGGCCGTGCCCTTGCCCGGGGGCGTTGGGCGACAGGGACGTCGCCCAACGAGACACGCAGGGATGCAGTACTTGGCGTCCCCCGGGCAAGGGCACGGCCCCGGACGCCGCACGGAAAAACAAAGCAACCGGGCTCTAAGCAGCGACCAACCGCCCCCCATCAAACCGCACCCGCTTCTCCTTGCCGGCCTTCAAGTCGAACGCCAGCACCTGCTCGCCATACACCAGCTCATAGCGCCCGCCCTTCTCGCTGCGCAACGTCGCCTCGGCCAACACCCCGCCGGACCAGCGCAGGTCCACCGCCGCCGCACCGCGCACCCGCAACCCATGCACCTCGCCCTGTGCCCAGGCCTTCGGCAAGGCCGGCAGCAGGAATACGCTGCCGCCCCAACTCTGCAACAACATCTCGGTGATGCCCGAGGTGCCACCGAAATTGCCGTCGATCTGGAACGGCGGATGGGCGTCGAACAGGTTCGGATAACTGCGCTCCGGCGCCAGCAACAATTGCAGGATCCGGTACGCATGCTCGCCGTCGCGCAAGCGCGCCCACAGGTTCAAGCGCCAGCCAATCCCCCACCCGGTGGCATTGTCGCCGCGAATCTCCAGCGATCGGCGCGCCGCTGCCGCCAGTGCCGGAGTGTCGCGCAGGTTGATCTGGCTCGACGGATGCAATGCATATAGATGCGACACATGCCGATGGTGGATCTCCGGCGCTTCCATGTCCCAATCCTGCTGCCATTCCTGCAACTGCCCCGCCTTGCCAATGCGGTTCGGCGGCAGTTGCTCGCGCAAGCTGGCCAGTTGCTGGGCGAACTCGGCATCCACACCCAGCAGCTTGGCCATCGCGATGCATTGGGCGAACAGGTCGCGCAGGATCTGCGCGTCCATCGTCGGCCCTGCGCACAGTGCGGCGCCGAAGGGATGCTGGTTTTCCGGCGAGATCGATGGATTGGTCACCATTGCCCCGGTGCCGGGGTCGCGCACCAGGGTGGCGATGAAGAACGTGGCCGCGCCCTTGAACAGCGGATAGACCTTCTGCAGATAGGCCAGGTCGCGGCCATAGTCCCAACGGTCCCACAACTGCTGCAGCAGCCAGGCGCCGCCGGTCGGCCACAGGCTCCATTGCGCGCCATCGATCGGCCCGGCCGAACGCCACAGGTCGGTGTTGTTGTGCACCACCCAGCCCGGTGCGTCGTACATCGCACGCGCTGTATGCGCACCGGTCTCGGACAGCTCGAACAGCATCCGCTCCAGCGGCTCGACGCACTCGTGCAGTGCGTTGGCTTCGGCCGGCCAGTAGTTCATTTCGGTGTTGATGTTGACCGTGTACTTGCTCTCCCACGGCGGCGACATCAGCTCGTTCCAGATGCCCTGCAGATTGGCCGGCTGGCTGCCGGCACGCGAGCTGCAGATCAGCAGGTAGCGGCCGTACTGGTGGTAGAGCGCGGCCAGCTGCGGGTCGCCACCGGCGGCGAAGGCGCGTACGCGTTCGTCGGTGGGCCGTTGCATCGCCTCGCTGCGGCCCAGATCGATGGCCACGCGCCGGAACAGGGTGCGATGCGCCCGCAGATGATCTTCGCGCAGCTTGGCGTAGGGCAGCTTGCGAGCAGCGGAAATCTGTGCCGCGGTGATCGCCAGCGGATCGCCGCTGACATCGTCGAAGCGCTTGTAGCTGGTCGCCGCAGACAACAGCAACACCAGTTCGTCGGCACCTTCGACGCGAATGCGGCCACCGCGCACAGAGACCTTGCCGCCCTTGGCCAACGGCAATACACGCAAGGCGAAACTCAGCTTGCCCTCGATCCCGTTGCGGCCGGCATTGCGCCCGGCGAACAACAGCCCGTCGCCATCGGCGATCACCTCGCCTTCCTGCGGACTATCCACGCCCACGCGCAGCGAAATGCCACCGGGCTTGTCGGTGCTCAGTCGCACCACGATGCATTGCGCGTCGGGCGAGACAAACACCTCGCGCAGATGATTGCGCCCATCCGAACGGAAGCGCGTGGTGGCGGTGGCGGTATCCAGGTCCAGCTCACGCCGATAGCCTGCCGCGCCGTCGGCGCGGTCGAAATCCAGCAGCAGGTCGGCCAACGGTTGGTATGGCATCTGCTTGAGCGGGCGCGAGAGCATGCCTTCATCGGCCAATTTCTCGGCCTCGGCGTAGCGCCCGTTGAACACCAGCTCGCGCACCTTGGGCAAGGACGCCAGCGCTTGCGGATTGGTGGCGTCGTAGGGGCCGCCGGCGTAGAGCGTGTCTTCGTTGAGCTGCAGGCGCTCGTGCGCCAGCCCGCCCCACACCATCGCACCGAGGCGACCGTTGCCGACCGGCAACGCTTCCACCCACTCGGTGGCCGGGCGCTCGTACCACAGCACCAATTCGCCCTCGGGCGCCACCGGTGGCGGCACCTGACGAGGACTTTCATCCGACCGGGCCGCCAGCGCCGCGGGGGCCGCAGCAATCGCTGCGGCCCCCACGCCCATGGCCTTGCACAGTTCGCGTCGACTCAGTTCCAAGGCCATCCAGGGTTCCCCTTACTTGCGCTTCACCACGAGCGCCTTGCCGCTGTACTGCACCTTGGCATCGGCCTTGGGCTCCAGTTCGCCGGCATCGGCGCGTTCACCGCCCACAAAGCGTACCTGCAGCGTGCGCTTGGCCTGCATGCCCGGCCACTGGCCTTCGCGGGCGCCAATCCGCAGCTCGCCCTTGGCCTCGTCCCAGTGCAGCGGGATGCGGCTGAACTCACCTTGCTCGTAGCCGTAGCCCTTGCCATCGTCCTCGTACAGCGAGAATTGGCCATCGGCGCCGGTGTAGACCACGATCGTCAGCGGCGCGTCGGCCTTGTCGTCGACGTACTGCCGCACCGGGCCGGTCGGCACGATGGCACCGGCACGCACGAACAGCGGCATGCGCTCGATCGGCGCGGCGGCGGTGAGGGTCTGGCCGCCCTCGTAGCGCTTGCCGCTGTAGAAATCCAGCCACGAGCTGCCCGCCGGCAGGTAGACCGGGCGCGAGGTGGCGCCGAACTCGGTCACCGGCGCGACCAGGAAGGCCGGCCCGAACAGATACTCATCGTTGAGGTCGGCTACCTTGGGATCGTTCGGGAAGTCCATCATCAGCCCGCGCATCATCACCCCGTCATGGTGATAGGTATCACCGGCCAGGGTGTAGATGTAGGGCAACAGGGTCGAACGCAGGCGGTCGTAGTAGGCCATCGAGGCGTAGTACGGGGTGCCTTCGGGGGCGACGTTCCAGATCTCGCGGTACGGGAACTGGCCGTGCGAACGGAACAGCGGCACGAAGGCGCCGAACTGGAACCAGCGCGTCTGCAGCTCGCGCCATTCCGGCAGGTGCGCCGGGTCCTGGTTCTCGTAGCGCTTCTCCACCGAGAAGCCGCCGATATCGAACGTCCAGTTCGGCAGGCCCGACATCGAGACGTTCACGCCAGCGCTGATCTGCTCCTTCATGTTGTCCCAACGCGAGACGATGTCACCGCTCCACACCGCCACCGCATTGCGCTGGGTACCGGCATAGCCCTTGCGCGAGAGGATGAACACGCGCTTGTTGTCGGCCTCGCGGTCGCCTTCGTAGACGCCATGGGTATGCGGCAGCGGATAGGCGTTGAAGTACTCGGTGGAGCTGCCGAGCGCGTTCGGGGTCAGGCGCTCCTTGCGGGTGTCCACGTCGAGGTTGGAATGGATATCCGGCTCGTCGGCGTCCATCCACCAGGCATCGATGCCCTTGCTGTTGAGCTTTTCGTTGATCTGGCGCCAGTAGATCTTCTGCGCCTCGACCGCGAACGGGTCATAGAAGGCGTTGAGGTAACCGTTGCCGATCCAGTCCAGCTCGCCGGCTTCCACGTTCTTGGTGAACATGTAGCCCTTGGCCGCCAGCTCCTTGTAGTTATCCGTATTGGGATAGAACTTCGGCCAGATCGAGATCATCAGCTGGGTGTGGTGGTCATGGAAATACTTGACCATCGCATCCGGGTCGGGCCAGAACTTCTTGTCGAAATCGTGCGAACCCCATGCATCCACCGGCCAGTACGACCAGTCCAGCACGATGTTGTCCAGCGGCAGGTTGCGGCGGCGGTATTCGGCCACCACGTCTTCCATCTCCTGCTGGTTCTTGTAGCGCTCGCGGCTCTGCCAGAAGCCGTAGGCCCACTTCGGCAGCAGCACGGCCTTGCCGGTCAGCTCGCGATAGCCGCCGATGACCTGGTCGGCGTTGGCGCCGGCGACGAAGTAGTAGTCGATCATCTGGCCTGCCTCGGACCAAAGCGAGAGGTCCTTGGCTTCGGCCGCCGGCAGCGGATCGCGGTGCAGCAGCGCGATGTAGCTGGGGTCGATCAGGTTCCACTCGACCTTGACGTGGTGGCGCTTGCCCGGCTCCAGCTGCAGGGCGAACTCGTGGTGCCACGGGTTCCAGTTCTGGCGCCAGCGGTCCAGCACCAGCTTGCCGTCCACCCACAGCTTGGCGTATTCGCTGGAGTACAGCGAGAAGGTATGTTCGCCGCCGGTCCTGGCTTCGATGTCGCCTTCCCAGCTGACCACGCCACGCGCTTCCTTGGCCGGCTTGCCCTTGGCCGGGAACTTGGCCAGGTCCTTGATGTACTGGTAGTCGATGCGGTTCTCGCGGCGCTCGACCACCTGCTTGCCATCGACGAAGTAGCGCGCGGTCAGCGCGCCCGGCTTGCCCTTGGCGTCATACAGCTTGAGCGAAGCATCCAGCGGCTGCAGGCCGCGCGGGTCGCCCAGGCGGGTAATGGAGTTGTTGTCCCAGAGGATGCCGTAGTTGCGGCTGGACACCAGGAACGGCACCGCCAGGTCGATGTTGCTCTGGAGCAGCTCGACATTGCGGCCCTTCTGGTTCATCCAGCCCTGTTGGTGCTGGCCGAAGCCGTAGATCTTTTCGTCGTCCGGCGAGGCGAAGCGCTGGCGCGTGCTGAGCAGCCCGCTGGCGCCATCGACCTTGATCGGGGTGAAGCTGCGGCCGCCGGCCACTTCGGACAGCAGTTCCTTGCCAGCAGCGTCGGTGAAGCGCACGTGGCCGTCGGCGGTGGACACATGCGCGGTGACCTGCGCAGCCTTCAACTGCACTTCGCCGTCCTGCTCAGCGATCTGGAAGGCCGGCACCGGCTTGCCGGTGTCGGCGCGCATCAGGCTGGCCGAACGCTGGAAATCGCCCTGCGGATCGGCGCTGACGCGGATGATGTTGTCGTCCACCACCTGCAGGCGCACGGCTGCCGCCCCGGCCTTGGCCGGATGCACCACTACGCCGTCGGCGTTGCGATCGACCTGCTGCGCGCCAGCGCCACCGGCCAGCGCCAGCCACGCCAGCGAGATCGCCAGGCCTTGCGCCAGCGGACGGCGGCGTGCCTGGATTGCGAAGTTGCGGTTGTCCATGTTCACTCCCTATCGGTAATGCGTGAGAGGCGCGGCGGCGTGGCCGGCGCGCCGATGAATTATTCCCAGGTGGCCAGCTTGATCTTCAGCAGCGTGTCGGCGCTGGAGAAGTTCACCCCGTAGTCGGTCTGGTCGCCGTTCCAGTTGCGCTGGAACACCCAGTTGCCGTCGGCGTCGTAATGCCCTTCCTCGACCCGGTCGTAGACCATGTTCGCGGTGGCCGCGCTGGCCGGATGCAGGGTGACGCGGGCGTGGTAGCCGGTGACCAGGAACTCGTCCGGGCCCAACTCGGCGATCAGTGCCGCGCCGACTGGCTCGGGGTTGCCCGGCGGCTCGCCCTGGTACCAGAACTGCGGCACGCCATAGGTCACCGTCGCCGACCAGCGCTCATTGAGCGCAATCTCCTGCACCGCCTGGCCGGGTTGCTCGGCCACGCCATGCAACTTGCCTTCGCTGGAGGCCTGCGCGAACGCCGGCAGGCCGAGCTTGACCAGGCGATAGCCGAGCGCGAACGGCGCCAGCGTTTCCTTGTCCACGTTCTTGGCGCCCAGCGGGAAATTGCTGTAGCGCGTGTAGTCGATGCCGAAGGCCGACCAGCCGATGCCGTCATGGCCCAGGGTCGGGAACAAATAGCGCGCGTATTCGGGCTTGTTGCCGGTTTCGGCGACGAACAGCGGGTTGTCCGCACGCGCGTAACGATCCAGCACCGTGGTGTACATCAGGTACTCGGGCATGTAGATGTCCGGGGCGAGCAGGTCGATATGCGGGCCGGCCGCCTTCCACACATCGAGCACGTTGTCGGTCGGTCCGCCGCTGGCGTACTTGCCCGGCTGTCCGGGATTGAACGGCCCGCGCAGCGCCGCGTTGACGTACATCGGCAGCGGATACTCGGCCTTGCCCGCCTCGGCGACCTGGTCTATGAAGCGGCCGATGTGCCAGGCGTGGAAGAACTCGTCGGCATCGGCGCCGAACACCTGCGACCAGGTGCCCGGCTGCTTGCCCATCTTCTTGACCAGCTCATCGGGCACCGCGCCGTTGAACGCTTCCTGCGCCATCGGCGAGAAATCGCGCACGCTGCCGTAGGTGCCGGGCTCATTCTCCGGTTGCACCATGATCACGGTGCGCTGCGGGTCGGCCTGCTTGAGGTGCTTCATCAAGGCGACGAACGCCTTGCGGTCGGCTTCCAGCGTCTGCTTGCCCAACGGCGACAGCGAGCCGATGCTGCGGCCATCGGCGGTGACGACGCGCGGGAAGCGTTTGTTGTCGGTCTTCACCCAATGCGGGGTGTACGCCGGGCCATTGTTCTTCCAGGTGCCGAACCACAGCAGCACCAGTCGCACGTCGTGCTCGCGCGCCTGCGCCAGCAACGTATCGACGAAGGAGAAATCGAACTTGCCTTCTTCGGCTTCGATCTGTTCCCAGGCGATCGGCACCTGCACGGTATTGGGGCCGATGTCGGCCATCGCCGGCCACACCTGTTCCAGCGCGGCCGGATAGTTGCTGGAGTTGTTCACCTGCGCGCCGAGGATCAGGTACGGCTTGCCGTCGACCAACAGCGTGTGCTTGCCGTCTTTACTGAGTAGCTGCGGGATCGGCGCCTGCTTGGCCGGCGCGGCCTGCGCCGGTGCGGTGGCAGCGGGCGTGGCGCCAGCAGCGGCAGGCGTGGCTTGCTCGGCACGCTGGCAGGCGGACAAGGCCAGCAGCAGCGCCGCCGGCAAGGCCAGGTGGCGCAGGCCACGGCGGGAAGAGGATTGCGTCATGCGGGAAGTCTCCGTTTACCAGCTGTCGGATCGGAAGGGCGAAGCAGGCAGCTGCTCGCGATTGACCAGGTTGGCGGCCGCCGGGCTGCCGGCCCAGGCATAGCGCACCGCCACCGGCTGCTTGACCGCGTCGCTGCGCACCACCACACGGTCGCCGTCGATGCGCGCCTGCGCCGGATGGAACTTGTGGTCGGCGCCGGCCAGCGCGAAGCCCTGCAGGTCACCGCCGCCGCGCACCGCCAGCGCACTGCCCTGCAGCTCGAACGCCAGCGTGGCGCTACCACCGCCGAACTGGGCGCCGGAGAACACCGGACCGCTGTGGACGAGCTGTTCGCCGTAGGCCACATGGCGTGCCGCCAACGCCAGGCGATGGCCGACGTCGCGCTTGTTGGTCGGGTGGATGTCGTCGCGGTTGCCGATATCGATGGTCACCGCCTGGCCGGTGGCCGGCAGCGACAAGGTCTTGGATTGCGACTCGCGCAGCAGCGCCCACGGGCTGACATCGCCCTGGTCGGACTTGTCGTCGAAGTTGGCCAGCTGCACCCACAGGAACGGCAGCTGCGGCTGGCCGCGCTCGGCGCGCCAGGCCTGGATCATGGCCGGGAACTGCTCGCGATAGCGCACAGCGGCGTTGTTGGCGAGCTTGGCGTTGGTTTCGCCCTGGTACCAGATCACCCCGCGCACCGGGAAACGCTGCAACGGA
>DATLJF010000038.1:0-45515 GCA_035539015.1 Stenotrophomonas sp. | reverse complement strand
CCTGGACGTTGGTGATGTCCGGGACCGCGTCGATCGGCAACCGGGTGTAGTTCCAGATACCCAGCCCGGACAATCCCAACACCAGCAGCAGCACCAGCCAGCGGTGTGCGATGGACGCGCGTACGATCTTCTCGAGCATGGCGGGTCCTCAGTGGTCGTGGCTGGCGCCGGACTTTTCGATGTCCGCGCGAATCAGGTAGCTCTGTTCGGCGACGTAGGCCGTGCCAGGCTTCAGCCCGCCGAGCACCTCGGCGTACTCGCCGTCGCGCCGCCCCAGTTCGAGCATGCGCACCTCGTAGGTGTTGCCGACCTGCGCGAACACCACGGTGAAGTCGCGGAACCGCTGCAGGCCGGATTCCTTCACCGCCAGCGGCACGGGCGCCGACGCCAGGGTTACCTCGGCCGACACCGCCATGCCCGGTCGCCACTTGCCCTGCGGATTGGGCAGGCTGACGCGCGCCACTACGCTTTGCCCGGCGCCGGCCAGCGGCAACAATGCGCTGATCCTGGCCTCGGCTTCCAGGTCGCGTGTGGCCGAGCGCACTTTCACCGCCTGGCCCGCGGCCAGGCGCTCGGCATCCGTGCCGATGGCGCGCAGGTCCACCCACACCTCGCCCAGGTTGGCCAGTTCCACCAGGCTGTTGTCGCCGGCGAAGTCGCCCACGTTGGTATGGCGTGCCGTGACGACGCCATCGAAGGGCGCGGTCACCGCATACGTGCGCATGCTCTCGTTGCCTTCGATAGTGGCCAGCGTGGCGCCCTTGGCCACTGGCTGGCCTACCTGCACCGGCACGCTGCGGACGATGCCGGGAAAGCGCGCCTTGATCGCCGCGAAGCGGTTGCCGTCCACCGCGATCGTGCCCATCAGCTGCACGCTGTCGCGGATGAGGGCCGGGCCTGGCTGCTCGACGATTACGCCGGCTTCCTTGGCCACCTGCGGATCGATCGTGGTGCGGCCCTCATAGGCGGCGTAAGACCAGGTGTGCGACTTTCCCGCCGACTCGGCGCTGACCCTGACATCGAATGAGTGCGGCTCGACGACTTCAGCGTTGGCAACCAGGTAATCTTTTTCCGGTTTGAAGGTGAAGTGGGTGACCTCGCCATCCAGGCGCGTGAGTTCGAGCGTTGCCTTTACCGCCTCGGCAGGCAGGGGCTTGTCGCCGCGATAGGCATACAGGCGGAAGTGCGGGGGTGTGTGGGTTTCATGCACCGTCACTTCCAGCGCAAAGTCGCCATCGCGCAGCAGGCGGCCACGATGCGGGCCGCGCTCGTCACCCCCGGCCTGGCCGTGTTCGGCGGCTTGGGTGCCAGCGTCACCGGAAGATTCCCGGCCACAGGCGCAGAGCAAGAAAGGCAGCAGGAGGAGCATGCGGTAGCGCTTCATGGGGCGGCGTCCAGTGCGGGTGCGGTGAGGCGTTCAACCTCGATCAGCAGGGTGTGGTAACGGGCAGCGGCTTGGAGCTGGCGTTCGCGCAGCTCGAACAACGTCTTCTCCGCCTGGGCCAGGCTCAGGAACGAGAACCGTCCTGCCTCGAACCCGCGACGGGTCGAGCGCACCGCTTCCTCGGCCTTGGGCAACATGCGGTGCTGCAACGAGGCGATTTCGGACTGCGCCTGCTGTAGCGCCTGGTACAGGTCGAACAGCTGCTGGCGGCGCTCGATGTGCGCCGCCTCGGCGCGCGCCTGCAAAGACGCCAAGTCCGCGTCGGCCTCGGCGACCGAGAACGCCGAGCGCCGGCGATTGCCCAGCGGCATCGAGACCGACATCACCAGGCCCTGGTCATCGGTGGCTTGCAGGCGACGCACCCCCAGGCTCAGTTCGAGGTCGGGCCGCGCGCTGGCCATCGCGACGCGGCGGCGCGCCTCGATCGTTCGTGCTTCAAGCTCGGTGGCGCGTTGCTGCGGCGTTGCCGGCAGGCGCGCAGCGAGCGCGTCGAAATCGTCCAGGGCGGGCAGCGCGCCGAGATCGACCTGCACGCGCTCGAAATCCGGCGCCAAGTCTCCCCACGAAGCCGCCAGCCGCGCCTTCGAAGCGGCCAGGGCCTGTCCGGCCTGCTCACGTTCGAGTTCGGCTTCGGCCAAGACGATCTCCGCGGCGTGCAGATCGGCGTCCGGATTGCGCGCGGCGTGGACCCAGTGCGCGACTTCGCGCCGCGTGCGCTTGGCCTGCTGCACGCGCTCGTCGGCATGTTCGATGTGCGCCTGGTCGGCCGCTACCTGGATGAAGCGCAATGCCGTGGTGCTGGCGATGTCCCGCCGTGCAAGCGCTGCGACATTGCCTTGCTGGTCGACCTCGGCGCCGCCCAGTGCCTGGCGTGCTGCACGTTTGCCTCCTGCTTCGAGTACCCGGCCAATACGCAGCGTGGTCTCGGCAGAACTCGTGCCGTTCAAGCCGCCGCTACCGGCGACGTTTTCGAGCTCAGCGCCCACTACAAAGGGCGCAGGCAGCGCTTCACGACTGGCACGGTGACGCACCGCCTGCACGCGGGCGGTCTCGGCCTGGAGGGTGGGATTGGCCTGCAGGGCGCGGAGGATCGCTTCCTCCAGGCGCAGGGATTCGGCGGCGTGCCCATATGGGACGACGCCGCAGGCGCCGGCAACAGCCAGCACCCACAGACAACGCAAAGTCACGGGAGATCTCCGGAAGGTGACGAACGGCGCAGCCGGCCGCGATAGCGCAGCCAGCGCGATCAGGCCGCTAGGCGGCCGGGGTGTTCGTCAGGCGATCGGAGGTCGGAACGGAGAGGACAGGCGCTGCGAAGGACACCCAACGACGTTGAGCGTAGGCCCGACGCGGGTAGGGGCTGGCTCCGCGCCCCAATGGAGCTCGTTCCAGAGACTGGCCGCCGCGTGCGTATCGGCCTGGTGGAACAGGAGGTGCATGCCCTTGGCGTGCTCGGGGTCGGCGGGCGCGCGATCATCGTCGCCATGATGATGATCCTGCCCGGCGGCGGTCACCGCATGCTCGGTTCCGTGCAGGTCGCCGAGGAAATTCAGCATCGGCCGCACCAATGCACCCAGCAGCAACAGCGCGAAGAGGCTGCTGCGGAGGAGCGGGGCGAGGTTTGCCGGAAATCGAACCATGGCCGCTAGCTTAGGGGCAAATCCCCGCGGATGCCAAGGCCAGCCCATTGATTCCAGTGATGGCTGTTGCACTAGTATGGCCAGCGTCCAAAACTCAGTCATCCATCGGGTACCGCGACGCTATCCACAAACGCGGATCAAGTCATCTGCTCGTCATGCTGCTTTAAGAAACCCCCCTGACCATCGCTGGCTTCATGCACGCCGGCTTGTAGTCGCCGGATTCATCAGGGAACCCCGCAATGACCTTCCAGCCAAACGCGCATCGCCGCGCGACCAGCCGCGCCCTAACGCTTGCCATTTTTGCCGCGTTGAGCACGCCCGTGTGCGCGCAGAGCGCGCAACCGACGTCCGCCCAGAGCACCCGCGAGGCCACGCAACTGGATGCGGTGATCGTCACCGGCCGCTCGGGAACGCAGGAGCGCAGCAAGGCCGAGACCAGCTATTCGGTCACGCGGATCGAAGAGGAGCGTTTGCGCCTGCAAGCGCCGACCTCGGTCACCGAGGCGATGAAGTCGGTGCCCGGTTTCTGGGTGGAAGCATCGGGTGGTGAGGCCAGCGGTAACATCCGCGCGCGTGGCATTCCGGTAGACGGGTTTGGATCGGTCAACCTGCTCGAAGACGGCATCCCGGTGCAGCACGATCCGGCGTTGGGATATCTCAACGCCGACCAGGTATTTCGCCTGGACGAGACCATCGAACGCATCGAGGTGGTGCGCGGTGGGCCCTCTTCGGTGTTCTATTCGAACGCGCCGGCCGGCGCGATCAACTTCGTACCGCGGGTGGTCGGGGACACGCCCGAGGGCGTGGCCAAGTACACCTGGGGAGATTACGGCCTGGGACGCGTCGACTTCTTCTATGGCACGCCGCTCGGCGCCGGTGACTGGAAATTGGGGCTGGGCGGCTTCTACCGCCAGGATGACGGCATCCGTGAGCCTGGCTTCGATGCCAACAAGGGCGGCCAGTTCCGCGTCAACCTGAGCCGTGCCTTCGAGCGCGGCCACCTCGCCTTCGACTTCAAGCGCATCGACGACGACGTGGCACTGTACCTGGGCATTCCCATGCGCAGCTATGGCAGCGGAAATATCCGCGCGGTGCCTGGCTTCGACGGCAACTACGGCACCCTGGCCGGGCCTGAGACCGAGCGCATGCAACTGCTGCAGGGCGATGGGACCTACTACGATTTCGACAACTCGCTGGGCACCAGCATCGAGCGCGACCAGTACACGCTCAAGTTCGACTACGACCTCGGTGCCGGCTTCCAGTTCGCGCAGGCACTGCGCTATAGCGACACAAAGACCCAGCGCAACGGCGTATTTCCGCTGACGCTGCAAAGCGGCGCCAAATTCATCAAGGACTCGCAAAGCCTGCTCGCCCGCGTGCCGGGGGCCAGCGCCCTGCAGTTGCGCTACACCGACAAACCCTCCCAGGTCTTCGACCTGGCAAACCAGAACGGCAACGGGCTCATGGTGGTGGGCGGCCTGCGCGGGGTGACGGCGCCGCTGAAGGAGCTGACCAGTGATTCGCGGATCATGCGCAGCTTTGCGTTTGGCGAGCAGAGCCACGACGTCAGCGTTGGCTATTACTACTCGAAGTTCGACCAGGACTTCCAGCGCTACTCGTCAAACGTGCTGCTCGACGTGCGCGACAACGCACGCCTGCTCGACCTGGTGGCGGTGGACGCGGCGGGCAATCGGCTGGCCACGCTCACCGAGGGCGGCATCTATCGCAACGGATACGAGTGGGAGAACGCCAGCGGCAGGTCCGCCATCCACGCCTTCTACGTGTCGGACGAATGGCAGGTCACTGATGCACTGCGCCTGGATGGTGGCCTGCGCTGGGAACAAGTGAACGTCGATGGCTGGACCGAGATCCGCAAGACCGTGAACCTCGGAACGTTTCCCAACTCCAACATGCTCACTGGTTCGGGGCGGTTGGTGAGCTACGACGAAACGTTCGACAAGCTGGGCTGGACGTTCGGTGCGAACTACCAGTTCTCCGACTACCAGGGGGTGTTCGCACGCTGGACTTCGGCGTTCCGGCTGCCGAACCTGTCCAGCTACATCACGCGCTGGTCGAACTGCAGCCTGGCCGACGTGGATGGCTGCGTGCAAGCCAACTCCTCCAAGCCGGTAACCCAGACGATGGACCTGGCCGAGGCCGGCTACAAGTTCACCCACCAGTCCGTGGAGCTGTTTGCCACCGCGTTCTACACCAAGTACGACAATGTGGGCTTCAGCAACTCGGTGTTCAACCTCAATGGCGCGGTGCAGCGCGTGGAGCAGGGCTACGCGAGTACGAAGACTTATGGCCTGGAGCTGGAAGCGGCTTGGTACCCGGTGGACTGGTTTGACCTGCAAGTCACCGCGACCGTCCAGAAGCCCGAGTACCAAGACCTGCGCTACACCGAAGTGGTCAACGGCGCGCCGGTATTGCGTGACTTCGTGGGCAACCAGTTGATTCGTGTCCCCGAGCAGAGTCTGCGCGTGGTGCCGGGCGTTAACCTGATGAACCAGCGCCTGCGCCTGCAGTTGGCATACGAGTACGAAGGCGAGCGCTACGTGGACACCGCCAACACCGTACGGCTGCCTTCATACGATGTGCTCAGCGCCAGCGCTCGTTTCGAAGTCAATTCGCAGTGGTCGCTATATGGCTACGTTGACAACATCGACAACTCGCTGGGCCTGACCGAGGGCAACCCGCGCGCAGGCGAACTGCAGAGTGGGGATGCTGGTGCCAACACATTCATCGCGCGGCCGGTGCTCGGGCGCTCCTATCGCCTGGCAGTGATGTGCCGGTTTTGATGAGAAGCGCCACACTGCTGCTGGCCCTGCTGGGCTCGGTCGCGGCGTGGAGTATCGCCGCCTGCGATCTGGAGCGTCCCTCAGGCCTCGCGCCCTGCACGCGCGCGGCCGTGGATCGCCTGCCGCTGAGCGCGGTGCAGGTCATCGGTACCCACAACAGTTACAAGCTGGCGATGCCGGCCAAAGAACTCGCCGCGCATCGTACCGAGGATCCGGCCGGCGCCGACGGCCTCGACTACGCGCACGCATCCCTCACCACGCAACTGGATCTGGGCCTGCGCGCACTGGAACTGGACGTCTACTACGATCCGGCGGGCGGTCGTTACCAGGCGCCCCCGGGGGCGCTACGGCGCGGGTATGCGTCGCCGCCCTGGTCCGCCGATGACCTGTTGCGGATGCGCGCACCGGGTTTCAAGGTCATGCATTTGCACGACATCGACTTCCGCAGCAATTGCGTGACGCTGGGGCTGTGCTTGCAACGCGTCAACGAATGGTCGCAGGCGCATCGGTGGCATGCTCCGATCATGATTTCGGTGAATGCCAAGGACGGTGGTGGTGGTCCCGGCGCGACGGCGGCGCTGCCTTTCGATGGCGCGGCATTCGATGCGCTGGACGCAGAAATTCGCGCCGCCATTCCCGCTGCGCGCTTGTACGTGCCGGCGCATTTGCTTGGCAACAATATCAACCTGGGCGCCGCGATTGCTCGCCATGGTTGGCCGACCCTGGGCGAGATGCGCGGCAGGATCCTAGTGGTGCTGGATGAGGATGCGCGCAAGCGCGAACTGTACCGGGCACGGGCGGCCACACCTGCGATGTTCGTGGCCTCGGACCTCGTCGAAGATGACACCGCGATCCTGGTGTTGAACGACCCGTTTATACAGCGCGAACGCATCGCCGAGGCCATTGCAGCAGGCCGGCTGGTGCGCACGCGCGCAGATGCCGATACGCGCGAGGCGCGCACACAGGATGGCAGGCGCCGTGAGGCGGCCTTCGCGAGCGGTGCGCAGTTCATCTCCAGCGACTATCCGCGCCCGGATCCGCGTTGGCCGGGCTACCGCGTGGCGTTCCCTGAAGGCGGCTTCGTGCGCTGCCGGCCGGAGCTTCCCGTCTGTACTTCCTTGCTGGAGCCTGCGCATGCGCAGTAGTGCGTTTAGCGCGATCTTCGCGATCCTCGCCGCGGGCTTGCCGCTGGCCGATGGCGCCGCCGCACCCTCATCGCCCCGGGCGCCCGACAGGATCCTGGAGGGCGTGCTCGATGGCCGGGATCACCAGGGATACCGAACTGTGCCTTTCGATGTGCCTGCCGGCACCGAGCGCATCACCGTGCAGTTCGAATACGACGGGCGTGAGCGCAAGACTACCGTCGACCTGGGGCTGCTGGGCCCCGGTGAATTCACCAGCGCGCAGGGTTTTCGCGGCTGGAGTGGCGGCAACAAGTCGGTGTTCACCGTCTCCTCCACCGATGCCACGCCCTCCTACCTGCCCGGTCCGATCGAACCGGGTCGCTGGTCGCTGCTGCTGGGCATACCCAATATCCGCGCCGACGTTTCCGCGCACTACCGCGCGCAGATATGGTTCGGCCATGCCGGCGAGTCGTGGTCGCAGGCGGAGGCCCTGACCCCGCCGCTGCGACGCGGGGCCGGCTGGTATCGCGGCGACCTGCACTTGCACGACGCGCATAGCGATGGCAGTTGTCGCAGCCAGTCGGGCGCCAAGGTGCCGTGCCCGCTGTTCCTCACCGCACAGGCCGCCGCCGCACGCGGGCTGGACTTCATCGCGATCACGGACCACAACACCACTTCCCAAGCCAACGCCATTCGCGAGTCGCAGCCCTATTTCGATCAACTGTTGCTGGTGCCCGGGCGAGAGATCACCACCTTCAGCGGTCATGCCAACCTGTTCGGCAGCGTGGCGCCGCTGGACTTCCGCGTCAGCGGCGGGCGTGACTGGAATGCGGTGCTGCGCGATGCCCAGCGCCTGCAGGCGGTGGTCTCGATCAATCACCCGATCCGCCCATCCGATGAACGCTGCATGGGCTGCGGCTGGACGCCCACGCCGGCCGCGGACCTGCACTTGCTGCAGGCGGTGGAGGTGGTCAATGGAATGGACGCCGATACGCCGTATTCGGGCATTCCGTTCTGGCACGCGCAACTCAATGCCGGCCACCGGCTCACTGCAATCGGCGGCAGCGACAACCACGATGCAGGCCTGGCGCAGTCCGGGCAGGGCGGCGGCAGCATCGGACAGCCCACTACGGTGGTGCACGCGAGCGAGCTGTCGACGCCGGCGATCCTCGATGCGATCCGTGCGGGTGAGGTGTTCGTCGACGTGCAAGGCACCCCGAATCGAGCCCTGTCGATGTCCGCCCGCGCCGGCCAGCACCGTGCGGCGATGGGGGGCGAGATCAGGTTGGAGGCGGGCCAGAGCGCTCGTTTCACCGTGCGGGCGGAGCAGGCCAGCGGCGCACGCTATGTGATCTGGCTGGACGGCAACGAAGCCCCGTTGCTGGCGGAAGCAGAGATTACCTCCGAGTCGCAGACCTCGACGTTCCACTGGCGCAGCGATGGTCGCGCTCACTGGCTGCGTGCAGACGTGCGTGGTCCGGACGGGCAGCTTTGGCTGGTTGGCAATCCGATCTACGTGCGCGGACTGTCCCTCCGACGCGGGGCGAAGCCCTAAAAGGAAGAGGCCCGCGCTGGGCGGGCCTCTTCTGGTACATGGTGGAGGTGGGCGGAATCGAACCGCCGTCCGAAGGCACTCCATCCCCGGCACTACATGCTTAGCTCATCGTTGGATCTCACCCCGGGACAGCACGATGTGCGAAGCGCATCCCGGAGCCAGCCCGCTTTATTTAACCCATGGCTGACAGGCAGCCACCACAGGCGATTCCGTGATGATGACCCTACGTCGCGAGCACGGACACAAGCGATTTCGGGGCTAGGCCTTAAGCGGCCAGTGCGTAGTTGTCGTCGTTGGCAACTATAAGTTTGCGGCTGGATTTACGAGGAAAGCTGCCCCCTCGGCATGCGCCAAGCGACTTCGCAACCCCCGTCGAAACCAGTGCACCCCCGGGGAAAGCATAAAACGCTGACCACCACAGTGTAGGGGCGGGGGGGAGGGGGCACAAGGGCTGCAAAATCGTTGATTAAGCAGCGGTAGGTGGGCGGGGTGGGTTGCCGTCAGCTGGCTGCCCGCGCGATCAGCCTTCGTGCGACTTTCACCAGCAGTAAGCCGAGCGCGACAACAAGGCCCAGGGACACCAATCCAACGGATAAGCCAAACTCTGGCGGCATTTCGCCGCTGACATGGCCGGTAGCGTTGTAATGCAGCGGTGGGTAGACCAGGACATAGATTGCGCCAAGTGCGCCCAGCGTAATCAGGCCACCTCCCAACCATCCCAGTATCCGCTCGCTGCGATGCGGTGCGGAACGGGCTTGCCAGAACAGCAAGCCCACCGCCACTGGAAGCACGCAAACGCTTGCGCCCATCCAGAAATTGGGCAGGGCTGAAGGGGAGGCGGAAGCGATGATCGCAGGTTGCAAAGAATTCATGACAAGGCTCACTGGGTGAAGGGGGCCGGTGTCTGGCGCGACGCCACTCCGGTACCCACACCTTGTCACGGCTCAGTGCGCTGCCTGGGTGGCAGAAGTGAAGCGGGCGAGGATATTTGTAACTGTTTGTGAGCGCGGCTGCGCGACGCGCACTGCACGCTTCAGGCGTTGCGGTTATGTGCCCGCATCGCGCGTTGCTTGTCGCGCTGCCAGTCGCGGTCCTTGGCGGCATCGCGCTTGTCGTGCGCCTGCTTGCCCTTGGCCAGGGCGATCTCGAGCTTGACCTTGTTCTTGCTCCAGTACATCGCCGTGGGAATCAGGGTGTAGCCATCGCGTTCGACGCGGCCGATCAGCTTGTCGATCTCATGGCGGTGCAGCAGCATCTTGCGATCGCGGCGCTCTTCGGCCACCACGTGGGTCGAGGCCTGGATCAGCGGGGTGAACTGGGCGCCGTACAGGAAAAGCTCGCCACCACGCACGAATGCATAGGCATCGCCGATGTTCGCGCGGCCCGCGCGGATCGACTTGACCTCCCAGCCTTGCAGGGCCAGGCCGACCTCGAAGCGATCTTCCAGGTGGTATTCGTGGCGCGCACGCTTGTTCAGGGCGATGGTCTTGTTGGCCGTCGCGCCGTTTGCTTTATCCTTGCCGGGTTTCTTGCTCATCATCCTATTGTCACCTATTCGGGATCGTCCGGTCCTCCGGCCGTTCCATACTCGACACGCATGCCTACCATCCGCCGCAGCGCCCTGGTCGAACACAGCGCCTCGCGCATGTTCGACCTGGTCAACGATATCGCCGCCTACCCGCGGCGCTTCTCCTGGTGCAGCCAGGCCCAGGTGCTCGAACAGGGCGAGGATCGCCTGGTCGCGCGCCTGGACTTGGGCCTGGGCGGGTTCCGCACCTGGTTCACCACCGAAAACACGCTGCGCCGTCCCTGCCATATCGATATGCAGCTACGCGACGGCCCATTCAAGCGCCTGCATGGGCGCTGGGAATTCCATGGCCTCGACGAGGATGCCTGCAAGGTGACCTTGACCCTGGAATTCGAACCCAGTTCGCGCCTGCTCGGGCCCGCGCTGGCGCTGGGCTTCCAGGGGCTGGCCGACCGCATGGTCGACGATTTCGTCCGCGTTGCTGAGCGCGAAGCCGAGTAACCATGCGCGTGCAGGTGCTGCTGGCCTGGCCAGACCGCTACGTGTCCAGGGAACTGGCGTTGGCCGAGGGCGCCACCGTGGCCGAAGCGGTCGCCGCCGCCGCGCTGCCCGGTAGCGAGCAGGCCGAGGCGGTCGCGGTGCACGGCGTGATTGCCCGTCCGCAGCAGGTGCTGCACGAGGGCGACCGGGTGGAACTGCTCAGGCCGTTGCTGGCCGACCCGAAGGAGGCCAGGCGGCGCCGGGCGCAGCCGGCACGCGGCAGTTAGCGGCCGCGCTGGCCCTTCTTGTCCTTGGCCAGGTTGCGGCCGAACTGCTTCGGCGCGGCCTTGGCCAGGGCCTGGTCCTGGTCGGCGAAGTAGTCGCCTTCCCAGCGCACGACCTGGTCGTTCTCGAAGAAGACGGTGAAGTTCTTCTTCTCGACCGTGGCCAGGCGGTCGACGCGCTGGGTGGAGGTGTAGTCCCAGCGTTCGGCGTGGAAGGGGTCGGGAATCGAGGGAGTGCCCAGCAAGGCCTGGACGGCCTGCTTGTTCTGGCCGACCTGCAACTGATCGACGGCGCTCTTCTTGATCAGGTTGCCCTGATAGATCGGCTGCTTGTAGATGATGCCGCAGCCAGCGGTGGAAAGGGCGACAACGGCGGCCAGCAAAAGAGTGCGCATCGGTTACGGGAGGCGAGTGAAATCAGGCCGATGATACACTCCCGGCGGTCGCCGCGACCCACCTTTGAGGCAGCAGGCGCTAAATCGCCAATGAATGGAGACGGCCATGGAATCCCACGACCTGCGCAAAGTCGGGCTCAAAGTCACCCACCCGCGCATGCGCATCCTCGAGCTGCTGGAGCAGAAGGGCTCGCACCACCACCTCAGCGCCGAGGACATCTACCGCCAGCTGCTTGAGCACGGCGACGAGATCGGCCTGGCCACGGTGTACCGCGTGCTCACCCAGTTCGAAGCGGCCGGCCTGGTGCTGAAGCACAACTTCGAGGGCGGCCAGGCGGTGTATGAACTGGACCGCGGCGGCCACCACGACCACATGGTGGACATCGACACCGGCAAGATCATCGAGTTCGAGAGCGAGGAGATCGAGGCCCTGCAGCGCGAGATCGCCGCACGCCACGGCTATGAGCTGGAAGAGCACTCGCTGGTGCTGTACGTGCGCAAGAAGCGTCCGCGCTGAGGTGTGAAGGGGTTTTGCGTGGAAAAAGGCGGCCCGAGGGTCGCCTTTTTCATTGCCTGAAAACGGTCGGGGCTGAAGGCCCTCCTACAGGGGCTGGGCCTGGCTGCCTGTCATTGCGAAAGGCCCTCAACCCACTGCCTGCAGCAATTTCCTGGCCGCCGCGCGCGCCTCCTTGCTCACCTCCACGCCGCCGAGCATTCGCGCCAGTTCTTCCTGGCGGGCGCTGGCGTCGAGCAGCTCCACCGCGCTCTGGGTCATCCCTTCCACCGGCGCCTTGCTGACCCGGTAGTGCGCATGGCCCTGGGCGGCGACCTGCGGCAGGTGGGTCACGCACAGCACCTGGCGCTGTTCGCCCAAGGCCCGCAGCTTCTGCCCGACGATCTCGGCCACGGCCCCACCGATGCCCGAGTCGACTTCGTCGAACACCATCGTCGGCACTGCGTCCAGGCCGAGTGCGGCCACTTCGATGGCCAGCGACACCCGCGAGAGTTCGCCGCCGGAGGCGACTTTGCGCAGCGCGCGCGCCGGCTGCCCGGCGTTGGCGGCAACCAGGAACTCGACTCGTTCGGCGCCCAGTGGGTCCGGGCGTTCACCCGGCTGCGGCTGCAGTTCGATCAGGAACTGCCCGCCGCCCATGCCGAGCTCGGCGATCAAGCCGCTGGTGGTGCGCGACAGCTCTGCGGCGGCCTGGGTGCGGCTGGCGGTAAGCGCGGCGGCGGCCTCGCGCCACTGGCCGGCAGCGACGGCGATCAGCCGGTCGATCTGCTGCAGGCGTTCGTCGGCGCCACGCAGGGTCTCGACCTCGGCGTGGAGGCGCTGGCGATGCTCGGCCAGGGTTTCGGGCGTGACCCGGTGCTTGCGCGCCAGGTCGTGCAGGCGTCCCAGGCGGCGTTCCATTTCTTCGAACTGATCGGGGTCGGCCTCGAGGTCGTCGCGGATGCGGTCAAGCAGCGCCAGGGCTTCGTCCAGCTGGATCGCGGCGCTGTCGAGCAGGGTGTCGACCTCGCGCAGGCGTGGCTCGTGCTCGGCGACCCGGGCCAGCTCGTGGCGGCCGGACTGCAGCAGCCCAAGCACGGAATGCCCATCCTCGCCGTTGAGCTGGCCGGCGACCCGCTCGCAGGCGCCGATCAGGGCGGCGGCATGCGCCTGGCGGCGATGTGCCGTGCCGAGGGCGGCGATCGCTTCCGGGGCCAGGTCTTCGCGCTCCAGCTCGCCGAGCTGGTGGCCAAGGAAGGCGATGCGGTCGGACACGTCGCCCTGGGCCGATAGCGCCTCGCGTTCTTCGACCAGGGCCTGCCAGCCGGCGGCAGCCTCGCGCACCGCGCTGCGCTGGGCACCATTGCGGGCGTAGGCGTCGAGCAGGGCCAGCTGGCTGCCGCGTGAGAGCAGCGCCTGGTGTTCGTGCTGGCCGTGGATTTCGACCAGGAAACCCGCCAGTTCGGCCAGCTGCGACAGGGTGACCGAGCGCCCGTTGATCCACGCGCGCGAGCCGCCGTCGGCGCGGATCACCCGCCGCAGCTGGCAGGGGCCATCATCGTCCAGCGCCTGCTCCAGCAGCCACTCGCGCGCCGGGCTGGCGTCGGCCAGGGCAAATTCGGCCGACAGCTCGGCGCGCTCGGCGCCATGGCGGACCACGCCGCTGTCGGCGCGCAGGCCGGACAGGAAGCCCAGGGCGTCGACCATCAGCGATTTGCCGGCGCCGGTCTCGCCCGAAACCACGGTCATGCCCGGGCCGAACTCCAGCTCGGTGGCGCGTACGACGGCAAAATCCTTGATCGATAGATGGGTCAGCATGGTCGGGAAGTCCGTTAACCGTGAAAGCTTAGGCGCTGGCGGGCGCGGCGGGAATGGGGCGGCGCGCTTGCCAACGCGGTATTCAGTCATTATCTAATGCAGCGTCTCACCGGTTGATCCCATGCACTCGCCCGCCACTCCGACGCTCGATCCCCGCGCCCGGCACCTGCTGCGCACGCTGATCTCGCACTACATCCGCGATGGCGAGCCCGTGGGCTCGCGGACGTTGGCCCAGCATGCCGGCCTGGACATCAGCGCGGCGACCATCCGCAACGTGCTCGCCGACCTAGAAGACCTGGGCCTGCTGGCATCCCCCCACACCTCAGCGGGGCGGATCCCGACCGCGCACGGTTACCGGGTGTTCGTCGACAGCCTGGTGCAGATGCAACCGCCGGCCGAAGACGAGGTGCGGCGGTTGCGCAGCGAACTGGCCAGTGGTGCCGGCACCCAGTCGCTGCTGGGCAGTGCCTCGGAAATGCTCTCGGCGATGACCCATTTCGTCGGCGTGGTGAGCGCGCCGCGGCGCGAACAGATCGCCTTCCGCCATATCGATTTCGTACCGCTGGACGGGCGCCGGGTGCTGGCGATCCTGGTGTTTGCCGACAACGAGGTGCAGAACCGGGTGATCGAGCCGCGCCGCGCCTACGAGCCGGCCGAGCTGGAGCGGGTGGCCAACTACCTCAATGCGCATTTCGCCGGGCGCGCGCTGGGCGACATCCGCGCCAGCCTGCTGCGTGAGCTGCGCTCGGCCAAGGACGCCATGGAGCAGCTGCTGGCGCACAGCGTCGAGCTGGCCGGCGAGGTGCTGGTGCCGGCCGCGGCCGATGACATCGTGCTGGCCGGGCAGACCCGCCTGATGGGGGTGCAGGACCTGTCCGACCTGGACCGGCTGCGCGAGTTGTTCGAGGCCTTCGCCAGCAAGCGCGAGATCCTGCAACTGCTCGAACGCACGATCCAGGCGCCGGGGGTGCGGATCTTCATCGGCGAGGAGACCGGCGTGGTCTCGCTGGGCGAGGTGTCGCTGGTGACCGCCCCGTACGCGGCCCGCGGCCGGGTGCTGGGGGTGCTGGGGGTGATCGGGCCCAAGCGCATGGCCTACGAGCGGGTGATCCCGCTGGTTCAGACCGCCGCGCGGGAGCTCGGGGCCGCCATGGAGCCGCCGCCAGGCGAGGACGGTCGATAGAAAGCGACGATTGTCCCGATCGGACGCTTGAAACAATGTTGGCGCGCCCACATAGGGCTGGCAGGGGCGGGGTGTCGCCTGCCCATGGACGCGCTTATGAACCAAGACCACCCGGAATTCGACTCTGAAAATCCCCAGCAGGCCGCCGCGCCCGCCGACCCGCTCCAGGAGGAGCTGGAGTCGCTGCGCAGCGAGATTGCGCTGGTGAAGGCCGACGCCCTGCGCGAACGTGCCGACCTGGAAAACCAGCGCAAGCGCATCGCCCGCGATGTCGAGCAGGCGCGCAAGTTCGCCAATGAAAAATTGCTGGGCGAGCTGCTGCCGGTGTTCGACAGCCTCGATGCCGGCCTAGCCATGGCCGGTGCCGAAGCCAGCCCCCTGCGCGACGGCATGGAGCTGACCTACAAACAGCTGCTGAAGATCGCCGCCGACAACGGGCTGACCCTGGTCGATCCGATCGGCCAGCCGTTCAACCCCGACCAGCACCAGGCGATCAGCCAGATCGACGCGGCCGCGGTGCCGCCGGGCCATGTGGCCCAGGTGTTCCAGAAGGGTTACCTGCTCAACGAACGCCTGCTGCGTCCCGCCCTGGTGGTGGTGGCCAAGCACGAGTGAGGCGGCCGGCCACGGCTGAAGGCCGCGGCCGCCGAACGGAACGCAGTTTCGCGGCGATGGCTTGAATGACTTCGGGCCATCCCCACATCCGATCCAGCCGCCGGCGCCCGCGCCGGCAGAACGAACAGAACAATTTCAGGAGCCATCCCACCATGGGCAAGATCATCGGTATCGACCTGGGCACCACCAATTCCTGCGTGGCGATCATGGACGGCGGCAAGGCCCGCGTCATCGAAAACTCCGAAGGCGACCGCACCACGCCTTCGATCGTCGCCTACACCAAGGACGGCGAAGTGCTGGTCGGCGCCTCGGCCAAGCGCCAGGGCGTGACCAATCCCAAGAACACCTTCTACGCGGTGAAGCGCCTGATCGGCCGCAAGTTCACCGACGCCGAAGTGCAGAAGGACCTGGACCTGGTGCCGTACGGCATCGTCCAGCACGACAACGGCGACGCCTGGGTGGCCACCGCCGACGGCAAGAAGCTGGCGCCGCAGGAGATCTCCGCGCAGGTGCTGGAGAAGATGAAGAAGACCGCCGAGGCCTACCTGGGCGAGACCGTCACCGAGGCGGTCATCACCGTGCCGGCGTACTTCAACGACAGCCAGCGCCAGGCGACCAAGGACGCCGGCCGCATTGCCGGCCTGGACGTCAAGCGCATCATCAACGAGCCGACCGCCGCGGCCCTGGCCTATGGCCTGGACAAGGAAGGCGCCGATCGCAAGATCGCCGTGTACGACCTGGGCGGCGGTACCTTCGACGTGTCGATCATTGAAATCGCCTCGGTCGATGGCGAGAAGCAGTTCGAAGTGCTGGCCACCAACGGCGACACCTTCCTCGGCGGCGAAGACTTCGACAAGCGCGTCATCGACTATCTCGTCGAAGAATTCCAGAAGGACCAGGGCATCGACCTGCGCAAGGACCCGTTGGCCCTGCAGCGCCTGAAGGATGCCGCCGAGCGCGCCAAGATCGAGCTGTCGTCCTCGCAGCAGACCGAAGTCAACCTGCCGTACGTCACCGCCGACGCCTCCGGTCCGAAGCACCTCAACATCAAGCTGACCCGGGCCAAGCTCGAAGCGCTGGTGGAAGACCTGATCCGCAAGTCGATCGAGCCGTGCCGCACCGCGCTCAACGACGCCGGCCTGCGCGCCAGCGACGTCAACGAGGTGATCCTGGTCGGCGGCCAGACCCGCATGCCGAAGGTGCAGCAGGCGGTGGCTGAGTTCTTTGGCAAGGAGCCGCGCAAGGACGTCAACCCGGACGAAGCCGTGGCGCTGGGCGCTGCGATCCAGGGTGGCGTGCTGGCCGGCGACGTCAAGGACGTGCTGCTGCTGGACGTGACCCCGCTGTCGCTGGGCATCGAGACCATGGGCGGCGTGTTCACCAAGATCATCGAGAAGAACACCACCATCCCGACCAAGGCCTCGCAGGTATTCTCCACCGCCGAGGACAACCAGTCGGCGGTGACGGTGCACGTGCTGCAGGGTGAGCGCGAACAGGCCCGCTTCAACAAGTCGTTGGCCAAGTTCGACCTCTCCGGCATCGAGCCGGCCCCGCGCGGCCTGCCGCAGGTGGAAGTGTCCTTCGACATCGACGCCAACGGCATCCTGCACGTGTCGGCCAAGGACAAGAAGACCAACAAGGAACAGAAGGTCGAGATCAAGGCCGGTTCGGGCCTGTCGGACGAAGAGATCCAGCGCATGGTCGCCGACGCCGAAGCCAACCGCGAGGAAGACAAGAAGTTCCACGAGCTGGTCACCGCGCGCAACCAGGCCGATGCCCTGATCCACGGCACCCGCAGTGCGATCACCGAGCACGGCAGCAAGGTCGGTGGCGATGTGATCGGCCGGGTCGAGTCGGCGCTGTCGGAGCTGGAAACGGCGATGAAGGGTGACGACAAGGGCCAGATCGAGGCCAAGACCAAGGCGCTGGAAGAGGCCGGGCAGTCGTTGTATGCCGCTGCCGCGGCGGCCGAGCAGGGCGGTGCCGCTGGCGCTGGCCCGGAGGCCGGCGCGCAGGCACGCGGTGGCGACGACGTGGTCGACGCCGAGTTCACCGAGGTCAAGGACGACAAGAAGTAAGTCGCCCTGCCGATAACCCGGAGGAGCGGTGCCCCGGCATCGCTCCTTCGCCTCGTCTGACCTTTCGTATTCCCGTGGCCGTCGCGTCGATGGCCGCCTCCACAGGTTCCCGCCGTCCTCCATGAGCAAGCGCGATTACTACGAAGTCCTGGGCGTCGCCCGTGGCGCCAGCGATGAAGAGCTGAAGAAGGCCTATCGCCGTTGCGCGATGAAGCACCACCCAGACCGCAACCCGGGTGACGCCGCGGCCGAGGCAGCGTTCAAGGAGTGCAAGGAAGCCTACGAAGTCCTGTCCGACGCCAACAAGCGGCGCGCCTACGATGCCCACGGACATGCTGCCTTCGAGCACGGCATGGGCGGCGGCGGCGGTCCGGGTGGCCCGGACATGGGCGACATCTTCGGCGATATTTTCGGCAACATCTTCGGTGGTGGTGGTGCACGCCAGGCGCGTCGCGGCGCCGACATCGGCTATGTGATCGAGCTGGACCTGGAAGAAGCGGTCACCGGCATCGAACGGCGCATCGAAATCCCGACCCTGGTGGAATGCGAGCCCTGCAACGGCAGCGGCTCGGAAGACGGCAAGGTCGAGATCTGCACCACCTGCGGTGGCCGTGGCCAGGTCCGCATCCAGCGTGGCATCTTCGCCATGCAGCAGAGCTGCCCGCATTGTGCCGGCCGCGGCTCGATCATCCAGAATCCCTGCCAGAGCTGCCATGGCGCCGGTCGCATCGAAGAGGAGAAGGTCCTCTCGGTGAAGATCCCGGCCGGCGTGGACAACGGCGACCGCATCCGCCTGGCCGGCGAAGGCGAAGCCGGCCCGGCCGGCACGCCGCCGGGCGACCTGTACGTGGAAGTGCGCGTGCGCGAGCACGACATCTTCCGCCGCGACGGCGACGACCTGCACTGCGAGGTGCCGATCCGCATCACCCAGGCCGCGCTCGGCGACAGCGTGCGCGTGGCCACCCTGGGCGGCGACGCGGAAATCCGCATTCCGGCCGAGACCCAGACCGGCAAGCTGTTCCGCCTGCGCGGCAAGGGCGTGCGCTCGGTACGCAGCCGCGGGCCGGGCGACCTCTACTGCCGCGTCGTGGTGGAAACCCCGGTCAACCTCACCGCCGAACAGCGCAAGCTGCTGGAGCAGTTCGAAGCGACGTTCTCGGGCGAGGAGGCGCGCAAGCATTCGCCGAAGTCAGCAACGTTTATCGATGGGGTGAAAGGTTTCTGGGATCGAATGACTTCGTAAGCGATCGCACTACCGCCAAAAAAAGGGCCGCCTTCGGGCGGCTTTTTTTTGTGGACGAGGACAACTCGCGGGCTTTCCCCACAAAAGATCCAATAGAAATCATGCGGTCCAGACCCACCGGTCGGTCCTAGAATGGACGCATGAGCACATCTACAGACAGCCACCTCATCCACGGCCGCCGCCAGCGTCCCGACGGGCCCGTGCCGGTCGACGTCATCTCGGTGCAGTCGCAACTGGTCTACGGCCACGCCGGCAACAGCGCCGCGGTGCCACCGCTGCGCGCGCTGGGGCTGCGGGTGGCCGAAGTCCCCACCACGCTGCTCAGCAACGCGCCGTTCTACAGCACGTTGCGCGGGCGCGTGCTGCCCGCCGATTGGCTGGCCGACCTGTTGCTTGGCGCCAGCGAGCGCGGCCTGGCCACGCGTGCGCGCATGCTGGTCTCCGGCTACTTCGGCAGTACCGCCAACGGCGAAGCGTTCGCCGACTGGCTCGAACGCGAGCAGCCCGGTGCACCGCAGATGCGCTATTGCCTGGACCCGGTCATCGGCGATACCCACACCGGTCCCTATGTCGAAGCCGGTCTGGAGCAGGTCTTCGCCGAACGCCTGCTGCCCCGCGCCTGGATGGTCACGCCGAATGCGTTCGAACTTGGCCGCCTCACCGGCCTGCCGAGCCTGGACCAGGAGGACGCGATCGCCGCGGCACGCACGCTGCTGGCGCGTGGTCCCGAATGGGTGTTGGCGCATAGTGTCGCCGGCGCGCCTGGTGAACTGGTGACGCTGGCGGTCGGGCGCGAGGCCACGTTCCGCTGGCGCACGCCGCACCTGCCGGTCGATGTGGCCGGCACCGGCGATGTGTTGATGGCCTTGCTGGTCGGCTTCCTGTTGCGCGATGAGCCGTTCGACGTGGCGGTCAGCCGCGCGCTGGCCGGCGTCCACGCGGCGCTGGAAGCCACGTTGGCCGCCGGCTTCGAGGAATTCGACGTACTCGCCGCCGCGCCGGCGGCGCTGTCGCCGCCCGACCGCTTCGTCGCCGAGCGTCTGGCATGACCTTGCAGCCGGTGATCGGCATCGTCGGTAGCGCGGGCGCTTATGGGCGCTGGCTGGCGGAATTCTTGCGCACGCGCATGGGCCTGGAAGTACTCGGTCACGACCCCGCCGATCCAGCGTCGCTTTCCGAGGAAGCATTGCTGGCGCGCGTGCAGGTGCTGATCTTCTCCGCGCCGATCCGCCTTACCCCTGGCGTGATTGCCCGCTACGTCGAGCTCGCCGGCGGCCGCGAGCGCGGGCAGTTGTGGCTCGACGTCACTTCGATCAAGCAGGCGCCGGTGGCGGCGATGCTGGCCTCGCAGGCCGAGGTCGTCGGCCTGCATCCAATGACCGCGCCGCCGAAGTCGCCGACGCTGAAGGGCAGGGTGATGGTCGTCTGCGAAGCGCGCCTGTCACGCTGGCAGCCCTGGGTGAGCGCCCTGTGCGCCGGCCTGGAGGCCGAGTGCGTGCCGGCCGCGCCGGAACACCACGATCGGGTCATGGCGCTGGTGCAGGGCATGGTGCATGCCACCCACCTGGCCCAGGCCGGCGTGCTCGGCGACTACGCGCCGCTGCTGGGAGAATTGCAGGCGTTGATGCCATTTCGCTCGGCGTCCTTCGAGCTGGATACGGCGGTGATCGCGCGCATCCTGTCGTTGAACCCCTCGATCTACGAAGACATCCAGTTCGGCAATCCATACGTGCCGGAGATGCTCGATCGACTGCTGGCGCAACTGGCCACGTTGCGCGAGCTGGTGCGGCAGGGCGACGATGTCGCGCGTGCACGCTTTCGCGCGCAGTTCCTGCAGGCCAACCGCGAAGCACTGTCGCCTGCCAGCCTGGAGGCGGGCAACTACAGCTACGAGCGCCTGGGCTATCTGCTGGCCGACTTGACCGAGCCGCTGGCGATCAGCGTCTATCTGCCCGAAGACAGGCCCGGTTCGCTGCGCGCGCTGCTGCATGTGTTCGAGCGCCACGGGCTGAACCTGGCTTCGATCCATTCTTCGCGCACGCCCAGGGGCGAGTTGCACTTTCGGCTCGGACTGGAGGCGGAGAGCGCGCCAGCCCAACTGGCCGCGGCTACCCGCGAGATCGACGACAGCGGCATTGGCCGGGTATTGCCGCTGCGCTGACGGCCAAGCGCGCGCCAACAGTCATCCACAGGCGATGTGGATGACTGTTGCACGAAGCTGTGGATAACTGCGCGCGGGCCAATACCCGCGCGGCCTGTTTGCTCGCTGGCGAATAAATCGCCAACCTCGCATGGCTCAGAGCGTGGACAGTCGCAGCTCGCCGCCGGTCGTGGCGAAGTCCTGTCCCTGCCGGACCAGGTGGCGGCCGTCGGCCAACTCGTAGCGCGGCGTCTCCTGGGCCTGTCCAGCGCTGTTCTCGCGAAACTCGATGATGACGTACTGCTCGCCATCAGAACCGGTGGCGGGAAATTGCCTAAATGACATCTTGCTGCCTCCTTCTCGCATGCCGGCACCTGCCGGCGGGGCGAGAATGCGCGGGCCTTTGTTACCGCGACGTGGTCAGTCGATGAATTGCAGCCGGGCCAGTTCAGCGTACAGCCCGCCCTGCGCCAGCAGCTCGGCGTGGGTGCCTTGGGCGATGATGCGACCACGATCCATCACCACGATCCGGTCGGCCTTGAGCACCGTGGCCAGGCGATGCGCGATCACCAGCGTGGTGCGCCCGGCCATCAGTCTTTCCAGTGCCTGCTGCACGGCGCGCTCGCTCTGCGCGTCCAGCGCGCTGGTGGCTTCGTCCAGCAGCAACACCGGCGCGTCCTTGAGCAGGGCGCGGGCAATGGCAATGCGCTGCTGCTGGCCGCCGGACAGGCGCGCGCCACGCTCGCCCAACTCGGTGTCGTAGCCCTGCGGCAGCTCGCTGAGGAAACCTTCGGCCTCGGCCGCGCGCGCGGCGGCGTGCAGTTCGGCATCGCTGGCCTGCAGGCGTCCGTAGCGGATGTTGTCGGCGGCACTGGCGGCGAACAACGCCGGTTGCTGCGGCACCAGGGCGATATGCTCGCGCAGGGCCAGCGGCTCCAACTGGCGCAGGTCCACGCCATCAAGCGAGACGCTGCCGGCCTGTGGGTCATGGAAGCGCAGCAGCAGGGACAGCACCGTGCTCTTGCCGGCGCCCGAGGGCCCGACCAACGCCACGGTTTCGCCGGGTTGCACGTGCAGGCTGAAACCATCCAGCGCCGCCTGGTCGGGCCGTTGCGGATAGCGAAACACCACCTCGTCGAAACGGATCTCGCCGCGCAGGGGCTGCGGCAAGGCCGTGGGCGTTGCCGGTACCGACAACTGCGGCCGTTCCTCCAGCAGTTCGGCGATCCGGCCCATGCCGCCGGAGGCGCGTTGGAGTTCGTTCCAGACCTCGGCCAGGGCGCCGACCGAGCCGCCGCCGATCAGCGCGTACAGCACGAACTGG
The DNA here is from genome assembly GCA_035539015.1 of Stenotrophomonas sp. GTDB lineage: Bacteria > Pseudomonadota > Gammaproteobacteria > Xanthomonadales > Xanthomonadaceae > Stenotrophomonas_A. Next base: position 23,370 of record DATLJF010000038.1, on the reverse strand, counting down.
CCCAGGGTGCCGGTGCTCATGCGGCCGTCGACGACATCGTGGGCACCCATCCACAGCACGGTGACGATCGCGCCGAAGAACAGGATGATGGCCACCGCAGTCACCACCGACTGCGTGCGGATACGGCGCTTGGCCGCGCCCAACGTGGCGTCCAGCGCGGCGCCGAAACGTTCGCGCTCGTAGGGCTCGCGCGCGTGTGCCTGCACGGTGCGCACCGCGCCGAGGGTTTCGGCGGCCAGGGTGTTGGCCTCGGCGACGCGGTCCTGGCTATTGCGCGACATCTTTTGCAGCCGGCGCGCGCCCAGGACGATCGGCAGCACCGCCAACGGAATGCCGAGCAGGGCCCAGCCGGCCAGTCGCGGGCTGGTCACGAACAGCATGACCAGGCTGCCCACTACCGTGACCGAGCTACGCAGCGCGACCGACATGGTCGAGCCGATCACCCCGCGCAGCAGTTCGCTGTCGGCCGACAGGCGCGACACCAGCTCGCCGCTGCGGCTGCGGTCGTGGAAGGCCATGTCCAGGCTGATCAGGTGGGCGTAGAGCCGGCCGCGCAGGTCGGCGACCACGCGCTCGCCCAGCAGCGATACGAAGAACAGGCGCGCGGCCGTGGCAATGGCCAGCACCGCCGTCACCGCGAAGGCGAGGGCGAAGGTCTGGTTGATCGCGCTGCTGGCAGTGAAGCCATGGTCGATCACCCGGCGCGCCACCGCCGGCAGCACCAGGGTGGCCGAGGAAGACAAGGCCAGCGCCAGCAGCCAGGCGATCAACAGCGGCAGATGGCGGCGCACGAATGGCCACAACGCACCCAGGCTGGCGAGACGACGCAGGCCGGGGCGCGGCGTGTCCGAAGGAAGGCTCATGCGGGAGGGTGCTCTTGCAGATGGACCCTGTTGCGAGTGGCGTCGCGGAGGTGGATTTTCAAGTTGTCGAGCTGTTCGGCGGGCAAACTCAGCCGCAGCAGCGCGCCGGCAGCATCGAAATCTTCCTGTTCCTTGCTGGCCTGGTGGAGGGGCAGCGCGTTGTGGACCGCGCCCAGGTCCTCGAAGCCACAGTGCAGCCAGGCCGTGGCCATCGCGGTAATCGGCAGGCGCGGCGCCAGGCGCAGACACTCGGCGGCGGTACCGCCGTAGGCGCGAGCCAGGCCGCCGGCACCGAGCTTGATGCCACCGTACCAGCGCGTCACCACCACCACGACCCGGTCCATGCCCTGGCCATCGATGGCCGCCAGGATCGGCCGCCCGGCGGTGCCGGCTGGCTCGCCATCATCGCTGGAGCGGTAATCGCTGCCGTGGCGGTAGGCCCAGCAGTTGTGCGTGGCATCGGCCACGCTCACCTGGGCGATGAAGGCCAGGGCCTCGGCTGCCTGCGCAATCGGCGCGGCCTGGGCGACGAACCGGCTGTGGCGGATTTCCTGGCGGTGGCTGACCGGGTGGGCGAGGGTCGCTGACATCCCGATCATTCTAGCCAGTGCGCCGCGGCGGCCGCTGCTGGCGCCAGCCTGCGTTGCAGTCCGGCAAAGGACAAGCGGTTATTTGCCCACCTGCAACGGGTATGCTGGAGACCACAGGGGATCCGTCGGTCGACGGCGGACGTGGATGTCACCAATGCTGATCAGCCCTTCCGCCATGGCCCACCGGCAGCGCATCGCACAAGCCTGCGATCGCGCGGCCGATGTGCTGGTCGGCGTGATGCCGGCCGGTGCGTCGGTGGCGCTGGCCTGGCGCGACGGTCGCCTCGACGACGAGGGCCGCGGCTGTTCTGCGCGCGCCGACGATGCGCTGCTGGGCAGGGCGGTGTCGGCGCTGTCGCGGCGCCCGCCAACGGACAGCGAGGACTCCCTGCACGTGTGGCGTAGCGCCGACGGTTTCGCGGTGCTGGCGCTGGCCTGGAGCTGCACTGCCGAGAATGACGACGCGCGCCTGCGCGCCTGGCTGGCGCTGGCCGAGAGCGTGGTCGGCGGAACGTGGGAAACGGCGCTGCTGCAGGCCGAGATCGAAGACCTGGAAAAGTCCAAGCTGTTGCAGCAGGCGCTGTACGAGATCGCCGACCTGGCCGGCAACGAGCTCGACCTGAGCCAGATGCTGCAGCGTATCCACGCCGTGGTCGGCTCGCTGATGTACGCCGACAATTTCTATATCGTCGAGTACGACGCCTCGGCGGCGAGCATGCGCTTCCTGTATTTCGTCGACCAGCAGGACGGCTTCGTCGCCGACCCTTCGCGTACCTATCGTCGCGAGGACATCCCCAATAGCCTGACCTTCGCCCTGCTGGCCCATGGCGTGGCGCTCAGCGGTCCATCGGACGAGTTGTCCGAGCGCTTGAACATCTCCCACGATCCCACCCGTGGCCCGGACAGCGTGGACTGGCTGGGCGTGCCGATGTTGCGCGATGGCCAGGTGGCCGGCGCGATCGTGGTGCAGAGCTACGACGAACATATTGGTTTCAGCGAGCAGGACCGCATCCTGCTGGCCTACGTCGCCCAGCATGTGCTCACCGCCATCGACCGGCGCCAGGCCAAGTTCCAGCTGGAACGGCGCGTGGAGGAACGCACGCGCGAGCTGCAGCACGCCAACCGCGAGCTGCAGGACGAGATCACCGAACGCAAGCGCGCAGAAAAACTGCAGCTGGCGCTGTTCCGGATCAGCGAGCTGGCCGGCGCCTCGGAGAGCCTGCAGCAGTTCTACGCGCAAGTGCACGATGTGGTTGGAGGTCTGCTGGATGCGCGCAACTTCTACATCGCGTTGATCAACGATGCCGGCGACGGCCTGGAGTTTGCCTACTCGGTGGACGAACACAACGGCCTGCGCCCGGCGCGCAAGTTCAGTGGCGGCCTGACCGAGTACCTGATCCAGACCCGTTCGGCCCTGCTGGCCACGCGTAGCGACATCGATGCGATGAGCGACGCCGGCAAGTTGACCAACATTGGCGCCCAGGCCCACAGCTGGCTCGGCGTGCCGTTGTTCATCGAAAACGAAGTCGTCGGCGCGATCGTGGTCCAGAGCTATTCCTCGCAGGTCAGCTACACCCCGCACGACCAGCGCCTGCTGACCTTCGTCGCCCACAACATCGGCAACGGCCTGGCTCGCCAGCGCGCCCATGCCAGCCTGCGCCAGGCCCACGGCGAACTCGAAGTACGGGTGCTCGAACGCACCCGCGAACTGGCCGAACTCAACGAACAACTGCTGAGCCAGATCGCCGAGCGCCTGCGCGCCGAGCAGCGGCTGACCCACCAGGCCCTGCACGATGCGCTGACCGGCCTGCCGAACCGCGCGCATCTGCTGGACCGGCTGGATGAGTCGATCCAGCGCGCGATGCACGGCGATGGCCAGGTGTTCGCGGTGCTGTTCCTCGACCTGGACCGCTTCAAGCTGGTCAACGACAGTGTCGGCCATGCCGCTGGCGACCGCATGCTGGTCGAGGTGGCGCAGCGCATCGTCGCCACGGTGCGCGCCGATGATGTGGTGGCACGGCTGGGCGGAGATGAGTTCGCCATCCTGATGCGCTGCCCGGATGGGGTGGAGGCGGCGCGCGAACTGGCGCAGCGGCTGCAGGCGGTGCTGGGCCAGCCGATGTGGGTAGCCGGCCGTGAACTGTTTCCCTCCGGCAGCATGGGCGTGTCGATGTGGAACCGCCGCTATCGCACCGGCGAAGAGATGTTGCGCGACGCCGACGCGGCGATGTACCGGGCCAAGGCCCAGCTCACCGAGCGCTTCGCGGTGTTCGACGAAGCCATGCGCGAAGAGGCGCTGCGCAGCCTGGACCTGGAAGCGGACATGCGCCGCGCGCTCAACAGCCGCGATTTCCATCCCTTCTACCAGCCGATCGTGCGGCTGGAAGACGGCGTGGTCGTCGGCCACGAGGCGCTGCTGCGCTGGGAACACGAAAGCCGCGGCCTGCTGCGCCCGCATGCCTTCATCCACCTGGGCGAAGACAGCGGATTGATCGAGCAGGTGGACTGGCAACTCTACGAGCAGGTGATCGAGCACCTGGCACGCGGCGGCGAGCGCTATGTGTCGGTGAACGTGTCGCCGCGGCATTTCCGCTCGGTCGATTTCGCCGAGCGCCTGCTCGGCTTGATGGACGCGGTCGGCGCCGACCCGAAGCGGCTGCGCCTGGAGATCACCGAGGTCGCCTTGCTCGACGACGCACCGCGCACCTTGTGCATCCTGCGGACCTTGCGTGATCGCGGCATCCTGATCCAGCTGGACGACTTCGGCACCGGCTATTCGGCCTTGTCCTACCTGCACCGTTTCCCGATCTCGGCATTGAAGATCGACCAGAGCTTCGTCGCCGGCCTGCACCAGGGCGGCGGCCAGGATTCATTGGCGCTGGTGCGCAGCATCCTGGCGCTGGCGGCGACGCTGGGGATCGAAACCGTGGGCGAGGGCATCGAGACCGAACAGCAGTGGCGCACCCTGCGCGAGTTGGGTTGCCATTACGGCCAGGGCTACCTGCTGGGCAAGCCGCATCCGCGACCGGAAGAGGCGTTGCAGGTTTAGTTTCGTAGTGGCTTGATGCTTGCGGTCGCGGCTGAAGCCGCTCCTACACGAGGCCCCATCGGTGACTCAGCGCAAAGCGCTGCGCCGCTTTTCATCAATCCACTTAGACGCCTGTGCCGGCTCATACCCGCGCATCCATTCCAGCATCTGCTCGATATCGCTGCCGTACCACAGGTCGGCGCGCTGGTCCGGGTGCAGGAAGCGTTCTTCCACCATGCGATCGATCATGCCGATCAGCGGTGCGTAGAAGCCCTCGATGTCGAGGAAGGCGCAGGGCTTGTTGCCGATGCCGAGCTGGCGCCAGGTCAGCATCTCGAAGATTTCCTCCATCGTGCCGAAACCGCCGGGCAGGGCGACGAAGGCATCGGAGAGGTCAAACATGCGCGACTTGCGCTCATGCATCGATCCGACGATTTCTAGCGAGGTCAGGCCGCGATGGGCCACTTCCCAGTCCGCCAGCTGCTGTGGGATCACGCCGGTCACCTCGCCGCCGGCGTCCAGCACCGCGTTGGCCACCGTGCCCATCAAGCCGACGTTGCCGCCGCCATAGACCAGGCGCAGGCCTTCCTTGGCGATGCGGTCGCCCAGGGCGATGGCGCGTTCGCTGTAGGCCGGCTTGCTGCCGGGATTGGAGCCGCAATAGACGCAGATGCTTTTCATGAGAGTCGTCAGCCAGATGAGGTGGAAACAAGAACGCCGGACCTTTCGGTCCGGCGTTGCAGGAGGCGCCGGCGCAGGACAGGCCCGTGCCGAAACCTCGGTCCCGCAGGTCAGTTGACCTTGTGAATGGCGCGCTTGCTCACCGCCATCGCGGCATCGTGGATCGCCTCGGACAGCGTCGGATGCGCGTGGCAGATGCGTGCAAGGTCGTCGGCCGAGCCATTGAATTCCATGGTCAGCACGCCTTCGTGCACAAGTTCGGACACGCCCACGCCCACCAGGTGCAGGCCCAGCACACGGTCGGTCTCGGCATGGGCGATCAGCTTCACCATGCCTGCCGGTTCGGCCATGGCCACCGCACGCGCGATCGCCGCGAACGGGAAGGTGCCGACCTTGTACGGCACGCCCTCGGCCTTGAGCTGCTGCTCGGTCTTGCCGACCCAGGCAATTTCCGGCTCGGTGTAGATCACCCACGGAATGGTGTCGAAGTTGACGTGGCCCGGCAGGCCGGCGATCAGCTCGGCCACCGCAATGCCTTCCTCGAAGCCCTTGTGCGCCAGCATCGGCCCGCGCACGCAGTCGCCGATCGCCCAGACGCCATCGACGCCGGTGTGGCAATGCTCATCGACCACGATCTGGCCGCGCTCGTTGAGCTGCACGCCGGTGCCTTCGGCCAGCAGGCCCTGGGTGGCGGCCTTGCGGCCGACCGCGACCAGCAGCTTGTCGACGGTCAGCGACTTCTCGCCTTCGGCATCGGTGTAGCTGACGACCACTTCCTTCTTCTTGCCCTTGCCGCTGATTTCAGTCTTGGAAACCTTGGCGCCGAGCTTGATCTCCAGGCCCTGCTTCTTGAATTCCTTGGCCGCGGCCTTGGCGATATCGGTATCGGCGGCGGCCAGGAAGTCCGGCAGCGCTTCGAGGATGACCACTTCCGAACCCAGGCGCTTCCACACGCTGCCCAGTTCCAGGCCGATGACGCCGGCGCCGATCACCGCCAGGCGCTTGGGCACTTCGGTGAAGTCGAGCGCGCCGACGTTGTCGACGATGGTCTCGTTGTCGAACTTGGCGAACGGCAATTCGATCGAATCCGAGCCCGGGGCCAGGATCACGTTGGTGCCCTTGAGCTCGACTTCGCTGCCATCGTGCTGCTTGACCTTGACCGCATTGCCCGGCTGCAACTGCGCAAAACCGTAGTAGGCAGTGATCTTGTTCGCCTTGAACAGCATCGCGATGCCACCGGTGAACTGCTTGACGATCTTGTCCTTGCGGCCAACCATCGCGCCGACGTCCATCTGCGCATCCTTGAAGCTGATGCCGTGGTCGCCAAAGATGTGGCTCATGTTCCAGAACTGGCGCGAGGAATCCAGCAGCGCCTTGGACGGCACGCAGCCCACGCGCAGGCAGGTGCCACCGAGGGCCGGTTGGCCATCCTTGCCCAGCGCCGCATCGACGCAGGCAACCTTCAGGCCCAGCTGGGCCGCGCGGATGGCGGCGTGATAACCGGCCGGGCCGGCACCGATGACGACGACGTCGAATTGTTCAGCCATGAGAGTTCCTTCCAATCTCCTTCTCCCCGCGAGGGGAGAAGGTGGCGCAAAGCGCCGGATGAGGGCAGGCGCGATGCGCCGTGGATGAGTGACGCCTTACAGGCCGAACAGCATCCGGCCCGGGTTTTCCAGCTGGTTCTTGATGTCCACCAGGAACTGCACCGAGTCCTTGCCGTCGATGATGCGGTGGTCGTAGGACAGCGCCAGGTACATCATCGGCGCGACCACGACCTGGCCGTTCTCGGCAATCGGGCGTTCCTTGATCGCATGCATGCCCAGGATGGCGCTCTGCGGCGGGTTGATGATCGGCGTGGACAGCAACGAGCCGAAGGTGCCGCCGTTGGTCACGGTGAAGGTGCCGCCCTGCAGTTCTTCCAGGCTCAGCTTGCCGTCGCGCGCCTTCTTGGCGTAGTCGGCGATGGTCTTCTCGATGTCGGCGAAGGACATGCGCTCGACATTGCGGATGACCGGCGTGACCAGGCCTTTCTCGGTGGACACGGCGATCGAGACATCGGCGTAGCCGTGGTAGATCACGTCGTCGCCGTCGATCGAGGCATTGACCAGCGGGAAACGCTGCAGCGCGTTGGCTGCGGCCTTGACGAAGAAGCTCATGAAACCGAGCTTGATGCCATGGGCCTTCTGGAACTCGTCCTGCAGCTCCTTGCGCACGGCCGAGACCTTGGCCAGGTTGACTTCGTTGAAGGTGGTCAGCATCGCGGTCGAGTTCTTCGACTGCATCAGGCGCTCGGCGATGCGCTTGCGGATGCGGGTCATCGGCACGCGCTCTTCCGGACGCGCGCCACCGGCGCGACCCGCGCCGCCAGCCTTGGCGAAGTTGACGATGTCTTCCTTGGTCACCGCGCCGCGACGGCCGGTGCCGTCGACCTGCGCCGGGTCCACGCCTTCGGTGATCGCAGTGAAGCGCGCGCCGGGCGGCAGGCTGTCGGCAGCCGACTTGGCAGCCGGGGCCGGGGCGGCGGCCTTGGCCGGCGCAGCAGCGGCCGGTGCGGCGGCCGCCGGTGCCGGGGCGGCCTCGGCCGGCTTTTCGGCCGCCGGGGCTGCGCTGGCAGCGGCGCCTTCCTCGATCACGGCCAGCACCTGGTTGCTGGTCACGGTGCTGCCGGTCTCGAACTTGATTTCCTTCAGCACGCCGTCGACCGGCGAGGGGACTTCGAGCACGACCTTGTCGGTTTCCAGGTCAACCAGATTCTCGTCGCGCTTGACCGCTTCGCCGGCCTTCTTGTGCCAGCTGGCGATGGTGGCGTCGGAAACGGATTCGGGCAGTACCGGAACTTTGACTTCGGTGGCCATTGGAGGAGCGTCCTAGAGTTCTGTTCTTGGGGGTAAAGGTTATTCAGCGACCTGGTCGTTGAACGGGTTGACCAGCGCATCGGCGACCAGCTTCTGCTGTTCGGCGATGTGGTCGGCCATGTGGCCGGCGGCAGGCGAGGGCGAGCGGGCACGGCCTGCGTAGTGCAGCGACTGGCCTTCGGCCAGCACTGCCTGCAGGTGGTGCTTGATCTGGTACCACGCGCCCTGGTTTTGCGGCTCTTCCTGGCACCACACCACGTCGGTGGCCTTGCCGTACTGCTTCAGCTCGGCGGCGAGCAGCGCGCGCGGGAACGGGTACAGCTGCTCCACGCGCAGGATGGCGACATCGTCCTGGCCACGCTTCTGCGCGTCTTCGAGCAGGTCGTAGTAGACCTTGCCCGAGCACGCGACCACGCGCTTGACCTTGCTTGCGTCGGCGGCTTTGTCCGGGATCAGGTGCTGGAACTCACCGTTGGCCAGCTCGTCCAGCGAGGACACCGCCAGCTTGTGGCGCAGCAGCGACTTGGGCGTCATCACCACCAGCGGCTTGCGCGTGCTCATGCGCATCTGCCGGCGGATCATGTGGAAGCACTGCGCCGGGGTGGTCGGCACGCACACCAGCATGTTCTCCAGCGCGCACAGCTGCAGGAAGCGCTCCAGGCGCGCCGAGCTGTGCTCGGGGCCCTGGCCTTCGTAGCCGTGCGGCAGGAACAGGCCCAGGCTGGTGATGCGGCCCCACTTGGCTTCGCCGGCGGCGATGAACTGGTCGATCACCACCTGCGCGCCATTGGCGAAGTCGCCGAACTGCGCTTCCCAGATGCACAAGGCGTTGGGATCGGTGGTGGAGTAGCCGTATTCGAAGCCCATGACCGCCTCCTCGCTGAGCAGCGAGTCGATCACGGTGGCATCGTCCGGGTTTTCGACCAGCTGGCGCAGCGGCAGGTAATAGCTGTCGGTCTTCTGGTCGTGCAGGATCGCGTGGCGGTGGAAGAACGTGCCACGGCCAGCATCCTGGCCAACCAGGCGCAGCTTGTGGCCTTCGGCCAGCAAGGTGGCGTAGGCCAGGTTCTCGGCAAAGCCCCAGTCGCCGGCCTGGTCGCCGGCGGCCATCTTCTGCCGGTCTTCGTAGATCTTGGCCACGCGCGGGTGCAGCTCGACCCCGGCCGGGATGGTGTTGATGATCTTGGCCAGCTGGTCCAGCGCGCCACGCTTTACCGTGGTGTCGACGCTGTCGCTGAGCTTGCCCGACAGGTACTTGGACCAGTCGATGGCGAACTCGTCCGGCTTGCGGGTCGCCACTTCGGTGGTGAACTCGCCCGAATCGAGCTTGTCGCGGTAACCATCGACCAGCGCCTTGGCGGCGTCGGCCTTGATCACGCCTTCGCTTTCCAGCTGCGCGGCGTACAGCTCGCGGGTGGTCTTGTGCTTGCGGATGGTCTGGTACATGACCGGATTGGTCGCCGCCGGCTCGTCGGCCTCGTTGTGGCCCCAGCGGCGGTAGCAGACCAGGTCGATGACCACGTCCTTCTTGAACTGCTGGCGGAATTCGTAGGCCAGCTTGGCCACGAACATCACCGCATCCGGATCGTCGCCGTTCACGTGGAAGACCGGCGCGCCGATCATCTTGGCCACGTCGGTGCAGTACAGCGTCGAGCGGGCGTCGTCGCGGGTGCTGGTGGTGAAGCCGATCTGGTTGTTGATGACGATGTGCACGGTGCCGCCGACGGCGAAGCCGCGCGCCTGCGACATCTGGAACAGCTCCATCACCACGCCCTGGCCGGCAAAGGCGGCGTCGCCATGGATCAGCACCGGCAGCACTTCCTTGCGGCTGCTGTCGCCGAAGCGCTCCTGGCGCGAACGCACCGAGCCGGCAACCACCGGGTCGACGATTTCCAGGTGCGAGGGGTTGAATGCCAGCGCCAGGTGCACCTGCTTGTCGTCGCCCACCGCGATATCGGCGGAGAAACCCATGTGGTACTTGACGTCGCCGGTGTGGGCGCGGTCGTCATGGGCGTGCTCGAACTTGCCTTCGAACTCATCGAATAGCTTGCGCGGGTTCTTGCCCAGGGTGTTGACCAGCACGTTGAGGCGGCCACGGTGGGCCATGCCGATCACCATGTCCTTGACGCCATCGCGGCCGGACTGGCGCACGATGCCGTCCATCATCGGGATCAGCGCATCGCCGCCTTCCAGCGAGAAACGCTTCTGGCCGACGTACTTGGTGTGCAGGTAACGCTCCAGGCCCTCGGCGGCGGTCAGGCGTTCGAGCGTGCGCAGGCGGCTGTCGTTGTCGCCGGCGATCTTGCCGCCGGCGTTCTCCAGGCGCTGGTAGATCCACTTGCGCTGGTCGAACTCCGGGATGTGCATGAACTCCACGCCGATCGAGCTGGCGTAGGTCGCCTTGAGGCGGGCGAGCAGGTCGCGCAGCTTCATGCGCGGCTGGCCGCCGACGCCGCCGGTGCTGAACTCACTGTCAAGGTCGGCCGGCGACAGGCTGTGGAACGGCAGGTCCAGGTCCGGCGGATTGATCGGCGGGGTCAGGTCCAGCGGGTCCAGGCGTGCGCCGAGGTGGCCGCGCGAACGGTAGGCGGTGATCAGGCGGCCGACATTGCGCTCGCGCTCATCGCTGGCGCCACCGGCCAGGCCGGCATTGGCAGCATTGCGCGCAGCCTCGCCGATGTGGGCGATGACGGCCGAATGCGGCACGTCGCCGGCCTCACGGCCCTGGAAGCCGTCGAAGTAGGTTTTCCACTTGGGATCGACGCTGTCGGGAGAGACGAGGTACTGCTCGTACAGGTCCTCGATGTAGGCGGCATTGCCGCCGGCGAGCTGCGAAGACTGCGCAAACTGCTTCAGTAGATTGTCCACGATGGTAAGTCGGGTCGCTTGAGATATGGGGGCTTGCTTGGGGCAGGCCACATGGCCGACCGGAGGCCGGACGGGCGTTGGCTAAGCCCGAAAATTATACCCCTACGCGCTGGCAACGGGGCGCATGCATGGGACTTGGCCTGGCTTGGGCGGTCAGCCCTGCGACAGAGAACGCATTCGGGCACGTCACAAACCCAGGGCACGATGTTCGCTCCAGGGCCGGCTGCGCTCCCAGATATGCTCGAAATGCGTGCGCAATTGGCGTGCACGGGCCGCGCCTTCGAGCCAGGCCTCGCCATCGTCGTAGCGATTGCCCGTAGAACGAAAGTAGTAGCCCTGGGCATCGCCAACCAGGTAGGCAGAGGGATAGCTCGCGTCCACCGGATCGGATACTGCGCGGAACTGGAACACAGTGGGCAGCCGCTGCGCCATGCGCAGCAGCGGCGAATCCAGCAGTTGCGGGCTCGCCGCTTCCTGCAGCAGCACCCGCACCTGCTTGTCATGGCGCAGCGTGGAGAAACGGCGCAGCGCCGCCTGTAGCGGCGCGGCATCGAACAAACCCGGATCCAGGGCGCGGCTGTAGATGCGCAGTTCCCGCCGCGATTGGGCGATCAACGCGGTGCTGGCCAGGGTCGCGGCATACACATCTTCCACCGCCATCGGACCGTCCAGGCGCCGATGCAGGTCGGCGCTGCCGGCCACGGGCAGGAACCCGGCACGGCCAAAGAACGCTTGTGCAGCGGGCGTCACGCGCACGCGCAACTGCGGCCATTGGCGCTGGCGCGCGGTATCCAGCAAGGCTTCCAGCAGTGCCCGGGCCACGCCCTGGCCGCGCCAGGCCGGCACCACGCCGAAGCGGCCGATGCGCTGGTCCGGCGTCAAGCGCCCGGCGCCCAGCAGGCGACCATCGAGGTCGCGCGCCAGCACGTGCAGACTCAAGGTGTCCAGAGCGTCCCATTCGCGCTGTTCGGGCGTGAAGCCGCTGCCGGCCTCGGCGCCTTCGAACACTTGCGCCCGCAATGCGAGTAGCTCAGCGGCGCGAGCGCCGCCTTCGCTGTGCTCGAGCACGAACGGACCGGGCGCGCTCATGCGTCCTCGTCGTCTTCTTCTTCGTCTTCCTCGTCTTCTTCGTCGGCGAGGTCCTCGGGGTCTACATCCGGGTCGATCTCGCCGCCGTCGGTGTCATCGCCCGAGGATTCGAGCAGGCTGTGGTGGGCTGCGGCCCCGTTGCCGTGGTCGGCCTCGTCTTCCTCGTACTCGTCATCGCCAGGGTAGCTGCCGGGGGCGTAATGGCCCAGTTCGACCAACGCCAGCAGTGCCGCGCGGCCGCGCTCGGAGAGCTGGGCGTAGGCCGCTTCGTCGATCTCGTCCAGCGCCGCCAGGCGCTGGGCATCGCGCAAGGGCAGGGCGAAGGCGTGTCCGCTGACGAACAGCAACGCGCCCTTGCGTGCGCGACGCCAGGCCACGCGCGACCACGGGTGGCGGTAGATCACGGTGCCCTCGGCCAGGGCCTGGGCCAGTTCGGCGGCGTCCGGGGCCTGTGGCGGCGAAGCGATATCGCCGGAGGCGCGATAGGTAGTGATGAAGCGGCCGAACCACTCGCCGAGCCGGTCGGGGTCGTTCATGCGCAGCGCATTGAGGGCCGCGATCGCTCGCCCCATCGCCGCTTCGTCGATCTCATAGGGATCGGCCGGTGCGGCCAGATCCTCGTCGTGATAGCGCACCGCCTCGTCGGCGTCGGCGATCAACGTGTCCAGGTAGTCGCTGATCAGCTCGGCCGAGGATGGCGCGCGGGTGCCGATAGAGAAAGTCAGGCACGGGTCGACGGCGACGCCATGGTGGGGAACCAGGGGCGGCAGATACAGCATGTCGCCCGGCGCCAGGACCCAGTCGTGGGTCGGGGTGAACCGTTGCAGCAGCTTGATCTCGGCGTCTTCGCGGAAGGCCAGGGGCGGCGCCCTGCGGCCCATGGCCACGCTGGCGTCGATCTGCCAGCGGCGTTGGCCCAGGCCCTGCAGCAGGAACACGTCGTAGTGGTCGACATGGGCGCCGACCGAGCCGCCGGTGGCGGCGAAGCTGATCATGATGTCGTCGATGCGCCAACGCGGCAGGAAGGCGAATTGCGCCAGCAGCGCGCGCACGTCCGGGTCCCATTTGTCCACGTCCTGTACCAGCAGCGTCCAGTCGTGGTCGGGCAGGCCGGGGAAGTCGGTTTCTTCGAACGGGCCGCTGCGCACCTGCCAGTCATCGCGGTCACGGTCGTGCGAGATCAGCCGGGCCAGCACGCCTTCCTCGCAGGCCAGCCCGGCCAGGTCTTCGGGGGTCACCGGCGTCTGGAAGCCGGGGAAGGCCTGGCGGATCAGCAGCGGGCGCTTGTGCCAGTAATCGCGCAGGAAGCGCGCGGTGGGCATGCCCAGCGGGTGCTGGGCGGTGGCCTGGATCTCGAACGGAAGGGCGGCTGGTTTCTTCATGGGGTTCCTGCAAAGCGCGGACCGGGGGGTCGCAGAGACGGATCGATTGTGGCCCAGGGCGGGTGATGGCCGCCTTGCGCCAGCTTGAGTCAGGGTGGGTGCGGGGCTGGTGTGGCCACGGCGTCGTAGCCGGCGGCGGAAAATTGCAGCAGGCACCAGCCGTGGCCGAAGGGGTCGGCCAGGCGGACCAGCCGGCCCCAGGGGGCTTGGCGAATGGTGGCGCGGGCGGCGGCTGGGTCCTGCGGTCCCCCGCTCAGGTCGTCGGCCAGGAAGCCCGCGGCCAGGGCGCGGTCGAGGGCGGCTTCAAGGTCGGCGACCGCCACGTCCAGGTGCACCGGCGTCCAGTGGCGTTGGTAGTGGCGTGGTTCACCGGCCGCGCCGCGGCTGCCGGCCGGCTGCGCCAACAGATATAGGGGTACCGCAGCGCCCAGCAGCTCCAGCGCGGCTGGGCCGAAGCGCCGGCCCGGGCGCAGGCCGAAGGCGGCGATGTACAGCCGCTCGGCGGCGGCAAGGTCGGGCACGTCCAGGTTGACCAGCAGGTCCATCGCACGTCTCCCGTCCCCGGCGCCAGCGGGGCGCCGGTGATCAGATGGCGCGGGCGAGGCGCTCGGCCAGGCCGGTGTAGCCGCCGGGCGTCAGCTCGCGCAGGCGCTGCTTGTCGGCGGCCGGCAGCTCCAGCGATTCGACGAAGGCGCGCATCGACTCGGCGGTGATGCCCTGGCCGCGGGTCAGCGCCTTGAGTTGTTCGTAGGGATTGGGCAGGCCGTGACGACGCATCACCGTCTGCACGGCCTCGGCCAGCACTTCCCAGGCCGCGTCGAGATCACCGTCCAGGCGCTGCGGGTTCACTTCCAGCTTGCCCAGGCCCTTGGCCAGCGAATCCAGCGCCACCTGGGTATGGCCGAAGGCGGTGCCGACGGCGCGCAGCACGGTGGAGTCGGTGAGGTCGCGCTGCCAGCGGCTGATCGGCAACTTGGCCGAGAAGTGTTCGAAAAGCGCATTGGCCAGGCCGAAGTTGCCTTCGGCATTCTCGAAGTCGATCGGGTTGACCTTGTGCGGCATGGTCGAAGAGCCGACTTCGCCTTCCTTCAGCTTCTGCTTGAAATAGCCCAGCGAGATGTAGCCCCAGATGTCGCGCGCCAGGTCGATGAGGATGGTGTTGGCGCGGCGCGCGGCATCGCCGATCTCGGCGACATTGTCGTGCGGCTCGATCTGCGTGGTGTAGGGGTTGAACACCAGCCCGAGGCCCTCGACGAAACGTTGCGCGAAGGCCGGCCAGTCCACGTCCGGATAGGACACGACGTGGGCGTTGTAGTTGCCGACCGCGCCATTGATCTTGCCGGTCAGCTCGACCGCGGCGATCTGCTGGCGCTGGCGCTGCAGGCGCGCCACCACATTGGCCAGTTCCTTGCCCAGGGTGGTGGGCGAAGCCGTCTGGCCATGGGTACGCGAGAGCATTGGCTGCGCGGCCTGGGCGTGGGCCAGCCCGCGCAGGCTGGCGATGATCCCGTCCAGCGCCGGCAGCAGCACCGCCTGCCGCGCCTGCGCCAGCATCAGGCCGTAGGAAAGATTGTTGATGTCTTCGCTGGTGCAGGCGAAGTGCACGAACTCCAGCGCCGGGCCCAGCTCGGCATCGCCCTTGAGGCGTTCCTTGATGAAGTACTCCACCGCCTTGACGTCGTGGTTGGTGGTGCGCTCGATCTCCTTGACCCGCGCCGCATCGGCCACCGAGAAATCCTCGGCCAGTGCACGCAAGGTCTGCACGGCGCGGGCCGGGAACGCGGCCAGTTCGACGATGCCCGGCTCGGCAGCCAGCGCCAGCAGCCATTCGATCTCGACCTTCACCCGCGCACGGATCAGCCCGTATTCGGAAAAGATCGGGCGCAGGGCATCGACCTTGCCGGCGTAGCGGCCATCGAGCGGGGACAGGGCGAGCAGGGCGGATTCCGTCATGGGGGCGGCAAGGGCAGGCGACAGGGGTGCGTATTCTACGCCGGTCGCAGCGGCGCCGGCCGGCCGGACGCGGCCATCACCGCTGGGCGCGGCCAGGACCGGCGCGTATCGTGGGCAGGTCAGCCCGCGGCTTGCCCGCAGCCAGCGCCAGCCCTCCAACCGCGGCGCCGCGACGGTGCCGCCTCCCCCGAAACCGAAGTGCGGAGATTGCAAATGAGCGACAAGTACCGGACCGAACACGACAGCATGGGCGAACTGCAAGTGCCCGCCGACGCCCTGTGGGGCGCGCAGACCCAGCGCGCGGTGCAGAACTTCCCGGTCTCGGGCCAGCCGATGCCGCGTGGCTTCATCCGCGCGCTGGGCCTGATCAAGGGCGCCGCGGCCCAGGTCAACGCCGAACTGGGCCTGTTGCCCAAGGGCGTGGCCAAGGCCGTGCAACAGGCCGCGCAGGAAGTAGCCGAAGGCCGCCACGACGCCCACTTCCCGATCGACGTCTACCAGACCGGCTCGGGCACCTCGTCCAACATGAACGCCAACGAGGTGATTGCGACCCTGGCCACGCGTGCCGGCAAAGCCAAGGTCCACCCCAACGATCACGTCAACCTGGGCCAGAGCTCCAACGACGTGATCCCCACCGCCATCCGCGTATCGGCGCAACTGGCCAGCGTCGAACAACTGCTGCCCGCGCTCAAGCACCTGCGCAAGACCATCGACAAGCGCGGCAAGGGCCTGGCCAAAGTCGTCAAGACCGGCCGCACCCACCTGATGGACGCCATGCCGCTGACCTTCCAGCAGGAATTCGGCGCCTGGTCGGCCCAGATCGCCTCGGCCGAGGCACGCATCGAAGACAGCCTCAAGCGCCTGCGCCGGCTACCGCTGGGCGGCACCGCCATCGGCACCGGCATCAACGCCGATCCGCGCCTGGGCAGCAAGGTCGCCAAACTGCTGTCGGGCAGCACCGGCACGCGCTTTGAAAGCGCCGAGAACAAGTTCGAAGGCCTGGCCGCGCAAGACGATGCCGTCGAACTTTCTGGCCAGCTCAACGCCACCGCCGTGGCCCTGATCAAGATCGCCAACGACCTGCGCTGGATGAACGCCGGACCGCTCGCAGGCCTGGGCGAAATCGAACTGCCGGCACTGCAGCCCGGCTCCTCGATCATGCCGGGCAAGGTCAACCCGGTGATACCCGAAGCCACCGTAATGGCCTGTGCCCAGGTCATTGGCCACCACACCGCCATTACCGTCGCCGGCCAGACCGGCAACTTCCAGCTCAACGTCACCCTGCCGCTGATCGCGCTGAACCTGCTCGACTCCATCGGCCTGCTGGCCAACGTCGCCCGGCTGCTGGCCGACTCGGCGATCGCCGGGCTGAAAGTGCGCCAGGACCGCGTGCGCGAAGCCCTCGACCGCAACCCGATCCTGGTAACCGCGCTCAACCCGATCATCGGCTACGAAAAAGCCGCCGCGATCGCCAAGCGCGCCTACAAGGAGAACCGGCCGGTGCTGAAGGTCGCGCTGGAAGACAGCGGCCTGCCCGAGGCCGAGCTGCGGCGCCTGTTGGATCCGCGTGCGTTGACCGAAGGCGGAATCCATGCGGGTGGGGGTGGCGGGGCGTGATGAGGGCGCGCGTCGGTTGGGCGGACGATTCGAAGGCTTGCGGTGCGGGCCCCGAGCCGCCGGGTATCGGGGTCGCGGCTCCACAGACGTCCGTGTCTGAGTCGCCGCCGTGGGGCATCCATGCCCCACTGACCCCGATCCCCGCCGTCTCGGCGCCAGGCGCTTTAATTTTCCCACTTCGTTAGGGGCGCGCTGGAGAGGGAAAGAGGAATGGCAAAAGCCAAAGCCAAAGCCTTTATCCCATCTCTCTCATCTCACTCTCACCCCTCGCTCTTGCCTTTCCCCATCCGCCGTCGTCGTCTATCGGGACTGTGGGGGCATGGCCCTTTCGGGACAATCGGCGACATGGATGTCGCCGATTAGCCCCCATGGATGGGTTCACGGCGTGTCCCGAAAGGGCCATGCCCCCGCAGTCCGCACGCAAAAACCAAGCGAGCCGATCAACATCCAAAGCACAAAACCATCAGCACGCAACAAAGCCAAAAAGCGGTCGCGGCCGCAGGCCGCAAACCCCCCAAAAAACCTCATCTACGCTCAGCAGTGATGCGGTTAAAACTCTCCCGATAAGGCGCCAACGTAGGCACATCCCGCAAAAGCTCATCGCGCAACGCATCCACCTGCGCATTCGACTGCAACGGCACCCCGCGGTTGTTCGGATCCGCCGGCGCCGTCGCCAGCGCCTCCTGCCGCAACATCTGCAAATGGCCGAACAACAGCTGCAGGCGCTCGCGCCGCGCATCTGGCAGCGGCACTTCGATGTCATCCATGCGCAGGCGCCCCTCCGGGGTGATCTCCACATTCGGCGCCGGGGCACGCCGGATCTGCACCGCCTGGGTGGTCACCGAGACCCGCGGCTTGGAACGCTCGGCGCGCGCGGCGGACTGCTGGCCGCAGGCGGCCAAAGTCGCGCACAGCGCCAGTGCAATCGCAACCAGGAAGAGTTTTTTCATCGAACCGGACCGGGCAGGGGAGTGTCGATATTCTAATCGCCCGCTGCCCACCGAGGCGCCGTAACGCAGCAGGCCGCCCGAAGGCGGCCTGCACAGGTGGCTGACGCAAGCCGCGCGCGACCTACTTGCGACATTCCGCCACATCGTCCTGGTCGACCTGGCTGTAAGGCTTGAACTCCGGTACGCGCTGCACCGCCGCGTCCTGGGCCAGACGCAGCAACTCGACCTGGTCGCACAGCTTCAGCGCTTCCTTCTTGATCGCATCGGCCTGCGCTTCGACCTTGTCCCCGATCTTGTCGACCTCGCCGTTGAACAAGCCCTTGATCGCTTCGCCCGCCGCGTCGGCGCCCAGGCGCGCGCCGGCCTTGCCAAGCTCCACGCCCTGCAAGGTGATCGCCTGCACCTGCTTGCGATAGGCGGTCATCGCCTGGCGCTGCGGTTCGCTGGTGGTGACGGTCTTGCCGCCCAGCACCAGGTCGCCGGTCGGAGTGATCACTGCCTCGGGCAAAGTGCCGCGGCGCAGGGTCAGCTTGTCGCCGTCAAGGCTGATGCCGCTGCTGACGCTGACAACATGTTCGCGCTTGCCGCCGTCGGGCTCGGCCTTGGCGCTGTCGTGGCCGCTGTCATGGCGGCTGCAGGCACCGAGCAACAGCACGCTGGCGACCAGGCCGAGCAGGCGCAACGCATTGGAAAGGGTGGCAGCGCGCATGTTCAGTCCTCCCGCGGCACGTTGATCTTGCCGCGCACGCCGCTGTGGTTCACATCGCCACTGCCCTTGCGCTTGACCGTCAGGTCGCCGCCGACGTCGCGCGCGCTCACATCGCCCGAGCCGATCGAATCGACGGTCACCGAACCCTTGACCCCGCGGATTTCAACATCGCCGGAACTGACGGCGCCCACGTGTACATTGCCCTGCACATCGACCAGGTCCAGGTCGCCCGATCCCAGCGTGCCGACCTCGGCCGCGCCGTTGACCTGCTGCGCGCGCAGGTCGCCCGAACCGATCGATTCGATCTTAAGCGCGCCGATGCGCTCAAGCTGGATATCGCCCGAGCCGGTCTTGGCGCTCACCGCGCCCTTGATGTCGCGGCCGTTGATATCGCCCGAGCCGGTATCCAGCGCCAGTGAGGCTACCCCTTCGATATCGGCATCGCCCGAACCCACGTCCAGTTGCACCGGCAGGTTGGCCGGCACTTCGGCACGGATATCGAGGTAGGCATAAGTATTGCCGAACGACCAGCCCCCGCTCTTGCGCGCCAGCGTCACCACCAGCTGGTCGCCGGACTTGCGCTGGCTGACGGTCAGTTGCTTGAGCAGGTCCGGATTGGAAGCGCAGGCACGACCGCTGGCACTGCCGGCGGTGCCGGGCACGCCCTTGACGTGCAGGTCGTGGTGGTTGACTTCGAACAGCACGCGCTTGACCCCGGCAAGGTCGAGCTTGAGGCTGCGCGCCTCGCTGGACTTGCATTGCGGTTCGTCGGCGCGGGCGGCCAGGGGTAGCAGCAGCAACATCGAGCACACGGCTAGGGTGAAGCGCATCGGGTGATCCTCCTGGAATGCGGAAAAACGCGGCGCCCTGGAAGGCGCCGCGCCGATATCAGTTGTCGTCGCGCCAGCGGCGCATGTAGACCGCGCCGGCGATCAGCGCCACGCCCACCACCACGCCGATCCACAGGTCGAGGGTGGCAAACGCCTGCCAGCTGTCACGCAGGTCGATGGCGTGGGCCAGTTCTTCCGGCGTGTTGATCTCGCCGTTGCCCGTTGGGGCGCCGATACGGCCATACCAGGCACCCGGCGCCACGCTCAGCAGGCCGCGGAACACCACCACGTACCAGACAGCGCCGAGGTTGAGGTTCAGGCCCGGCAGGATGTTCATCATGCTGATGATCACGCAGGCCAGGATCGGGATCAGCACTGCCCACAGGAACGGCTTGGTGCGCGACCAGGCCGAGCAGAACATCAGCCAGCCGACCGTGGGCAGCGCCCAGGCGATATAGACCGGCAGCGCGGCGATGACCCCGCCGATGATGCGCAGCGGATGCGAGTGGGTGAACACCGCGCCGCCGGCGGACAGGCCGTTGACGGTCATGGTCAGTGCGGTGACCAGCCACATCGCCACGCCGATCAACAGGCCGACCACCAGGGCGATCAGCGGGGCCAGCAGCAGCGCCCACGCCGCCTTGGACAACACGGTCTGGGTGTCGGACAGCGGCAACGACTTCCAGAACAGGACGCTGCGGTCGCGGCGGTCGTCGTACAGCGAGCCCAGCGAGTAGAAGAACACCACGAAGGCGAGCACCACGCAGGCCAGGATGACGCCGGCCAGCATGACGCCGTCGCCAAAGGCGCCGACCACTTGGTGGATCTTCTGCGGGCCTTCGTCCAGGTTGAAGCCGCCGCCATGCTTGCGTCCGGCCACCGAGCCGATTACTGCCAGCAGTGCGTACAGCACCACGACAATCGCGCCGGTGATCACCGGGGCCCACAGGAAGCCGCCACGGTGCTCCCAGAATTCACGCCTGAGCAGCCAGCCGAACTTGCCCGATTCGCTCACCGGATGCCGGGTCAGAGGGGTCTTTGCCATGTTCATGCGTAGGTTCCCTTCATGATGGCGACGAACAGGTCGGCCAGGCCAGGAGTGCGGGTTTCGCCCAAGGTGGCCAACTGGCCTTTGGGAATGCCGTCGAACAGCAGCACGCTCTTGCCGAACGGCAGGCTGCGTTCGTCGATCGGGGACAAGCGGCGGGCCTCGGCGACGGCGTCGGCCGGGACCAGTACTTCGGTGTAGCGGTCGGCCAGGTGTTCCATTTCCGCGCTCAGCACGATCTTGCCGTCGCGGATGAACAGCACGTCGGTGAGGATGTGCTCGATCTCTTCGACCTGGTGGGTGGTGATCAGGATGGTCTTTTCCTCGTCGAAGTAGTCTTCCAGCAGGCGCTGGTAGAACTGCTTGCGGTAGAGGATGTCCAGGCCCAGGGTGGGCTCGTCCAGCACCAGCAGCCGCGCATCGATGGCCATCACCAGCGCCAGGTGCAGCTGCACGATCATGCCCTTGGACAGTTCGCGCACGCGCAGCTTGGGGTTGAGCTGGGTGTTGGCCAGGAAGCGCTCGCACTTGGCGCGGTCGAAGCGCGGGTGCACGCCGGCGACGAAGTCGATCGCCTCGCCCACGCGCAGCCAGCGCGGCAGCACCGCCACGTCGGCGATGAAGCAGACATCGTTCATCAGGGCATCGCGGCTGTGGCGCGGGTCCAGGCCCAGCACCTTGAGCGTGCCCTCGAACGCGGTCAGGCCGAGGATGGCCTTCAGGGCGGTGGTCTTGCCGGCGCCGTTGGGGCCGATCAGGCCGACGATGCGGCCGGCGCCGACATTGAAGGACGTGTTGTCCAGCGCCAGCTTGTTGCGATAGGCCTTGCGCAGGCCCTGTGCGTTGACGACCGATTCCGAAACGACGGCATTCATGGCAGTTTCCCCGAAGGCAGCAAATCATCCAATGACAGTCCCAGCCGCTGGATCCGCTCCAGCACAGCCGGCCATTCTTCGTTGAGGAAGCGGTCGCGCTCGCTGCCACGCAGCTTCTTGGCCGCTTCCTCGGTCATGAACATCCCCAGTCCGCGCCGCTTCTCGACCAGGGCCTCGTCGGCCAGTTCCTGGTAGGCGCGCGAAACGGTGATCGGATTGAGCTGGTACTCGGCCGCCACCTGGCGAACCGAGGGCAGGGCATCGCCCGGCTTGATGATGCCGTCCAGCATCATCGCGATCACGCGATCCTTCAGCTGGCGGTAGATGGGAGCGCCGTCGCTCCACGTAATGTCGCTCATAGGTCAGCTCCGGGGACGCAGGCTTTGCGCGAAGGAGAAATAGGGCATCGACAGCGAGGTGCGGGCCCGCCGCGTGGCGCGGGGGGCTTGTTCCTGCGGAGATGGCGCTGTGTTTTCCTCTGCCGCCGCCGAGACGCCATAATCGGCGCCGGTATCCTTGACCAATCCGGATGCGGGTTCCTGCCTACCAGCTGCCAGTACGGCTGAGCCGGACAGCAGGAGCAGCAACGGAACCGAGCGGCTGAATAGCTTGCCGCGGCCGTGCATGAGTGCGTTCGCCTTGCTGTTCATTGCGCTCCCCCTGCGTTGGGTGCCTGGTGTTGTATGTAACTATAACACCAACACGGGGAACGTCAAGCTGCTGTCATACCCAACCAATGGCAGGGGCCCGCCGGGCCTCTGCCGCCCACCGCAGGAGTCTGGCAATGTTGCGCAATAAGTTGTTTTTGCTCGGTTTTATGCTGGTCACAAGCGGCCTGGCCGTCGCCGCCGCACCGGCGCTGCTGGACCTGGACTACCGTCCGCTGGCCGGCAAGACCGCGGTCAATCTGAATAAAACCTACGGCGGCAAGGTCGTGCTGGTGGTGAATACGGCCAGCAAGTGTGGCTTCACTCCGCAGTACGACGGACTCGAAGCGCTGAACACGCGCTTCCAGTCGCAGGGGTTTGCGGTGCTTGGTTTCCCGTCCAACGATTTCAAGGGACAAGAGCCGGGCAGCGAGGCGCAGATCCAGGAATTCTGCAAGCTCACCTACGGGGTGAAGTTCCCGATGTTCGAGAAGGTGCACGTGCTCGGCGCCGAGGCGACCCCGCTGTACCAGCGCCTGACTGCGGCCACCGGCGTGGCACCGGGCTGGAACTTCCACAAGTACCTGATTGCGCGGGATGGCCACGTGGTGGCGCAGTTCCCCAGCAAGATCAAGCCGGACGATCCGGCATTGATTGCGGCGATCGAGCGCGAACTCAACGCAGCACCGGCCAAGCGCTGACATAGGCCGGCAGCACCCGTGCATGCGACAATGCCGGCCCCGTGCGCCGGCGGCGGCGTCCACCTACAACTCAGGATTCACAGCGAATGAAGATGGCAATGCGCGGCGCGGCAGCGTCGCTGATGATCGTGGCAATGGCCGCCTCGGCGCCGGCGATGTCGCAGCAAACGGCCGCGCCCGCGGCCACCAAGGAGAAGTCTGCTTTGAACACTGAGAAAGAGAAGGTCAGCTACGCCATCGGCATGGATATCGCCCGTTCGTTCGAGCCGGTTGCCGATTACATCGACACCGCCGCCATGCAGCGCGCGATCGAGAACGCGTTCAAGGGCGGCCAGCCGCTGTTGGGCGACGAGCAGGCGCAGGCCACCGATGCCGCGCTGCGCACCGCGCTGGCCGCGCGCAATGGCCAGCAGGTGCCGGGCCTGGCGCCGGGCGCGCAGCCGCCGGCGGTGAACAAGCAGAACGTCGGCCTGATGCTGGGCGACCGCATGGTCGGCCCGTCGCTGGTGCGGATCAAGGACGACATCGACCTGGGCGTGCTGGTCCAGGGCCTGCAGACGTCGCTGAGCAAGGGCACCACGTTGCTGAGCGCGCAGGAAGCGCAGGCCACGCTGCAGGCGTTCGGTAGTTCCAAGCAGGCGGCCGCTTCGGGCAAGAACCGCGAGCAGGGCAATGCGTTCC
>DATLJF010000037.1:0-3465 GCA_035539015.1 Stenotrophomonas sp. | reverse complement strand
CGACGGTCGCCAGCGATGCAGGCACGGACGCGGTCGTGTGCATACGCTAACGACCCGGGCCGGCGAGGGTGAGCAGGCGATCGGCGATACGTTCCAGCGGCACGGTTTCCTGCGCCGCACCGAGCTTGAAGGCGGCCCCGGGCATGCCCCAGACCACCGACGTAGCTTCGTCCTGCACCAGCGTGGCGGCGCCGGCCTGCTGCATTTCCAGCAAGCCACGTGCGCCATCGTCGCCCATGCCGGTGAGGATCGCGCCGATCGCATTCTGGCCAGCGTTGGCGGCGACCGAGCGGAACAATACGTCCACCGACGGCTTGTGCCGGTTGACCGGATCGCTATCGTCGATGCGGCAACGCCAGCGCGCACCGTCGCGGATGACCCGCAGGTGGCGTCCGCCCGGCGGCAGGTAGGCGTGGCCGGGCAGTACCGCTTCGCCATCGCTCGCTTCGCGCACCGACATCGCCGAGTGCCGGTCCAGGCGCTCGGCAAACGCGGTGCTGAAGCTGGCGGGCAAATGCTGGGTCAGGACGATGGCCGGGGCATCGGCGGGCATGCCTTCGAGCACCACGCGCAGCGCCTCGGTGCCGCCGGCCGAAGCGCCGATGGCGATCAAGCGGTCGGTCGTGCGGAACTGGCTGGCGCGCGCGGCCGATGGCGTCGGGCGGGCAGCCTGGACATCGAGCTCGACCTTGGCCGACGGTGCACGCGCAATGGCGCGGACCCGTGCCTGGGCAGCGGCCTTGACCTTGCCGACAATCTCCTCGGCATAGGTTTCCAGGCCGCGGGCGATGTCGAGCTTGGGCTTGGCGACGAAGTCGACCGCACCCAAAGCCAGCGCCTGCAGGGTGGTATCGGCGCCGCGTTCGGTAAGCGAGGAAATCATCACCACCGGCGTGGGCCGCAGGCGCATCAGGTTTTCCAGGAACGCCAGGCCATCCATGCGTGGCATTTCCACGTCCAGGGTGATGACGTCCGGATTCAGGCGCTTGATCTTGTCGCGCGCCAACAGCGGATCGGCGGCGCTGCCGACCACTTCGATGCCGATATCGCGCGAGAGGATTTCGGTGAGGATCTGGCGCACGACCGCCGAGTCGTCGACGATCAGGACGCGAACAGGGGCTTGCAGGCTCATTGGAACAACTCCACGCCGCCGCTGACCGGCGTCTTGGACAAGCGGGCGCGTACGGCCGACTCGGTCGCGGCGACCTCGGCTTCGTGCGCATGCGGCAGGCGCTGCACGACCACGCGGCCGGTAGTGGGAAAGAACCAGACCTTGCGCGGATGGATCCCGCACAGGTCTTCGGCAATGATCGGGATGTGCTCGGCCTGCAGGTACTGGCGCACGAACTCGGCGTTGCGCGTGCCCACCGGGTTGGAGGTGAAGCCCTTGAGTACGTTGGCCCCGCCGAACACCTTGGCCTCCAGGCGCTTGCGGTGCGCGCCGCGCTTGAGCAGGTCGTTGATCAGCAGTTCCATCGCATAGCTGCCGTAGCGCGCCGGCGCGCCATCGCCCACCTGGCCCTCGGGCAACAGGAAGTGGTTCATGCCACCGATCTTCAGCACCGGGTCGCGCACGCAGGCGGCCACGCACGAACCGAGCGTGGTGGTCAGCGCGGTATCGTCGTCGACCACCAGGTACTGGGTCGGCAGCAACTTGGCGGCGATCGTCTGGAAGCGGGTGTCGCGGTAGCGCATCACCTCGTCGATCTTCAGCGCAGAGCTCATGCACTGGCTCCGCGGGCGGCGCGGCGGTACAGCGTGCGTCCGCACGGCTGGATCAGGTCGGCGGCGTGCAGGTAGTTTTCCGAGTGCCCGGTGTAGAGCAGGCCGTCGTCGCCCAGGTGCGGCACCAGGCGCGAGAGGATCCCGCGCTGGGTCGGCTTGTCGAAGTAGATCATCACGTTGCGGCAGAACACCGCGGCAAACGGGCCGCCGACGTCGTAGCGGGGCGCCAGCAGGTTGAGCGGGCGGAATTCGATCAGCTGGCGCAGTGCCGGCAGCACCCGGCACTTGCCTTCGTTGGGACCGCTGCCGCGCTGGAAGTACTTGCGGCGCAGCGCCGGCTCCAGCGAAGAAACACGGTCCACCGGGTAGACGCCGCGCGCACCGGTCTCCAGCACCTGGGTGTCGACGTCGGTGGCCAGGATCCGCACCGGCGGCTGCAGGCTGCCGAACGTTTCGCAGGCGGTGATGGCCATCGAGTAGGGCTCCTCGCCGGTGGAGGAGGCGCACGACCACAAGCGCAGCGTCGGTTCATGGCGGCGCTGGAGCAGCTCCTCGCGCAGGCGCTCGAAGTGGTGCGGTTCGCGGAAGAACGAGGTGAGGTTGGTGGTCAGCGCGTTGGTGAACGACTGCCATTCGTCCTCGTCGTCGCCGCGCTCCAGCACGTCGAGGTATTCGCGAAACGAACGCAGCCCGAGCACGCGCAGGCGCCGTGACAGGCGGCCATAGACCATGTCGCGCTTGGCCGGCGCCAGGGCAATGCCGGCGCGCTGGTGGATCAGCTCGCAGACCCGGCGGAAGTCACGATCGGCGAATTCGAATTCACGGCTATCGACTGCACTGGGGGAAGCGTTTGACATGCGGCACCTCGGGCTCATAAGGGTTATCGGCCGCAGGCGGGGGGACTGTAGTGAGCGCCGAATCACAGGACGGCGGTTGGGTGCGCTGGCTTGCGGTGCGGGCCCCGTTCCGGCGGGTAGGGGCTTCGCGCTGTCGGGCAGACGTCCTGTCTGACGCCATCGCCGTGATATCGGCTATTCCTTTCCCCGGCCGTGGCGACGGCATCATTCGTAAGGCTGCCAGCAACTGAGGCAGCGCGCCCCACTGAAGCCCCTACCCGCCGAAACGGCGCCAGGCGCTTTTGTTGTCCCACTTCGAGGGGCGCGGCTTTTTTGCGGGGAGAGAAAAGCGGGGCGCCGCTCCCGCAGGCGGGAACGCCTAGAACCGACTGGCATGCTCCGACTTTCAAGCGTCAGAAAAAAATACCCCGGCCGAAGCCGGGGTATCGCTGTTGCCTACTGCTGGAGAGATCAGAATTCCTGCCAGTCGCCGTCGGCGACCACTGCTTCGATCTGCGCGCGTGCGGGGCGGGCGGGGCGCACGGCGGCGGGTTGCGGCCGGGCGGGGCGTTCGCTGCTGCGCGGGGCCGCTGCGGTTGGGCTGGCGATGGCGCTGTGTTCTTCCAGGCGGAAGATCGATACGGCATCGGCCAGCTGGCCCGCTTGTTCTTCCATCGAGCGGGCGGCGGCGGTGGCTTCTTCCACCAACGCGGCGTTCTGCTGGGTGGTCTCGTCCATCTGGGTGACGGTCTGGTTGACCTGCTCGATGCCGGCCGACTGTTCCTGCGAAGCGGCGGAGATTTCGCTCATGATGTCGGTCACGCGCTGGACCGAGGCGACGATTTCGCCCATGGTCGCGCCAGCCTTGTGCACCAGCGCCGAGCCGTCGGCGACGCGGCCGACC
>DATLJF010000036.1:0-20302 GCA_035539015.1 Stenotrophomonas sp. | reverse complement strand
TGCTCGGTCTCGGCGGTATCGGCGCGCGGAATCGCCTGGCGGCGTGCACGGGCCGCCGGCAGGTCGCGCAGGCGGGTGACTTCGGCCAGCGACTGTTCGAGCCCGGCATAGAGCTCGCCAATGCGCTCGCCCAGTTGCTGTTCGCAGATCTTGATCACCGCCAGGTGCACCCGCGGCGCCAGCGGCAGGCCCTGGAAGGCGGCGTACACGGCAGTACCGAGGTGTTCGGGCCCGAACGGGTTGTTGTCGGCATCGATGCGCAGGCCACCGGCGATGAAGCCGATATAGCGGTTCAGCCGCATCAGCTCGGGGCGCCAGCGGTGCTGCAGGGAGCCGGCCAGGTTACGCACCGCCAGCCGCACATCGAGCTCGTGCTCGGGCACCAGGGTCAGATCCTGCGGGCCGCGCGCCAGGGTGCGCTCCACCGACAACGGGCGGCCACTCTCCAGCGCCTGCCAGGCCTTGGCGAGATGGCCACGGAAGGCGGCGGTGACATGCTCGCGCTGGCGGCGCAGCAGCTCGATCGCCTCGAAATAATCGCTTTGCCCGACGCTGGTGCGCTCGGCCTGGCGGAACAGCGCCTCGGCCAGCACGCCCTGCACTTCCATGAAGGCCGAGGCCAGCGGAACCAGGACCGCTTCGCGCACCTGTTCAAGCAATTGCAGGTTGCGGTTGGGGAGGTCGTCGGACAGCGAATGGATCGTCATAGCGCGGGGACCACGGACACGGTGGAAGCGACCGCCCTGCTGGGTATCCGCGCGCCAAATGGCCGCCGCTGCCCCCCGATAGCGGTTCCCGATGGCCGTCTATAATCGGGCCATTGCGGTTTCAAAGTGGGATTATGCACACACTTTTTTCGTTGCAGGCGCTCGACGAGCGCCGCTCGACGCCCTCCCGCCAGCTCGGCGAGCCCGGCCCGGACGAGGCGACGCTGCTGGCGATGTTGCGCTCGGCCGTGCGCGTGCCCGACCACGGCAAGCTGGTGCCGTTCCGTTTCCTGCGAATTACCGGCGATGCGCGCGATGCACTGGGCCAGTTCCTCGCCACACGCACCCTGCAACGCGACCCCGATGCCGCGCCGGCAGCCCTGGAAAAGGATCGGCAACGATTCAGTTTCGCCCCGCTGGTGGTCACCGTGGTCGCCCGCCTGCAACCGGATCACAAAGTCCCCGAGCAGGAACAACTGTTGACCGCCGGCTGCGTGTGCTTCGCTTTGCTGCAGGCGGCGCAGGCTTACGGGTTCGGCGCGCAGTGGCTGACCGCCTGGATGGCCTACGACCCGGAAGTGGCCGCCCACCTCGGTCTGGACACGCACGAGCGCATTGTCGGTTTCATCCATATCGGCACCCCCCGCCTGGCCGCGCCCGAGCGCGAGCGGCCGGACCCTGCGGCACTGCTCGAAGACTGGTCGCCATGACCCATTCGGACTTATCGGCCGTGACGGCGCCGTGCTTGAGCCCGGCACGCAAGCCGCTGTACCTGGTGGACGCCAGCTTGTATGTGTTCCGTGCCTGGCATTCGATGCCGGACGAGTTTCGCGACGCCCACGGCTGGCCGACCAACGCGGTGCATGGGTTCGCCCGCTTCCTGCTGGACCTGATCGAGCGCGAGCGCCCGCAACACGTGGTGGTGGCCTTCGACGAAGCGTTGGACAGTTGCTTCCGCCACGGCCTGTATCCCGCCTACAAGGCCAACCGCGATCCGGCGCCGGAAGAACTGCGGCGCCAGTTCGCCCATTGCAAGGCGCTGTGCGCTGCGCTCGGCCTGGCGGTGATGGGGCATACCGAATACGAGGCCGATGACCTGATCGGCAGCGCCTTGCATGCGGCGCGCGCGCAGGATTTCCGCGGCATCATCGTGTCGGCCGACAAGGACCTGTCGCAATTGCTGTTCGAGCACGATGAGCAATGGGACTTCGCCCGTGGCCAGCGTTGGGGCATGGACGGGGTCAAGGCGCGGCACGGCGTGCATGCGCACCAGATCGCCGACTACCTGGCATTGTGCGGCGATGCGGTGGACAACATTCCCGGGGTGACCGGCATCGGCACCAAGTCGGCGGCCGTGCTGCTGGCGCACTTCGGCAGCCTGGACGTGCTGTTGGCGCGCCTGGACGAAGTGCCGTTCCTGCGCCTGCGCGGCGCCGCGCAAATGGCGGTGCGCCTGCGCGAGCAACGCGAGCATGCGCTGTTGTGGCGGCAACTCACCACGGTAGCGCTGGACGCCCCGCTCGGCTTGCCGGCCTCCGGCTTCGGCCGCGCCAACGGCGATGCCGACATGCTGGCCGGGCTCTGCGAGGCGCTGCGCTTCGGCCCGATGACGCGGCGCCGCCTGCACGCTGCCGCCAATGTCCCGTTTTCGACCTCCCCCTCCACGGAAGATTTCGCCCCATGAATCGAGAAACCGAAGGGCGCCATGCCGAACCGCGCGTGGTCTACGAAGGCAAGTACCAACGCATGCTGGTGCGCGGAACTTGGGAATACTCAGAGCGCGTGCATGCCGGTGGCCTGGCCGCGATCATCATCGCGGTGACGCCGGAGGACAACGTGGTGTTCGTCGAACAGTTCCGGGTGCCGCTGCAGGCGCGCACGATCGAAATGCCGGCCGGGTTGGTCGGCGATATCGAGGCCGGCGAATCGATCGAAGCCTCGGCGGTACGCGAGCTGGAAGAAGAAACCGGCTGGACCGCCGACCACGCCGAGGTATTGATGATCGGCCCGACCTCCTCCGGCGCCAGCAACGAGAAGGTCGCCTTCGTGCGCGCCACCGGGTTGCGCCGGGTCGGTGCCGGCGGTGGCGATGACAGCGAGGACATCAACGTGCACGAGATCCCGCGTGCCCGCGCGGCCGCCTGGCTGGTGGAAAAGATGGGCGAAGGCTACGAGCTGGACGCCAAGCTCTGGGCCGGGCTGTGGATGATCGAACATCACCTGGACGGCACGCCGCGTGAGTGAACCGCGAGCGCTGCTGGGCGCGGGAGACCCGCCTGCGTTCACCGTCCACAATGGCGGCGGCCGCTCGCCCTGGCTGCTGATCGCCGACCACGCCGGCCAGCGCGTGCCGCGTGCGCTGCACGACCTCGGCCTGGCCCAGGCTGAGCTCGACCGCCATATCGGCTGGGACATCGGCATTGCCGGGGTCACCGCGCAACTGGCCACCGCACTGGACGCGGTGGCAATCACCCAGACCTATTCGCGCCTGGTCATCGACTGCAACCGCCCGCATGGTTCGCCCACGTTGATCGCCCAGCGCAGCGACGGCACCGACGTGCCTGGCAATGCCAGCCTTGACGCGGCACAGCGGCAGCAGCGGATCGACGAGATCTTCGCGCCTTACCACGCGCGCATCGTCCAGGAACTCGATGCACGCCAGGCGCAGGCACGCCCGACCCTGCTGGTGGCAATGCATAGCTTCACCCCGGCGATGGCCGGCGTCGCCCGGCCCTGGCACGCGGGGGTGCTCTATCACCGCGACACCCGGCTGGCGCACGCGCTACGCGATGCGCTGCAGGCCCAAGGCGATCTGGTCGTGGGCGATAACCAGCCCTACGCGGTCAGTGACAGCAGCGACTACGCGGTGCCGGTCTACGGCGAAGGGCGCGGCCTGCTGCATGTGGAACTAGAGATCCGCCAGGACCTGATCGCCGACGAAGGCGGGCAGCTGCTGTGGGCACAGCGCTTGGCGCGGCTGTTGCCGCCATTGGCGGCGCAATTCCTCTGAGCCATTGCACGGCCGGCACCGGAGAGACCGACTCACCTGCGTCGGCACACGCCGACGCGGGTGACATGGCCGCCGCCTGCCTCAGGCGAAGCGGTCGGTGGCGCGCACCAGCGCGTCGATGTTCTCCGGCTCGAAGGCCGAGTGGCCCGCGGCAGCGCTGATCTCCAGCGTCGACTTCGGCCAGGCCTTGTGCAGGTCCCAGGCACTCTGCATCGGGCACACCACGTCATAGCGGCCCTGCACGATCACGCCCGGGATGTCGGCGATGCGCGGCACATCGCGCAGCAGCTGGTCGTCCACTTCGAAGAAACCGCCGTTGACGAAATAGTGGTTCTCGATCCGGGCGAAGGCCAGGGCGAACTTGGCATCTTCGTGGCCACTGACGAAGTCACGGTCCACGTGCAGGAAACTGGTCGCGCCTTCCCACACGCTCCAGGCACGCGCCGCGGCCAGGCGCACCGCTTCGTCCTCGCTGGTAAGGCGACGATGGAACGCCGAGATCAAGTCGTGCCGCTCCACTGGCGGGATCGCTGCCACGTAGTGTTCCCAGGCATCCGGGAACAGGCGGCTGGCGCCTTCCTGGTAGAACCATTCCAGTTCCCAGCGGCGCAGCATGAAGATGCCGCGCAGCACCAGTTCGGTCACCTGCGCCGGGTGCTTCTGGGCGTAGGCCAGGGCCAGGGTAGAGCCCCAGCTGCCGCCGAACACCTGCCAGCGCGCGATGCCCAACTGCTCGCGCAGCCGCTCGATGTCGGCCACCAGGTCCCAGGTCGTGTTGTCGACCAGATCCGCGTGCGGGGTCGAACGGCCCGAGCCGCGCTGATCGAACAGCACGATGTGGTACTTGGCTGGGTCGTGGAAACGCCGCATCTTGGCGCTGATGCCGCCGCCCGGCCCGCCGTGCAGCAACACCACCGGCTTGCCCTGCGGATTGCCGCACTCTTCGTAATAAAGGGTGTGGCGCTCGTCCACCTTCAGCGTGCCGGTGGCGAAAGGTTCGATCTCGGGATACAGGGTACGCATGGTGGGCGCAGGCTCGGCAGAAAAACCAATTCTAGCCCGGGCCATCCCCAGGTCCTGCAACAAGCTGTGCTAGCGTGTGCAGGCCGTTTGAAAGCCCGCACCATGCCCACATTACCTGCGCCTTTTGACAGTTGTTTGGTGGCCGATGGACAGCGGTTCGCACTACCGGCGCTGCTTGCCCGGCTAGCGCCGTTGCTGCAGCCGCTGCACATCGGGGACGCCGGCTTGGCCGCCCGCGCACGCCCGATCCTGCCCAACCCGGACGAACATGAGCTGCTGCAACGGCAAATGGCGCTGGAAGGCTATTACGCGTTCCGGGCCCATGGCCGTTGGCGCGGTCACCCCCTGCAAGCGATGGCAACGGTGGTTGCGCGCCTGGCCCAGGCAGGCATCCCGCCGGTGTTCTGTTTCCTTGCCGACGAATTCTGGATCAGCTATGCGCGTTTGCAACCGCTACTGAAGTCTGCGCTTGAAGGCGAGGACTATTGGCTGCTGCCTGATTTCTGGGCTTGGCATGTGGATCCAGCAGCTGGCGAAGCCGGCTGGAGCCTGCATCGCGACCTGGGGGCGCGCTCACTGACCGCCGATGGCGCGGCCGGGGCGCTGTCGGTCTGGATTCCGCTGGTGCCGGTGGACTCGTTCAGCGGCTGCATCATGCTGGTACCGAGAAATCGCGACGCCGGGCACGCAGAGGGCCGCGTCAATGCAGCCGACTTCGGCGGGCAGGACATCCGTACCCTGAACGCGGACGCGGGCGATGTGATGATCTGGAGCCAATCGCTGTTGCATTGGGGCAGCCGCGGCAGCCTGCTGTGCGAGCGGCCCCGCATCAGCATCTCGATGGCGTTACAGCGGCGTTCGCTGCCTGCTTTCAATCCGCCATTGCTGCGACCTGATGTCCTTCCCGATCCCGCACTGCGGCTGGAACTGATCGCCAAACAGCTGTTGCAGTACGAGGCCACTGGCAAGCTCGCCCCCGTCTGGGCAGAAGTTGCGCGGCGCTTGCTTGGCAGCGGCCTGTCAGGCCTCGAGTACGACCTGCCCGACGCGTGGAAGTGGTCGCCAGGCGAACACGGGTGAGCCGCGACGTCCTCAACTGGTCCAGCACCCGCCACTGACGCGATCGCGGCCTTCCAGATCCTGCCACGTCGCCACCTTGCCCATGCCACGCGCACGCAGCAGCTCGGACACCGCCTCGCCTTGGTCCCAGCCATGCTCGAGCAGCAGCCAGCCGCCCGGAAGCAGGTGCGCGGGCGCACCGTCGACGATCTGGCGGATGTCCTCGAGCCCATCGGTGCCGGCGGCCAAGGCACTGGCAGGCTCGAAGCGCAGGTCGCCCTGGCCCAGGTGGGGGTCGGCGGCGGCTATATAAGGCGGGTTGCTGGCGACAAGATCGAAGCGTTCGCC
Organism: Stenotrophomonas sp.; assembly: GCA_035539015.1. Classification (GTDB taxonomy): domain Bacteria; phylum Pseudomonadota; class Gammaproteobacteria; order Xanthomonadales; family Xanthomonadaceae; genus Stenotrophomonas_A. The sequence continues at coordinate 14,155 of DATLJF010000036.1, read as the reverse complement.
TTGCAGGGGCGACCACCAGGCGCCCTGGCGGAAATCGACATTCGACAGCCCATGGGCGGCGGCATTGGCCCGGGCCACCGCCAGGGCCGCGGCGCTGGCATCGGTGGCGACCACCCGTGCTTGCGGCCGTTCGCTGGCGAGGGCCAGGGCGATTGCGCCACTCCCGGTCCCCAGATCGGCCAGCCGGCGCCCGGGTGTTGCGTCGAGCCGCTCCAGGGCCAGCTCCACCAACCGCTCGGTCTCCGGCCGGGGGATCAAGGTGGCGGGAGACACGGCCAGGTCGAGGGTCCAGAAACCCCGGCGGCCGGTCAGGTAGGCCACCGGCTCGCCGCCGGCACGCCGCTCAACCAGGTCTGCGAATGCCGCCGCCGCCTCGTCGCCCACCGGGTCGCGCGCGTGCGCGAACAGCCACGCCCGGTCCCGGCCCAGCGCGTGCAGCAGCAGGGGCTCGGCATCGGCGCGATCGATCCGGGCTATGGCCTGGCGCAGCAGCTCCTGGGGCGAATGCGACATCCGGTCACTCTTGGGAAATGCAGGATCGCCATTATCCCTTCAGGGCATAGCGGTGTTCGTGTGGTTTCACTCGATTGACTGGCTGCGATAGGCATAGGCTATCTATCTAATCTCATTAATCGATTTGAGCGATCTATCGATCATCCCTAGAATTAGCGCTGTTCCACTCTCCCCGCCCCTTGGCAATTAGAGGAAGTTCAATGTCCGTCATCAACACCGAAATCAAGCCGTTCAAGGCCACCGCCTACCAGAATGGCGAGTTCGTCGAAGTCTCCGATGCCAACCTGAAGGGCAAGTGGTCCGTGGTGGTCTTCTACCCGGCCGACTTCACCTTCGTCTGCCCGACCGAGCTGGAAGACCTGGCTGACAACTACGCCGAATTCCAGCAGCTGGGTGTGGAGATCTACTCCGTTTCCACCGACACCCACTTCTCCCACAAGGCCTGGCACGACACCTCCCCGGCGATCGGCAAGATCAAGTACGCCATGATCGGCGATCCGACCGGCACCATCACCAACAACTTCGAAGTGATGCGCCCGGGCGTCGGCCTGGCCGATCGCGGCACCTTCATCATTGACCCGGCCGGCGTGATCCAGGCCGTGGAAATCACTGCCGAGGGCATCGGCCGCGACGCCAAGGAACTGCTGCGCAAGGTCAAGGCAGCGCTGTACGTCGCCGCGCATCCGGGCGAGGTCTGCCCGGCCAAGTGGAAGGAAGGCGAGAAGACCCTGGCTCCGTCGCTGGACCTGGTCGGCAAGATCTAAGACCCGCAGCAACGCACCCCTCCCCTGCTTGCAGGGGAGGAGGTGAACCGGAACCGGTGCGCGCCGGCATGGCGCTCTCTCTCCCGCCCTGCCGGCACGTCGCCGGTTGCGGTTCACCCCCTCCCCACGTCGGCGTATGCCCTGCGGCATCGACGCCCTGCCTTCCCTTTGCCGATTTACAGGAGCCTGATCCCATGTTGGACACGAATCTGCAGACCCAGCTGAAGTCCTACCTCGAGCGCCTGACCCGTCCGGTGCACATCACCGCTCAGGTCGATGACGGCGAAAAGTCGCAGGAAATGCTCGATCTGCTCAACGACATCAAGGCGCTGAGCAATGTCATTGGCCTGGAAGTGCGCCGCGATCCCGACGCGCGCAAGCCGAGCTTCAGCCTCAATAGCCCGGGCGAGGAGATTTCGCTCACCTTCGCCGGCCTGCCCATGGGCCATGAATTCACCTCGCTGGTGCTGGCGCTGCTGCAGGTCGGCGGCCATCCCTCCAAGGCCGCGCCTGAAGTGATCGAACAGGTGCAGAACCTGGAAGGCGAGTTCCGCTTCGAGACCTATTTCTCGCTGTCCTGCCAGAACTGCCCGGACGTGGTCCAGGCGCTGAACCTGGCGGCGGTGCTGAACCCCAACATCAAGCACGTGGCCATCGACGGCGCCCTGTTCCAGGACGAGGTCGAGGCGCGCCAGATCATGTCGGTGCCGACCGTCTACCTCAACGGCCAGGTCTTCGACCAGGGCCGCATGACGCTGGAGCAGATCGTCGCCAAGCTCGACACCAACGCTGGCCAGCGCGACGCCGAGAAGCTCAACGCCAAGTCGGCGTTCGACGTCCTGGTGGTCGGCGGCGGCCCCGCGGGCGCCGCGGCGGCGGTGTACGCCGCCCGCAAGGGCATTCGTACGGGCGTGGTGGCCGAGCGCTTCGGTGGCCAGGTTCTGGACACGATGGCGATCGAAAACTTCATCTCGGTGCCGGAAACCGAAGGCCCGAAGATGGCCGCCGCACTGGAACAGCACGTACGTCATTACGACGTCGACGTGATGAACCTGCAGCGCGCCGAACAACTGCTGCCGGCCGGCGCCGATGGCTTGGTACAGGTCAAACTGGCCAATGGTGCGGTATTGAAGTCGCGCACGATCGTGCTTTCCACCGGTGCACGCTGGCGGCAGATGAACGTCCCCGGCGAGAACGATTACCGCAACAAGGGCGTGGCGTATTGCCCGCACTGCGATGGCCCGTTGTTCAAGGGCAAGCGCGTGGCGGTGATCGGCGGCGGCAACTCGGGCGTGGAAGCGGCCATCGACCTGGCCGGCATCGTCGCCCACGTCACCTTGATCGAATTCGACGACAAGCTGCGTGCCGATGAAGTCCTGCAGCGCAAGCTGCGCAGCCTCGGCAATGTGCGCGTGATCACCAGTGCCCAGACCACCGAGGTGCTCGGCGATGGCAACCGCGTCACCGGGCTGGTCTACAAGGACCGCGCCGGCGGCGATTCGCACCGGGTCGAGCTCGAAGGCATCTTCGTGCAGATCGGCCTGCTGCCCAACACCGAATGGCTGAAGGGCGTGGTGGATCTGTCGCCACGTGGCGAGATCCTGGTCGACGACCGTGGTCAGACCAACGTGCCGGGCGTGTTCGCCGCCGGCGATGCGACCACCGTGCCGTACAAGCAGATCGTCATCGCCATGGGCCAGGGCGCGACCGCTGCGCTGAGCGCGTTCGATCACCTGATCCGCAGCAGCGCGCCCAGCCCGAGTGGCGCGGTCGCCGAGGCGGCCTGAGTACGCTGACCTTGTCGCTGCGGCAGGATGTCGCTGGTCGCTGCGAGGCGCCCGGGCGTAAGCTGCTCCCGGGCGCGTTCGCCATCCGTTGCGGCGCGCCCCCTGCCCAGAGGCTCTGCAGATGAACCTGCGTGATCTCAAGTACCTGGTGGCCTTGGCCGACCACAAGCATTTCGGCCGCGCCGCGGCCGCCTGCTTCGTCAGCCAGCCGACGCTGTCCACCCAGATCAAGAAACTGGAAGACGAACTCGGCGTGCCGCTGGTCGAACGCGCGCCGCGCAAGGTGATGCTGACCCCGGCCGGTCGCGAGGCCGCCAGCCGCGCCCGCGGCATCGTCGCCGAAGTCGAGCAGATGAAAGAGGCGGCGCGGCGCAGCCAGGATCCCGAGGCCGGCACGGTGCGCCTGGGCATATTCCCCACGCTCGGGCCTTATCTGCTGCCGCACGTGGTGCCACGCATCCGCGAACGCTTCCCGCAGCTGGAATTGCTGTTGATCGAAGAGAAGAGCGACCAGTTGCTGCGCCAGCTGCGCGAAGGCCGCCTGGATGCCGCGGTGCTGGCGCTGCCGGTCCACGACGACCAACTGCATGCCGAGTTCCTGTTCGAGGAACCCTTCGTGCTCGCCGTGCCGGGCAACCATCCGTTGGCGCACCGCACCTCGCTCACGCTGGATGAGTTGTCCGAATTGCGGCTGCTGTTGCTCGAAGATGGCCATTGCCTGCGCGACCAGGCGCTGGATGTCTGCCATCTGGCCGGCGCTCTGGAAAAGTCCGAATTCCAGGCCACCAGCCTGGAAACGCTACGACAGATGGTGGCGGCCAACGTCGGCGTGACCCTGCTGCCGTTACTGGCGGTGAAGCCGCCGGTGGCGCGCTCGGAGAATGTGCAGTTGATCGGCTTCGAGGCCGAGCGGCCGCCGAGCCGACGCATCGGCATGGTCTGGCGTCGTAGTTCGGCGATGGGAGACTTCCTCGAACAATTGGCGAAATTGTTCCAGCAGTTGCCGCCGCACCTGTTGCACCTGGATGGCTCGGTGACCGGCACCCGCGCGGCCGCACCCGCCGCGCGCGGCCGTGTGGCTGACGCAGTGGCCACCACTGCCGACAGTGAATAGCCCCCAGCGCTTGCGCAACTGACTGTTGCCCAAGTGCGCGGGCGCGGCGGCTTTCTTCCGCACGCAATTGTTTGGACAATGCACTGGGCGGCTCCTGCGAGCCGCCCTCGTCATTTTTCATTTCAAGGGAACCCACCATGAGCCAGGAACACCACAGCGGCCTGCCGCCTTCCAGCCCCGACATTGCCCCGATACCGCCCCCGATTATGGTCTCCAGCCGCGACCTCGCCCGCCTGGAAGCCTTGCTTGAATCCCCCGCGCTGAGCCGGCTTCCTGCCGCGATCGCGCTGTCCGGCGAACTCGGCCGCGCCCAGGTCCTGCCGCCCGAACAAATTCCGCCCGGCGTCGTCACCCTGCACTCGCGGGTGGATTGCATCGACGAACTGCGCGACGAACCGCACTTGCTCACCCTGGTGTATCCGCATGAGGCCGATGTCGAACGCGGTCGAGTGTCGGTATTGGCGCCGGTCGGCAGTGCCCTGCTCGGCCTGGCCGTCGGCCAGTCGATCGACTGGCAGGCGCCGGGTGGCCGCGCCCTGCGGCTGCGCGTGCGCGCCGTGCACTACCAGCCCGAGGCCGCCGGCGACTTCCATCGCTAGGCGCGCTAACGTATCGCCCTGCTCGCAGCTTCCTTCCGTACAGAGAACCGATGATGACTTCGCAACCTTCCAAGCTCGCCCAGCTCCGTGAACTGTCCGTCGTCGTGGCCGATACCGGCGACTACGACGCGATCAAGCGCCTCAAGCCGGTGGACTGCACCACCAATCCAACCCTGGTGAAGAAGGCGCTGGACCTGCCGGTCTACGCCGAGCTGATCGAGCGCGAACTGGCCTGGGGCCGCGAGCAAGGCGGCGGCGAAACCGTGGTCAATGAAGTGGCCGACCGCCTGACCGTCGGCGTTGGCGCGATGCTGGCCGCGCTCGTTCCCGGCCGCGTTTCCACCGAAGTGGACGCCGACCTGGCGCACGACACCGCCGCCACCATTGCCAAGGCGCACAAGTTCATCGCGATGTACGCCGATCGCGGCGTGCCGCGCGAAAAGATCCTGATCAAGGTCGCCGCCACCTGGGAAGGCGTGGAAGCTGCGCGCCAGCTGCAGCGTGACGGCATCGACTGCAACCTCACCCTGATATTCAACCAGACCCAGGCCCTGGCCTGCGCCGAGGCCGGGGTGTTCCTGATCTCGCCGTTCGTCGGCCGCATCCTCGACTGGTACGTGGCCAATGGCCAGGCGCCGGCCAATATCGACGAGGATCCGGGCGTGGTGTTCGTGCGCGGGGTCTACACCGAGTTCAAGAAGCGCGGCTCGCAGACGGTGGTGATGGGCGCTTCGTTCCGCTCGACTGCGCAGATCGAGGCGCTGGCCGGTTGCGACCGACTGACCATTTCGCCGGACCTGCTGGAAAAGCTCGATGCCGACCATGGCGACCTGCCCCGCAAGCTTTCGCCGGTGGCCGCCGACGGGGCCCAGATCCCGGTGATCGATGCGGCGCGGTTCGCCAAGGACCTGGCGGCCGACCCGATGGCCACCGAAAAGCTCTCCAGCGGCATCGATGTGTTCGCCAAGGACCTGCAGGCCTTGCGCGAGACGATCCGCGGCAAGTTGGGCTGATCCTCAGCCTCGGCCGAGGCCCGGTCTCCCGCCAGCGGGAGAAGGGCCTCGCCCCAAGAGAAGATCAGACGTCCAGCCCGATCGGGCAACTCACTCCGGTGCCGCCGATGCCGCAGTAGCCGCCGGGGTTCTTCGCCAAGTACTGCTGGTGGTAGTCCTCGGCGTAGTAGAAGGGCGGCGCCGGATACACGATCTCGGTAGTGATCTCGCCGTAGCCGGCGGACTTCAGCTGGCGCGCGTAGGCCTCGCGGCTGGCCAGCGCGGCTTCGTACTGCGCCTGGGTGTGGCAGTAGATCGCCGAGCGGTACTGCGTGCCGGTGTCGTTGCCCTGGCGCATGCCCTGGGTGGGGTCGTGGTTTTCCCAGAACGTGCGCAGCACCTCATCCAGCGACACTGTCGCAGGGTCGAACACCACCCGCACCACCTCCGCATGACCGGTCATGCCGGAACAGGCTTCCTCGTAGGTGGGGTTCGGGGTCTGCCCGCCCTGGTAGCCGACCGCGGTGGTCACCACGCCGGATAGCTGCCAGAACTTGCGTTCCGCGCCCCAGAAGCAGCCCATGCCCACGTCCAGGGTTTCCAGCCCGGTAAAGTCGCCTTGCAGCGGCTGGGCGTTGACGAAATGGACGTTGTGCAGCGGCAACGGGCTGTCGCGGCCCGGCAGGGCCTCGCCCTCGCGCGGCAGGCGCTGCTTGAAGGCGCCGATGCCTAGTTTGATGGCCGAACCAATTCCGAGCATGGGGGACCTCCTCAAGCCGGCAGGAAGCCGGGATCCGGGTCGCCTGCGGATATGGGGTCGCCTGCGTCGCCGGCCAAGTCCAGCGCCGCCACCACGTCCCGGGCCTGGGGCAGCAGCGGGTCGGGAACGCATACCCGTAGCACGCCGAACAGCGGCAGCTCGCCGCCCGCCCCGAGCAGCGATTCTCCGAACACGAAGGCGGGAATTCCCGCATCTTCCAGGGCGTGCTTGACCAGATGGGCGTCGAAGAGGTTTTCGGCGCGATAAGCGACCTGCATGGGCGGTTCCCCGGAGGAGCAATGCACGAGCATAAGCCGGCCCCGCCCCGCCGGGCGGCAAGGCCTTGTTAAACTGCCCGTCTTCCCGATTTCCTGCCCGGCATGTCCACCTCCCCCGATACCTCCGCAGCGCCCGCCGCCGAAACCGCCGCCCCCGAAAAGCGCGATTTCATTCGCCAGATCGTTCGCGAGGACCTGGCCCAGGGCCGCCACGCCGCCATCCGCACCCGTTTCCCGCCCGAGCCCAACGGCTACCTGCACATCGGCCATGCCAAGGCGATCTGCCTGGACTTCGGCATTGCCGCCGAGTTCGGCGGGCTGTGCAACTTGCGCTTCGACGACACCAACCCGGCCAAGGAAGACCCCGAGTTCGTCCAGGCCATCCAGGACGATGTGCGCTGGCTTGGCTTCGAATGGGCGTCGCTGCGCCATGCCTCGGATTACTTCGAGGTCTATTACCGCGCGGCGCAGAAGCTGATCCGCGACGGCAAGGCCTTTGTCTGCGACCTCAGCGCCGAGCAGGTCCGCGAGTACCGCGGCACGCTCACCGAGCCCGGCCGCAATTCGCCGTACCGCGACCGCAGCGTAGAAGATAACCTCGACCTGTTCGCGCGCATGCGCGCTGGTGAGTTCCCCGACGGCGCGCGCACGCTGCGCGCGAAGATCGACATGGCCAGCGGCAACATCAACCTGCGCGATCCGGCGCTGTACCGGATCAAGCACGTCGAACACCAGAACACCGGCAACGCCTGGCCGATCTACCCGATGTACGATTTCGCCCATTCCCTGGGCGATGCGGTGGAAGGCATCACCCATTCGCTGTGCACCCTGGAATTCGAAGACCACCGCCCGCTCTACGACTGGTGCGTGGACAACGTCGACCTGGCCGGCGACCCGGCACTGCTGGAATCGCTGCTGGCCAAGGGCTATCCGCGCGAGGCGGCCAAGCCGCGCCAGATCGAGTTTTCGCGCTTGAACATCAACTACACGGTGATGAGCAAGCGCAAGCTCACCCAGCTGGTGGCCGACCACCTGGTCGAGGGTTGGGACGATCCGCGCATGTACACGCTGCAGGGACTGCGTCGCCGCGGCTACACCCCGGCCGCGTTGCGTCTGTTGGTAGACCGGGTTGGCATCAGCAAGCAGAACTCGGTGATCGACTTCTCGGTGCTGGAAGGCTGCTTGCGCGAGGATCTCGACGCTCATGCGGCGCGGCGCATGGCGGTGATCGATCCGCTCAAGTTCGTGCTGACCAACCTGGAAGAAGGTCACGAGGAATCGCTGGAATTCTCCAACCATCCGAAGGACGAAGCATTCGGCACGCGCCAGGTGCCGTTCTCGCGCGAGCTGTGGATCGAACGCGAGGATTTCGCCGAGGTGCCGCCGAAGGGCTGGAAGCGCTTGGTGCCGGGCGGCGAAGTGCGCCTGCGCGGCGCCGGCATCGCCCGGGTCGAGGAAGTGGTGAAGAACGAAGCGGGCGAGATCGTGGAACTGCGTGGCTGGCTGGATCCGGAGTCGCGCCCGGGCATGGAAGGGGCTAACCGCAAGGTCAAGGGCACGATCCACTGGGTCAGCGCGCGCCACGCCGTTGAGGCGGAAATCCGCCTGTACGACCGCCTGTTCTCGGTCGAAAAACCCGACGACGAATCCGACGGCAAGACCTATCGCGACTATCTCAATCCGGCCTCCAAGCGCAGCGTGCGCGGTTACCTGGAGCCGGCCGCGGCGCAGGCTGCGCCGGAGCAGGCGTTCCAGTTCGAGCGCACCGGTTATTTCGTCGCCGACCGCCGCGACCACACACCAACCGCACCGGTGTTCAACCGCAGCGTCACCTTGCGCGATACCTGGGGCGCACGCGACTAAGCGCGTCCGCCTGGCGCGGACACGATCGCCTGCGCGCGATGCACTTGCGCAAAGCGGTCGTGTTCGCGGCTCCAGGTCGCCGCCGGCGGCGAAAGCCAGGCGGTGATCTCCAACATCCGTTCGTGGTGCTTGCGCAGATCCCAGCCTACGATCGGCTCGTGATGCGCGATACGATTGCGCAGCAGCCGGATCCGGGTCAGCGGACCTGAAAAGCTCTTGCGCCTGAGGCCCCGCGGTGCGCTCGCGTCGGCGATGCGGTGCATGCCCTGCTGCCACAGCGTTTCGTAGTCCTTGTGGAACATCGTGGTCCAGAAGCTGAAGGTCAGACTGGAGACAACGGCTCCGGCGGTGACGTCCTTACCTTCCTTCGCAAGCGATTCGACTACCTTGGTGACCTGGGCCTGCTGATAGGGACCGGTGACGATGCCGGCCGCTGGATGCATCCAGGCTTCGCCATGACTTTCAGCGAGGACCGAATGGATGCGGTTCCTCAGCACCACTTCCAGGGTTTGCAGCGGAGTGTAGAGCGCCTCGGAAAGGCGCGTGTTGAGCCCGTAGAGTTCGATGGCAGCGTTGCGATCGCCTTCGGTCCAGGCGAGATAGCGGCCGAAGCGCTCAAGGGAAAGTGCCTGTTCAAGTCTTTCATGTCGCATTTTGCAAGTTGCTCCATCCGTGGGTTGCGCCAGCGCTGCGGCGGCGGTAAGGTAGGTCGCGTAAACCCCGGTACCGTCTCTGCCCTTGGCACGCGGCCGGGGTAATTTTTTGCCTGTTCCTGCAGGTTTGCGGCTGGCTTTTTCCGCTGGACGCATGTGTTCCTGCTGCATGCCAGCGTGGCCGCGTGCAACTGCAGCGTCCAGTTGCAACGGGACTGGATAAGCCCCGCTGCCGGGTCCGACACGCCCCTCGTCGTGTCGTCACGATCGCCCTAACATGGTCGGGAATATCCGACCCAGGCGCCTCATGCATCCCGCCGCCGCCCTCTCGTTGCGCAGTTATGGCCCGAAGGCCTATGCCCATGCGCATGACCACGTGCAGATCGTTCTGCCGCTGGCCGGTGGCATGGCGATGGAGGTCGGCGGACGACTGGGCCAGGTCGATATGCGCCAAGGTGCTTTCATCGCCCCGGGGACCGTGCACACGCAGGACGCCAACGCGCACAACTGCTTCCTGATCCTCGACTGCGGTTTGGAAGATGTTGGCGACGCCGGTTGCGAGCGTCTTGCCGCTCAGCCCTATCTCTCGATTTCAGCGCCCACCCGGAGCTTGCTCGATTACCTGCAAATGCGCCGCGCCGGCCCTGCCCTGCCGCACGCGCTGGCGCGCCACTGCCTGCCCGTGCTGTTGCAGCAACTGGCGCCCGATGCGCCGGTGGCCGCGCGCTTGCGCCGCCTTCTGCAGCGGATCGAGGCGTTACCCGGTGCGGGGTGGCCGGTCGAGCGCATGGCCGCCGAACTGCATCTGAGCGCCAGCCGGCTGCACGCCCTGTTCAAACGCGAACTCGACACCAGCCCACAGGCCTGGTTGGCGGAGTTGCGGCTGCGCAAGGTGATCGAAGCGCTCGCAGACAGCGACACGCCGATTGCCCGCCTGGCCGTGGACGGCGGATGGGCGGACCAGACCACCTTGACCCGCGCCATGCGCCGCGCCACCGGCCATACCCCAGCCGCGTGGCGACGCGCCCGTCGCGCGACTCAGTAGCCTGGGCCAAGACCTACTGCGCAGCGACGAGCATGCTGCGCCCATGCCCGACTCTTCGCCCAAGCGTTCCTCCCCGCCCCTGGCTGCCGGCATCGGCAGCGGCATCGCCGCCGGGGCGTTATGGGGCCTGGTGTTCCTCGCCCCGCAACTGCTGGGTGACTTCACTCCACTGCAGCTGTCGGTCTCGCGCTACCTGGCCTACGGCCTGATCGCCGCCTTGGTGCTGGCGCCACGCTGGCGTGCGGCGATCGCGCCGATGCAGGCATCGGACTGGTGGACGCTGGCGCGGCTGAGCCTGCTGGGAAACCTCATCTACTACGTGCTGCTGGGTGCGGCGGTGCAGTGGGCCGGCGGCGCGGCGGCCTCGCTGATCATCGGCCTGCTGCCGGTATCGGTGACCCTGGTCGGTTCGCGCAGTGCCGGCGCGCTCAGGTTGTCCGCGCTGGCAATGCCGCTGGGGCTATGCCTGCTCGGCGTGGCCTTAGTAGGTGTGCAGGCGCTGGCAGGTGCACACCAGGGCGGCCACGACCTGGCCACGCGCATGGCCGGATTGGCTTGTGCCTTCGGCGCGCTGTTGTCCTGGACTGCCTACTCGGTTGGCAACGCGCGCTGGCTGTCGCGACGACCGCAGATTTCCAGCCAGGACGGTTCGCTGCTGACCGGCGTGGTGACTGGTGCACTGGCCCTGCTGGCCGCCGCGCCCGCCTTTGCGAGCGGCGCCAGCCACACGCTGGACGCCTGGGTACGCCTGTGGGGCATCGCGGCGGTGCTCGCACTGTTTGCCTCGGTCATCGGCAATGCGCTGTGGAACCGTAGCAGCCGCCTGCTGCCGCTGACCCTGGTCGGGCAGATGATCGTGTTCGAAACCGTATTCGCGCTGCTCTATGGCTTCCTGTGGGAGCAGCGCTGGCCGCACCTGCTCGAGGCCCTTGCCATTGCCTGCCTGCTGGCAGGCGTCTATGGCTGCACGGCGGCCCATGTGGCGCAGCGCCGAAGGCAGGCGTAACGAGCGCTTGCCGGGGGCGGGCTTAAGATCACCGCCATCCCCGGCTCGCGGAGTCCGTCATGCGCCTTTCGATCCTGCCGTTCGCCTGGCTCCTGTTGTGCACTATCGGCGGTTGCGCAGCGGCGGCCCCTCCGGCCACGTCGCCGCCACCGAGCGCATCATCTTCGTCCCTGGCGGGCGCGCAGCTGGATCTGCGTTGCCGCAGCGATGCCGACTGCACGGTCAAGAACGTGGGCAACTGCTGTGGCGCCGCACCGGCCTGCGTGAACGTTGCCAGCCCGACCGACCCGGCCGCCGTCATGGCGCAGTGCCACGCCAGCGGTCGCATGAGCGTGTGCGGCTCGGCGCAGATCACCGGCTGCCAATGCGTCGCCGGCCAATGCAGCGCGAAACCCGCCACTGCCGATACACTGCGCCGCCCGATCGACACCCCGGAACCGGTTCGCTGATGCTCTACGCGCAAGTCCACCTCACCCTGCCCGCCTGGGTCCACGACCATGTCGATTCGTCGCAGCGCTATGACGACGATGCGGCCAAGGTCGCGCTGGCGATCGAATTGTCGCGGCTGAACGTGGAAGCGCGCAGTGGCGGTCCGTTTGGCGCCGCCGTGTTCGGCCCGGATGACCGCATCATTGCCGTGGGCGTCAACCGCGTGGTGCCGCACGCCACTTCGCTGGCGCACGCCGAGAACATGGCCTACATGCTGGCCCAACAGCGCCTGCAGACCCCACGCCTGAACGACGTGCTCAAGCCGGTGACCCTGGCCACCTCATCGCAACCATGCTGCCAGTGCTACGGTGCCACCGTGTGGGCCGGCATCGATCGCCTGTTGATCGGCGCCCGCGCCGAGGATGTGATGGCGCTGACCGAATTCGACGAAGGCCCGCTGCCGGCCGACTGGGTCGGCGAACTCGAGCGCCGTGGGATCGCGGTGGTCCGCGACCTGCTACGTGAAGATGCCTGCGCCGTGCTGCGCGCCTATGGGGAAGCTGGTGGCGATCATTATTGAGGGCGGCCGTTGAACGGCCTGCTGTGCTACTGCCGCCAGGGCTTCGAGCCTGAACTGGCAGGGGAACTGAGCGAACGCGCAGCCCAGGCCGGGATCGCCGGCTACGCCCGCACCCAGCGCAACGACGGCTACGTGCTGTTCCTCTGCGAGGACGCCGCTGCGCTTTCAGCGCGGCTGTCTTGGCGCTCGCTGATTTTTGCGCGGCAAAAACTGGTGCTGCTGGCCGAGCTGCGCGGCATCGATCCGCGCGACCGCATCACGCCGGTGCTCGAGGCACTGGTGACAGTGCCGCAGGCAACCCGCTTCGGCGACCTCTGGGTCGAGCACCCCGATTCTGATGCGGCCAAACCCTTGGCCGGATTGGCGCGCAGCTTCGGCAATGCTTTGCGTCCGGCATTGCGCAAGGCCGGGCTGCTCACCGACAAGCCACAACCGCGCCTGCCGCGACTGCACCTGTGCTTCCTCGATGGCGACCACCTGCTGCTGGCCAGCGCCGAGCCGACCGACAGCGCGCCCTGGCCGTTGGGCATCCCGCGCCTCAAGCTGCTGCCCGACGCGCCTTCGCGCTCGGCATTGAAGCTTGAGGAAGCGTTGATGACGCTGCTCACGCCTGAAGAGCGCCAGCGCCTGGTCCAGCCGGGCATGCGCGCCGCCGACCTGGGCGCGGCGCCCGGCGGCTGGACCTGGGTGCTGACCCGCGAGCACCTGCACGTGACCAGCGTGGACAACGGCCCGCTGCGCGAGCACGTACTGGATACTGGACTGGTCGAACACCTGCGCGCGGACGGCTTCCACTGGCGGCCGGAAAAGTCGCTGGACTGGATGGTCTGCGACATGGTCGAACAGCCGCGCCGGGTGGCCGAGCGGATGGGCGAGTGGTTTGCCCAGGGCTGGTGCCGGCACGCGATCTTCAATTTGAAGCTGCCGATGAAGAAGCGTTGGGACGAAACCCGGCTGTGCCTGGCGCAGTTCCAGGACCGGGCCGAGCGCCCGCTCTTGATCCGGGCCAAGCAGCTGTATCACGATCGCGAAGAAATCACCGTTTTCGCCACCCCCGGTTGACCCGGCTGGCCCTTCAAGGATTGCCATGCGCCCCACTGCCCTGCTGTCGTTGTGCCTGCTGTCCACTGCCATCGCGCCGGCGTTCGCCGAGCAGGCGCCGCCGACCTACCGCGCCTGGGACTATGTCGGCGACGGCGTGTTCACCTCGGACATCGAAGGCCCGGCCGTCGGTCCCGACGGCGCGCTTTACGTGGTGAACTTCGGCCGCAACGGCACCATTGGGCGGGTCACGCCCGAAGCGAACCACGGCGTGGCCAAGCTGTTCGTCGAATTGCCGCAAGGCAGCGTCGCCAATGGCATCCGCTTCGCGCCGGACGACACCATGCGGATCGCCGACAAGGCCGGCAAGCAATTGCTCAAGATCGACCCGGTGACCGCGGCGGTCACCGTGCTGGCGCGCCTGCCCGAATCCACCGGCCCCAACGATGTGGCCCTGGCGCCGGACGGCAGCGTGTTCCTCAGCGACCCGGACTGGGAAAACACCAGCAACGGGCGGCTCTGGCGGGTCAGCGCCGACGGCCAGGTGCAGAAGCTGGAAGACAACATGGGCACCACCAACGGCGTGGAGGTCAGCCCCGATGGCAAGCGCCTGTACGTGAACGAGAGCATCCAGCGCACGGTGTGGGTCTATGACCTGGTCGACGGCCTGCCGCGCAACAAGCGCGTCCTGCACAAGTTCGACGATTTCGGCCTGGACGGCATGCGCTGCG
>DATLJF010000035.1:0-4850 GCA_035539015.1 Stenotrophomonas sp. | reverse complement strand
GAGCAGTTCGATCCGTCCGCGTGCGCGCTCGGCATCGATGTGCCAGCGCACATGCATGGTGTGGCCGCGCAGGCGCGCACCGTGCACGTCGACAAGCCCCGGCCACCAGCTGACGGCGCGGTCCCAGTGCAAGGTGAAGCGTTCGGGCTTGCGGTTGATCGCCCACGGCGCCAAGCCGGTGTTGAGGAAAACATTGGCGGCCAGCAGGTACAGCAGGTACAGCGCGACCACGGCGAGCAGCAGCCAGCGCAGCCAGCGCGGCAAGGCGGTCCATCGGGGCCGCGGCAAGCGGCGCGGGGAAGTCATGCGCGGGGCGATCCATCGGCTGGGTAAAGATGGCCGATGCTAGAGGGCACCCCGTGGTGCTGGTGTCAGGGCGGCGAGCTACTTCAACAGCGCCGGCTGCGCGTCATACCACTGGCGCGCACGGATCAGGTGCCAGTCGCGCTGGCCACCCTCGGTTTCCAGCGCTGCGCTCAGCACGCCCCAGTTGGCGAACAGGTCGCCTTCGCGGCGGGCGCCGTGCAGGCGCAGCCGGGCCAGGACGGTGAAGCGGTCGTTGCCGGCCTGGACGCGATCGAGGACCAACTGGTCGTCGTGCCAGTACACGCGGCCGCTGACCTGGGCCTGGCCGGCGTCGACGACCTTGTCGATCCAGCGCGGGAAATCGCGCTTCTGTGCATACAGCGCAATCAAGAAGCCGAGGTCGCGCACTTGGACCCGGGCGTCGGCGTCGACGCTGATCGGGCGGGTCCAGTCCATGCGCGCGCGCGGCAGGGTGATGGTCGCCCACCAGCCGTTGTGCGGCTGGCCGTCGGGCCCGGTGAAACTGGTGTTGCGCAGGGCGACAGTGCTGCTGTCGAGGGTGAAGTTCTGCCCGCGCAAGTCGGCCTGGCGCAGGCGCAGGTCGGCCTGCAGGTCAGTGCGCAAGGCGATACCGGCGGCATGCACGCGCGCGCCACGCGCGGCCACCTGCAAGCGGCCTTCGGCAATGCTGCCGCCGGGCGCGAGTTGGACATCGCCGCCGAGGGTGCCGCTGCCGCCTTCGAAACGCAGTTGCGCGCCAGGCAGGAAGCGGTTGTACGCGCGCAGGTCCGGGACGCGGGCGTCGCGGAACACCAGGTGGCCGCTGGCGCTTTGCTTGAGCCCGGCCGCGCTGCGTTCGCCGGCCCCAGCCTGCAGGTCAAGGCGCAGGCGCTCGCCTTCGACGAACGGCTTGCGGGCTTCGTCGGCGATGACGAAGCGCTGCATGTCCAGCGCCAGGGCGGGCACCAGGGCGCCGGCTTCGCCTTCGACGCGGAGGTCGGCGCGGGCCTGGCCTTCGATGTAGTAGCCCATCACTTCGACGCTGGCGCTGGCCTCGGGCACGCTGATGCGGCTGCCGGGGGCGAGCTGGCCCGCGCGCACCTGGACGTCGGCATCGACCAGGCCTTCGCCGCGCATCTTGAGCCACTGCGCTTGCGGGAACATCGCCGGGATCCACGCCAGCGTGGGGAAGCGCCATTGCATCAGGACGTGGCCGTTGGCGCGCGGCACCAGGGTGGTGAAGTCGTGCAGCGGCACCTGCCGCCCATGCACGCGCAGGTCGGCGTCGAGCTTGAGGTTGGCACCGGGCTGCTCGGGCATCTGCGCGTGGACGACGATGTCCTGGTCCACCGCGATATCGAAACGTGCCTGCCCTTGCAGGGGCTTGCCATCCAGGCGCGTACCCACCAGCGGCGCGTGCCATTGCAGGCGGCCGCCCGGCAGCAGTTCGCCACGGCGCCAGTGCAGGTCGAGCTCGGCGCGGCCCTCGCCGGGCGCGGCGCGCACGACCGGGTGGCCGCGGTCGTCGCGCTGCAGCGACAAGGCCGCGGTGCTGCCCTGCAGGCGCAGGTGGGCGTCGGTCTTGAGCAGTTTGTCGATGCCCGATGCCTGGTCGCGACGATGTGGATCGAGGGAGAAGTCCGCGTCCAATTGCGCGTCGCGCAACAGTAGTTGCTTGCCCTGCCGCAGGGTGGCACCGGTGAAGTGGCCCTGCGAAGGCGTCAGCGCCATCGCACCACCGCGTAGCTGCTTGCTGAAGCCGACTTGCGCGCTGCCCTGGCCGTCCAGGCGCAGGTCGCCGAAGTAGCCGCCCTGCACGCTGTTGCTGGCGATGCGCTCGAAGCGCAAGGTCCAGCCAGGGTTGGCCTTGGGGTCGAAGGTGGGCGGCAGGACCGGCGCGCCGGGGTCGTGGCGGGCGCCGCCTTCGACGTTCTCGGCCACCACCAGGGGCACCCGTACTTCGCGCTGGAACAGCGGCAACAGGTCCAGATGGCCCTGTGCGCTGGCGGCATGCACTTCCCAGCGGGTGTGCATTACATGGCCCTGCAGGTGCACGTTCCAGACCCGCACATAGCCGGGCCACCAGCTGATCGCCGGGCCCCACTGGATCGTGAACTTCTCCGGCTTGCGGTTGGCCGCCCACGGCCCCAGCGGGGTGTTGAGGAACACATTGGCCAGCAGCAGGTAGGCCAGGTACACACCGATCACGGCCAGCAGCAGGCGCCGCAACCAGCGCGGGCGATGCGACCACCAGGTGCGGAAGGCGAGCGCGTGCGGGGGCATGGCCGGTCTCCGGTGCGGCGCCCTATCGTAGCGGGCCCATGCAAAGTTCGCGCGCGGCAGGCGGCACGCCTGTGACCGGCGCCATACCACCTTGGTCGCACCCCGGCACTTGCCGCGGGGGCGGATAATGGCGCACTCCCCCTTGCTGTTCCCCTGCCCATGTCCGAAGAACGCATCCTGCATCCCCGCCTACGCGACCGCGTGGTCTCCGCCGACGCCGCGGCGGCCTGGATCGCGCCGGGCGAAACCGTGGCGATGAGCGGCTTCACCGGCTCGGGTTATCCCAAGGCGGTACCGATCGCGCTGGCGCAGCGGATCGAGGCGGCGCACCAGGCGGGCGAGGCGTTCCAGATCAAGCTGATGACCGGCGCGTCGACCGCGCCTGAGCTGGACGGCGCGCTGGCCAAGGCCGAGGGCATCGCCCTGCGCATGCCGTTCCAGACCGACCCGGACGCGCGTAACCGCATCAATGCCGGCACCCTGGACTACATCGACATCCACCTGAGCCATGTCGCCCAGCATGTGTGGTTCGGCTTCTATGGAGAGATCGATACCGCGGTGGTCGAAGTCACCGCGATCCGCGAGGACGGCAGCCTGGTGCCTTCCACCTCGGTGGGCAATAACAAGACGTGGCTGGACCTGGCCAAGAAAATCATCATCGAAGTCAACGAATGGCAGCCGGCGGATATCGACGGCATGCACGACGTCTACTACGGCACCGCGCTGCCGCCGCACCGCAAGCCGATCCCGCTGGTGCATGGCGATGACCGTATTGGCCAGACCACGCTGCGCTGCGACCTGGACAAGGTGGTGGCGGTGGTGCGCACCAATGGCCCGGACCGCAACAGCCCGTTCTCGCCAGCCGACGACAACAGCCAGCGCATTGCCGCGCACCTGATCGATTTCCTCAAGCACGAGGTCGCCAAGGGCCGGCTCCCGGCCAACCTGCTACCGCTGCAGTCGGGCGTGGGCAATATTCCCAACGCGGTGCTGGCCGGCCTGGCCGAGAGTGGTTTCCGCGACCTGGAGGCGTTCACCGAAGTGATCCAGGACGGCATGCTCGATCTGCTCAAGTCCGGCGTGTTGCGCTATGCCTCGTGCACGGGCTTTGCCTTGAGCCCCGCGGCCAACGAGGAGTTCAAGCGCAACATCCGTTTCTACCGCGAGCGCATCGTGATGCGCACGCAGGAGATCTCCAATCATCCGGAGCTGGTGCGGCGGCTGGGCTGCATCGGCATGAACGGAATGATCGAGGCGGACCTGTACGGCAACGTCAATTCGACCCACATCATGGGGTCGCGAATCATGAACGGCATTGGCGGTTCGGGCGATTTCGCGCGCAATGGGTTCCTGTCGGCCTTCCTGAGCCCATCGACCGCGAAAAACGGCACGATTTCCGCGATCGTGCCGATGGTCAGCCACGTCGACCACACCGAGCACGACGTGGCGGTAGTCGTTACCGAGCAAGGCCTGGCCGATCTACGTGGGCTGACGCCGAAGCAGCGCGCGCGGGTAGTGATCGATCGGTGCGTACACCCGGACTATCGCGCGCAGTTGCAGGACTACTTCGAGCGCGCCTGCCGCGATGCCTATGGCAAGCACACGCCGCATCTGTTGCCCGAGGCGTTGTCCTGGCACCAGCGCTGGCTGGATAGCGGGACGATGCGGGCGCTGTAGGAGCGGCTTGAGCCGCGACCGGAGATCCGGGGCCTGCGGAGAGAAGGCTGGGGCCGCAGAGTTTCCGGTCGCGGCTGAAGCCGCTCCTACAGGAAGCAGCTCAGGCGGCTTCTGCCAACCGCGTGCGCCGTGCCCGTACCGCTTCGGCCAACTGCTCCAGTACTTGCACCGAGCTTTCCCAGTCGATGCAGCCATCGGTGATGCTCTGGCCGTAGACCAGCGGTTGGCCTGCGACCAGTTCCTGCCGCCCGCCCACCAGGTGGCTTTCGATCATCGCCCCGACAATGCGGGTCTCGCCTTCGGCGATCTGCGTGGCGATGTCGGCCACTACCTTGGGCTGGTTGTCCGGGTTCTTGCCGCTGTTGGCATGGCTGGCATCAACCATCAGCCGCGCTGCCAGGCCGGCCTTGTGCAGCGCGGCGCTGGCCGCCTGCACGCTGGCGGCGTCGTAGTTGGGCTGCATGCCGCCGCGCAGGATGACGTGGCAATCCGGATTACCGGAGGTGGCGACGATCGAGGACCGGCCGTCCTTGCTCACCGACAGGAAGTGGTGCGGATGGGTGGCGGCGCTGACCGCGTCGGCG
>DATLJF010000034.1:0-47979 GCA_035539015.1 Stenotrophomonas sp. | reverse complement strand
TTTTCACTGGTTCTCGCTGACCACCGGCGGCACCGCGCGGTTGCGCCAGATCCGCCAGCTCACCCACAGCGCGCGCGCGGTGGCGGCCAACAGGGCGAGCAGGCTGAGCCAGGTGGCGACCGTCGCCAGCCAGTACCAAGCCGTACTCACCGCCAGCCAGCGCAACAATTCGGCCAGGATGAAACCGCCCACCACCCACGATATCGGGGCCAGGTAGGCGCGGAGAATGCCGCGGGTCTTTCCTTGCATGGGGTCCCCTCCTGTTCGGCTGGGACTATGCGGCAGCGGCCGGTGGCGCCGGCGTGAAGCGCGCGCTAGAGCCGTGCGGTGGCGTCGGACGGCGGCGGCTTGGGCAGGCCCAGCTCGCTTGGATCGTTCTCGGCCAACGGGCTCTCGTCGGGGCAAGTCGCATCCGGGAAACCATAGCGCTGTTTCAGTGACTGCCCACACGCGTTAACCGCTTCCAGGTCGGCGCCGACCGCCTTGCACGATTGGTCGAAGGCGACCAGGAAGGCATCCTTGCGGCGGACGAAATCGTCACCGCACTTGCGCATCTGGCGAATCCGCTCGAGGTCGTCCTGCACCGCGTTGGTGCCGTCCAGCCCGTACTCCTTCAACTCTTCGGCGCTCAGCAGGCGCAGGCTGCGGTTGGGCACGGTCATCATCAGGTCTGCAGCGGCCACGGCCACGCCGTTGCGTTCGAGATATTCCTTGACGTTGCCGTAGACCTCGTGCAATTCGCGGTTGAGCTCCGCGCGCGAGGTGGCGCGGGAGCTGATCCGCATCATCCGGTGGATGCCAACCTTGCCGGCGATCAGGCGGTTGTCGCCAGCGGCGAGCACGAACACGCAGGCGCTGTGGCAGATCGAGCCTTCGCGCACCCAGATGGTCCAGTTGGCTTCGCCGATGGCATCGCCGGCGCGGATCGCCGCTTCAACCTGGCCGCCACTGGAATCGAGATCGAGAATGCGCCGGTGCAGGTCGAGTTCGTCGGCAATCGCGGCCAAGCGCCAGGCCAGCTCGGCAAAGCCGCTGTCGATCTTGCCTGCGTAGCGGACCCGCAGCAGGCCGGTGTCGCGGCAGGGCCACAGGCCGGTGCGCACGCTGTCGCGATCGAGCGCGGCCAGTTCCACGCCATCGCCATGGTCGGCGGTGTAGTCGGTCGCGCAGCTGATCCAGGCCTTGCCCAGACCGAGCGTGGCCTGTGGCCAGGGTGCGTCGGGGTCGGCGCGTTCGGCGCGCGAGCGCGGCGGTGGCACCGGCGCTGCCTCGGTGCTGTCGACCGACACCAGGTGGTCGCCGTCGCTGGCCGACCGTTGCACGCCGCCAGCATCTGCGCTGGTAGTGCCCGGCGGCTGCACCCCGCAGGCACTCAACGACAGGCAACAGGCGAGCAACCAGAACAGCTTGGGCATCGGAGCGTACGCAGCAAGGGGGGAACGAAGTGCCAGTCTAGGCCGAACCCGGCGGCGATCCACCCTGGGCGATGAACCGATGCCAACCCTCGCCACAGGCCTGCGACAACGGCTGCGCATACCTGTCCGAAAACGGCCAGTCGGGGTACGGGCACGGGTCTAGACTGGCGCCATGTCCTCGCCCTATCCCCTCCCCGACGCCGAGATCTGTGAACGCGCCCGGCTCGCGCGCGACGCCCGCTTCGACGGGGTGTTCTTCACTGCCGTGCGCAGCACCGGGATCTACTGCCGCCCCGTGTGTCCGGCACCGGCGCCCAAGCCACGCAATGTCAGCTACTACCCGAGCGCCGCGGCGGCCAGCGCTGCCGGCTATCGGCCGTGCCTGCGCTGCCGCCCGGAGCTGTCGCCGCAGGCGCAGCAGCCACCGGGCGATGAAGCGGTGCAGCGCGCATTGGCGCTGATCGGCGAAGGCACGTTGCAGGAAGCAAGCGTGGAGAGCCTGGCCGCTGACGTCGGGCTCGGCGCGCGCCAGTTGCAACGGCGCTTCCTGCAGCACCTGGGGGCCACCCCGGCGCAGGTACACGCCACGCGCCGGCTGTTGCTGGCCAAGCAATTGCTGACCGAAACCGCGTTGCCGGTGACGCAGGTTGCGCTGGCCGCCGGTTTCAACAGCCTGCGCCGGTTCAATGCCGCGTTCCTGGAAGGCTGCGGCATGCCGCCGAGCGCGTTGCGCCGGCAGCGCGAAGAAGTCGCCGGCGGCGAGCTGACGCTACGCCTGGGCTACCGGCCGCCACTGGATGTCGCGGCGATCCTCGGCTTCCTGCAGCGGCGCGCGATCCCCGGCCTGGAGCGGATCGACGCCCACGGCTACACGCGCGTGGTCGGGCCGCCGGAGGCCTCCACGCTGGTGCACGTGCAGGCCTCGTCGCAACGCGACGAACTGCTGCTGCGGATCGGCCAGACCGACCCGCGCGCGATCCCGGACATCGTGCGCAGGACGCGGCGATTGTTCGACCTGGACGCCGACCTGCAGGCCGTGCACGCCACCTTGGTACAGGAACCGCTGCTGGCCGAGGCCATCGCGCGTCGCCCTGGCCTGCGCGTGCCCGGAGGCTGGGACGGATTTGAAACCGCGGTGCGCGCGATCCTCGGCCAACAGGTCAGCGTCGCCGGCGCGACCACCCTGGCCGCGCGCCTGGTCGAGCGCCACGGCGGCCACCGCGCCGGGATGCCGGCCGGCCTGGACCGCGTGTTCCCAACACCGCAACAACTCTTCGATGCGCCGCTGGACACCCTGGGCCTGCCGCGCAGTCGCGCCGCGACCCTGCGGGCACTGGCCGCCGCGTGCCTGGACGGGCGCCTGCGCTTCGGCGCGGGACAACGGCTGGAGGACTTTGTCGGCCAGTGCACCGCCCTGCCCGGCATTGGCCGCTGGACCGCGCACTACATCGCCATGCGCGCGCTCGGCCTGCCCGATGCCTTTCCCGCTGGCGACCTCATCCTGCAACAGGTGCTCGGCGCGCCGGGCCGGCTCAACGAACGCCAGACCGAACTTCGCTCGCAGCCCTGGCGCCCATGGCGCAGCTATGCCGTGTTGCAACTGTGGCACCTGGCCGATGATGCAAAGAAGGAGAAAGCCGCATGAACCCGCTTCGCTACGATTGCTTCGACAGCCCGATCGGCCCGCTCACCGTGGCCGCCGACGAACACGGCGTGCGCCACATCCTGTTCGCGGAGAACCGCCACGATGCGCGCGGCCGCGCCGACTGGCTGCAGGACCGGCAGTTCGCACTGGTGGCCGAGGCGCGCACGCAGTTGCTCGCCTTCCTGGCCGGCCGACGCGACCGTTTCGACTTGCCACTGCGGCCGCACGGCACCGAGTTCCAGCAACAGGTCTGGCACACCCTGGCCGAGATTCCGTTCGGGCAGACCTGGACCTACGCGCAACTGGCCGCGCGCATCGGCAAACCGAGCGCGATGCGTGCCGTAGGCGCGGCCAATGGCCGCAATCCGTTGCCGATCGTGCTGCCGTGCCATCGCGTTATCGGCGCAGACGGCTCGCTGACCGGTTTTGGTGGCGGCCTGCCGACCAAGCTGGCGTTGTTGCGCCTGGAAGGTGCCGCGGCGGTGGCGCAGATGCCGGCGCCGGATTTATTCGCGGCGTGAGCCGAACCGCCAGATTGTGTCTTCGCCAGGTCATCGTCGCGCTCTAGAATGAGGCGATGACCCGCCTTTCCCTTGCCTTCGCGAGGCCGGCCTTCGCCAGGCCCGTCTTTGCGGCGCCAATCCTCGCAGCGCTACTCGCGCTGGTGCCGGCCGCTTGCAGCACGCCCCCCACCGCCGCTCCCACGCCCGCGCGCCCGCAGTTGCTGCTGATTTCGATCGACGGCCTGCGCGCCGATGCACTGGACTGGGGCATCACGCCGACGCTGTCGCACCTGGCGGCGCAGGGCGTGCGCGCGCAGTGGATGAATCCTTCGTACCCCGCCCTCACCTTTCCCAACCACTACACCCTGGTCACCGGCCTGCGCCCGGACCACCACGGCATCGTCCACAACACGATGGAAGGCGCCGAGCTGGGCAGTTTCAAAGTCGCCGACGCCGCTGCGGTGGGCGATGCCCGCTGGTGGGGCGGCGAGCCGATCTGGGTGGGCGCGGAGAAGGCCGGTTTGCGCAGCGCAACGTGGTCGTGGCCGGGCAGCGAAGCGGCGATCGACGGCGTGCGGCCTACCCACTGGCGCCGCTATGACGAGCATGTCTCGGCGCATGCACGCGTAGTGCAGGTCGCCGATTGGTTGCAGGATCGACGTCAACCGGTGGCACTGGCAGCGCTGTATTTCGAGCAGGTCGACAAGGCCGGGCATGAGTTCGGGCCGCAATCCCAGCAGTACCGGCAGGCGATTGCCAAGGTCGATGGCGCAATTGGCGAACTGCTGCAACGGCTGCGACACGAGGGCCGGCTCGAGCGCACCGACGTGATCGTCGTCTCCGACCACGGCATGGCCACGGTGCCGCCGCAGCAGGTGATCGCGGTCGAGGACATGGTGCCGATGGCCGAGGCCAAGGTCGTGTCGATCGGCCAGTCGATCGGCATCGCACCGCGGCCCGGGCAGGAGCAGGCCGCCGAATCGCGCCTGCTCGGGGCGCATGCCGACTACGACTGCTGGCGCAAGCAGGCCTTGCCGGCGCGCTGGCATTACGGCAGCCACCGGCGGGTGCCGCCGATCATCTGCCAGATGCACGAGGGCTTCGATGCGCTGCCCGCTGAGCAGGTACGCGAGCGCCAGGCCGGGCATGTACGCGGCTCGCACGGCTACGATCCGGCGCTGCCGTCGATGCGTGCGGTCTTCGTGGCCAGCGGGCCGAGCTTCGTCAGCGGCGCGACCCTGCCGCCGTTCGACAACGTCGACCTGTATCCCCTGCTGACGCAGTTGCTGGGCATCGCGCCTGCCGCCAACGATGGCGATGCGCACACGCTGCAGCGGGCCTTGCGCGCACCACTGCAATGACGTCTCGACAGCGGCCTGGCCGCGCTATGGCATCCTCTGCTTGATGCGCGGTTTCTCCCATCCCCTGCTCTCCGGCGAGGGCTGGCGCCGGCGCCTGGCCCTGTGGGGCGGCGCGGTCGCCGTAGCCCTGGTCGCGATCGTCTTCGCCAAGGCCAGCGACGCGGCGTTCGCGGTGTTCCGCTATTGCGTGGAGGCGGCGCCGTGGTCGGCCTGGTTGCTGACGCCCGGCGTATTCGGCTTGCTCGCCTGGGCTACCCACGGCGTCTTGCGCCCGACCCGGGGCAGCGGCATTCCGCAGGTGATCGCGGCCCTGGAAACCGGCGATGCCGAGTTTCGCGAGCGCAACCTGTCCTTGCGCGTGTCCTGCGGCAAGCTGCTGCTGACGACCTTGTCGCTGCTCGGCGGCGCCTCGGTCGGCCGCGAGGGTCCGACCGTGCATGTCGGCGCCAGTCTGATGTATGTCATCGGCCGCCGTTTCGGCTTCACCGACCCGCGCGAGCTGGGGCATTTCCTGTTGGCCGGTGGCGCCGCCGGTATCGCGGCAGCGTTCAATACACCGCTTGCCGGTGTCGTGTTCGCGATCGAGGAGCTCAGCGGGCGCTTCGAACATCGCTTTTCGGGCACCTTGCTGACCGCGGTGATCGTCGGCGGCGTGGTCTCGCTGGGATTGCTCGGCAACTACACCTACTTCGGCAAGGTCCCGGCCGGACTGCCGCTGGGCCAGGCTTGGCTGGCGATCCCTTTGTGCGCGATCGCCGGCGGGCTGCTCGGTGGCACTTTCGCCCGTGTCGTCCTGGCCAGCGCCGCCGGCCGGCCGCGCTGGCTCGGCCGCCTGCGGCAGCGACACCCGGTCGGGCTGGCGGTGCTGTGCGGCTTGGCCCTGGTGGCCGTGGCCACCGCGTTTGGGGCGGGCGCCTTCGGCACTGGCTACGAACAAGCCCGCGGGCTGGTGCAGGGCCAGGCCGTGGTCGGCCACGAGTTCGGCCTGGCGAAATTGTTCGCCAACCTGGTCTCTTACGTCGCCGGCATTCCTGGCGGCCTGTTCTCGCCGGCCTTGGCGGTGGGGGCCGGCCTCGGGCACAACCTGGCCGCCGTGATGCCCGGCGTGGACGCACGCACGCTGGTGCTGCTGGGGATGTGCGCCTATCTCACCGGCGTCACCCAGGCGCCGTTGACCTCCTCGGTGATTTGCCTGGAGCTCACCGACAGCAGCGATCTGCTGTTGCCGATCCTGGCCACGGCGCTGTTCGCACGCGCGATGTCCGGGCTGGTGTGCCGGGTACCGATCTATCGCGGCCTGGCCGAGCTGCTGTTGCGGCCCGCACCGGCGCCCTGAAAAGAAAAAACGCGGCGCAAGCGCCGCGTTCTTCTATCGCCAGCGTCGGCCGCGAGGCCGGACGCGGACCGGTTCAACCCGCCTTGGCGACCGTCTTCTTGGCTACGGCCTTCTTCGCCGGGGCCTTGGTCGCGGTCTTCTTGGCGACCGGCGCGGCGGCACCCACGGCCACCTTGCTCACGCTATGGCTGCGCGAATTGCCGTAGCTGGCGTTGTAGCGCTTGCCCTTGGCGGTCTTGCGGTCACCCTTACCCATGATCGTCAACTCCTGAATGTGTTTGCATGATGCCCGTGCAGGCACGGATCCGGCGCGGCGCCACACAAGGGCGCTCGCGCGAGGGCGCAAAGCCTACCACGTCGCCTCTTAGTGCGCGCAGCTGGCATCGTGAACATGGCCATGGCTCAGGCGCAAATTCACCAGGTGGGCGATGCCGACCAGGCAGCCACCGAAGGTCATCACCACGGCGTGCGGCACCACTGAATGGTGCAAGGGTGCGTACAGCAGGCCGCCCCAAAGCAGGAACAGGCCCGGGATCAGCAGGCCCAAGGCGCGCCACGCGCGATGGCGGCGATAGCCCAGGACCAGGCTGAACGAGCCGAGCAGGGTCACGAACACCACCACCGCACGCTCAACGCCGTCGCCCAGCCACACCGACAGGCCCAGCGAAGGCGCCAGCGCGAGCAATAGCGGCAACACGGCGCAATGAACGGCACACAGCAGCGAGCCGGTCGCACCGAAACGATCAAGCAGGGCACGCATGGGGGTGGGGGCAGCCATGACTTCCAGCAGGGGACGCGGGATGAACTGGAATAATATAACATTTCTGCACTCGCACCACCGCTTCTCCTTCTTCCCCTTCCCCACCCGTCAGAACCTGGCTCCGGCAATCCGCCGTGGCCGGCCACTGATACAAGATAACAACCGAAGCCCTACCCATGACCCCCACTGTCCGCACCCGTCGCACCCCGCTCTGCCTGGCGCTCGCCGCCCTGCTCTCGCCCGCGCTGGCCATCGCTGCCGACCCGACCGCCGCTGCAGACGACCCGCCCACCACCGATTCGCGGCATCAGGCGGCGTCCGGCAATGACCGCCACGTCAAGGATCTCGACGCGGTCACCGTGACCGCCAGCCCGCTCGGCGGCACTGCCTCGGAATTGAGCCGCCCGGTCGAAGTGCTGGCCGGCGAACGCCTCGACGAAGCCCGCGGCGCCAGCCTTGGCGAAACCGTGGCCGGCCTGCCCGGCGTGCAGAGCTCCAATTTCGGCCCCGGCGTCGGCCGGCCGATCATCCGCGGCATGGACGGCCCGCGCGTGGCCATCGTCAGTGGCGGCCTGGCTACGCAGGACGTCTCGACCGTGAGCCAGGACCATTCGCCCGCCATCGAGCCGTTCCTCGCCGACCAGATCGAGGTGCTCAAAGGCCCTTCGACGTTGCTGTACGGCTCCGGCGCGATCGGCGGCGTGGTCAACGTCGTTGACGGTCGCATCGCCGAAACGCCGGTCGATGGCGTCAGCGGCCGGGCCGAAGTGCGCTTCGATGCCGGCGACAAGAGCGGCAACACCGACATGTTCCGCATCGACGCGGGTAATGGCTCGGGCCTGTCGATCCATGCCGATGGCGTGTACCGCAACCTCAACGACTACGACACCCCGCGCGGCCGCCAGGCCAACAGCTTCGTCGACGGCAAGTCCGGCGCGGTCGGCGCCTCGATGTCGGGCGACTGGGGTTTCGTCGGCGTGTCGGCCTCGCGCTTTCGCGATACCTACGGCAACCCGGGCGAACCCGGTGACCTCGCCGCCGGCCAGCGCGGGGTATGGCTGGACATGCAGCAGGACCGCTACGAACTGAAGGGCGGCCTCAACGATCCCTTCGGCGAGGGCAGCGGGCTGCACTACAGCTTTGGCCATACCGACTATGCGCATACCGAGTGGGAAGGCGACGAGCCCGGTACGACTTTCAGCAAGCGCGCCAACGAAGGCCGGGTGGAAGCTTCGTTCGCCTTCGGCGGCGGCTGGGAAACCGCCTTCGGCGTACAGGGCAGCGACTCGACGTTCTCCGCCGTCGGCGAAGAGGCCTTCGTGCCCAAGACCGATACCCAGGCCATCGGTGTGTTCGGCGTGGCGCGCAACAAATGGGGTCGCCTGCAGGCCGATGTCGGCGCGCGGGTGGACCAGGTGAAGTACGACACCGTGACCGGGCTGTCGCGCGACTTCCACCCCGGCAGCCTCTCGCTCAGCGGCGGTTGGCGCTTCAATGAGCAGTGGCGCCTGACCGCCAACCTCGATCACGCCGAGCGCGCGCCGGCCGAGGAAGAGCTGTTCGCCGATGGCCCGCACATCGCCACGTTGTCGTATGAAATCGGCAACCCCGACCTGAAGAAGGAAGCCGCCAACCAGGCCGAGCTGGGCCTGAACTACCAGAACGATTGGCTCGATGCCAAGGTCTCGGCCTACTACAACCGCTACAACGACTTCATCTACCTCGCCGATACCGGCGGCCAGTGGTACTTCGACGAAGAAGACGAATACCTGCCGATCCGCCAGTGGTCGCAGGCCGATGCGATCTTCCACGGCTTCGAGGGTGAAGCGACCTTCCACCTGGCCAACAACGAGACCGGCGCCTGGGACCTGCGCGTGTTCGGCGACACCGTGCGTGCGCGCCTGGACCAGGGTGGCAACCTGCCGCGTATCGCGCCTTCGCGCTTCGGCGCGCAGTTCCGCTGGGAAGCCGTGCGCTGGCGCGCCTCGCTCGGTGCGACCCGTTATGCCAAGCAGGACAAGGTCGCCGTCGGCGAAACCCCGACCGACGGCTACACCCTGGTCGATGCGCACCTGGCCTACCACCTCGACCGCGGCAACACCGCGTGGGAGGTATTCCTCGACGGCAACAACCTCACCAACCAGGATGCCCGCGTGCACACCTCCTTCCTCAAGGACGATGTGATGCTGCCGGGCCGCAACGCCACCTTTGGCGTGCGCCTGTTCTTCTGACGTCGCGCCCTCTCCCGCGCGTTGGCGGGCCGCCCCTAACGGGGCGGCCTTTTTGTTCCAGCCGCCACGCTCAGCGGCTACCCCAGCCAGCGCGCGCGTGCGCCGGTGGGCAGGCCACGCGCAAGGCGACGATGCCGCCGACCAACGCGGCAAGCCCGCCAATCAGGAAGATCAAGGCCATTCCGGGCGCACCATCGCCCAGTGCCAGGGGCGCCGGCACGATCGCGGCGCAATCGCCGGCCAGGTGCATCGCAGCGGTCACGTGCGCCACGCAGGCGCTGGCGTCGGCGGCCAGTGCCAGCGACGGGTGCGCGATCCACAGGGCACCCACCAGCAGCACCAGGCCGGCGGCGAGTAGCGAAAGACCATGCTTCATGCGCGCGATTCCGTTCCAGGTCGCCGCGAAATCTGAACAAGCGCGCCCTCCCCGGCAACCGGCGCGCGACGAAAGCGGTCAATGCGGGGATGGAACCGGCTCGCAGCGCACTGGAAACCGCGCGGATGTCGACGCGAGGACCGCGCTTGCGCGCGGTCCGGTGTAACGCTCGACTGCCCCGTCCCACGCCCGACGTCGGCAACGCAGGCGGGGCCCGCCGACTCAGCGCTTCAGGTCGGCCAATGCGGCGCCGAAGTTGATGTGCAACGGCGGCAAGCCGTCGAACACCAGGGCAGGCACCGATTGAACGCCCGCGCGCTCGGCTTCGCCGACACGCTCGGGCATCTCACCGAAATGCACCACTTCGACATCGAAGCGCTGCGGGTCCAGGGCCCGGCTCAATTGCTGCTCGGCGTCGATGCAGACCGGGCAACCGGCATGATAGAAAACGGCTTTCTGGCGCATGATTGAATCCTCTTGCTTGCTCTCGTACAGGTCTGTACTCGGGGTTAGGTGAGGGAACGGGCGGCGTCCGATGCCAGTCGGGCGCCGTCCACCTCAATCCGCCGGCGGCGGATGGCGTTGCCGGAAGCGCAATTCGCTCGCGGCTGATTTCGGTAGCGGTGCGGCGACCTGTTCGGCGCAATCCACGCGTAGTTGCGGGTCGCCGAATGGCTGGCGGGTGAAGTCGCACCAGTGCGGCGCGCCCGCTTGGCCACTGGCATAGGGACGAAAGTACCCGCAGCCCAGGCAGGTGCGCAGGCCATCGGCCAGCCCCCGTCGCTGCGCCTGCGCAACCAGCAGTTGGGTGACGCGCAGTAGCGCGCCAAGGTCATCGGCATCCAGTGTTTGCATCAGCGATGCGGCGCCCACGCTGGGCGCGGCCAGCTGCCGCGCCAGCGCCTGCCCCGCCGGGGTCACGCACCAGCGCGAGGCACGGCGATCGGCGACATCGGCCGAGCGGGCCAGCCAGCCCTTGGCGGCCAGCGCACGCAGGCTGTCGCTGAGGCTGGCCGGCGATAGCGAAAGCTGCGCCGCCATTCGCCCTGCACGCAAGCCCTCCGGCGCCGCATACAGCATCCGCATCACCGCCGCCTGGGTCGGCGGCAATGCGGGCTTGCCCTCACCGCGCCACGATTGCGCGCGCACCAATGCGGCCAGTTGTTCCAGGGCGATGGCCGGTTGGGTGTAGGACGATGCTGCGGCGGAGTTCATGCCAACAGCGTAGGAGTCCTAACTAACTGTCACCATGCGTTATTTCGCATGCCTTGCCGGGTCGCGCTTAGAACCGCACTTCCACCGAATCGGCGCTGCGCTTGGCCGGCCCGTGATACACCGCCTCGATGTTGTTGCCGTCCGGGTCCAGTACGAAGGCGCCGTAATAGCCAGGGTGATACGGCCGCTCACCGGGTGCGCCGTTGTCGCGGCCGCCGGCGGCCAGGGCGGCCTGGTAGAACGCATCGACCATCGCGCGGTCGCGGGCCTGGAAGGCGAGATGGTGGCGGCCGGTCAACTCGCCCAGCGCCGCCTCGCTGTCGGCGGTGGAGACGAACAACTCATCGGCCCAGAAGAAATCCTTCTCTTCACCGCCGATCGGCACACCCAGCACGTCCAGCACCGCCTGGTAGAAGCGCCGGCTGGCCGGCAGGTCGCGCACCACCAGTTGCAGATGGTCGATCAGGCGTCCGCGATGCAATTCATGGGTATCCATGGCGTGTCCTCGGAGGTGGAGTGCGGCTTATAGCAAGCGCCGCGCTGGCGGGAGATCAACGCGGCGTCAAGCGCACGCAAGCGTTGCCCGGCGCA
Organism: Stenotrophomonas sp.; assembly: GCA_035539015.1. Lineage (GTDB taxonomy): Bacteria > Pseudomonadota > Gammaproteobacteria > Xanthomonadales > Xanthomonadaceae > Stenotrophomonas_A. Next base: position 36,546 of record DATLJF010000034.1, on the reverse strand, counting down.
TTGACGTGGCCGCAGAACCGGCCTACCTTTGCCTCGCGCAGGCATCCATCGCTTCATCCACATGAAGCGATGGATTTAAACGGGAATCCGGTGACGGCTGGCTTGCCAGCCCATTCCGGAGCTGCCCCGCAGCGGTGAATGGAAACGACCTCCGCCATATGCACTGGGCCTTGGCGCCTGGGAAGCGGCGGACATTAGGCCCGCCATGCCCACCGGCATGGCTCGTCCATCAGCCCGAATACCGGCCTACGCCGGTGGCCTTGGCCATCGTTTTCGACCTGGCGCCCGCGGGGGTGGCGGGAGTCCGTGCCCGGCCGCCCCGCGCGCGTCCTTTCGCCCTGTCCGCGGCACCGGTTCGCCCGCGGGGGCGAAGGTCGCTGGCAGGGCGCCGCGTGCAAGCACGGGCGATCTTGCAGTTCCTTCGTTCCTCACTGCCCATCGCAATGAGGATCCACAACATGACCATCGTGACCCACCTGGGCTTCCCGCGCATCGGCGCGCGGCGTGAGCTCAAGCAAGCACTCGAAAGCCACTGGCGTGGCGAGACCGACGCCGACACCCTGCGCGCGCGGGCCCGCCAGTTGCGGGCACAGCACTGGCAACTGCAGCGCGATGCCGGGGTCGATATCCCGCCCAGCAACGACTTCAGCCTGTATGACCACGTGCTCGATACGGCCTTCGCCTTCGATGCCATTCCCGAACGCTATCGGCCGTTGCTGGACATCGATCCGCTTGCCGCCTACTTCGCCATGGCACGCGGCCACCAGGCCGACGGCATCGACGTGCACGCGCTGGAGATGACCAAGTGGTTCGACACCAACTACCACTACCTGGTGCCTGAACTGCATGCCGGCCAGCGCTTCCGCCTGCGCAGCCGCAAGGCCGTGGACGAGTACCGCGAGGCCAAGGCGCTGGGCATCGAAACCCGGCCGGTGCTGCTGGGGCCGGTGAGCTTCCTGCTGCTGTCCAAGGCCCCGGACGGCAGCGACCGCCTGGCTGCACTGGACGCGCTGCTGCCGGTCTACGCCGAGCTGCTGGGCGAACTGCACGCCGCCGGCGCGCAGTGGGTGCAACTCGACGAGCCCGCCCTGGTGCTGGACCTCGATCCGGCCTGGCGCGAGGCATTCGCGCGCGCCTATCAACGGCTCTCCACCGCCACCACGCCGAAGCTGCTGCTGGCGACCTACTTCGGCGCGCTCGGCGACAACCTGGCCCTGGCCGTTTCACTGCCAACGCACGGCCTGCACCTGGACCTGGTCCGTGGCCGCGCCGAACTGGACACGGTCCTGCGCGCGTTGCCGCCCGGGCGCGTGCTGTCGGCCGGGCTCATCGATGGCCGCAACATCTGGCGCGCACGCCTGGACGAGGCGCTGACGCTGGCGCGCTACGCCCAAGGCCATCTCGGGCCCGATCGCCTGTGGCTGTCGACCTCGTGCTCGCTGCTGCACGTGCCGGTGGACCTGGCGCAGGAAACCTCGCTCGATCCCGAGCTGCAAAGCTGGCTGGCTTTCGCGCGGCAGAAGCTGCAGGAGTTGCGGATGCTCGCCGACGTCCTCGATGGTCGCAGTGATGCGCACGTGCTGCAGCCCCATCGGGCAGCGCGGGAAAGCCGCCACCAATCCGCCCGCGTCCATCGGCCCGAGGTGGCGCGACGCCAGGCGGCGCTGGGTGCCGATGCCACGCGGCGTCCCCGCCCATACGCCGAGCGCGCGCGGCTGCAGCAAGCGCACCTGCAACTGCCGCTGTACCCGACCACGACGATAGGTTCATTCCCGCAGACGGCAGAAGTGCGCCAGGCCCGCGCCCAGCTGGTCTCCGGCAAGCTCGATGGCGACGGCTACGACGCCTTCATCGCCGCACAGATCGCGCACTGCGTGCGCGTGCAGGAACAGGTGGGGCTGGATGTCCTGGTCCATGGCGAATTCGAACGCAACGACATGGTCGAATACTTCGGCCAGCGCCTGGACGGTTTCGCCTTCACCCGCCACGGCTGGGTGCAGAGCTACGGCTCGCGCTGCGTCAAACCGCCGGTCATCTACGGCGATGTCGCCCGCCCTGCCCCCATGACCGTGCGTTGGTCGCAGTACGCGCAGTCGCTCACCGAGCGTCCGGTCAAGGGCATGCTCACTGGCCCGGTGACGATGCTGCAATGGTCGTTCGTGCGCGACGACCAGGAACGCGCGCGCACCTGCCGGCAGATCGCCCTGGCCCTGCGCGACGAGGTGCGCGACCTGGAAGCGGCGGGCATCGCGGTGATCCAGATCGACGAACCGGCCTTGCGCGAAGGCCTGCCGCTACGCCGCAGCGACTGGGATGGCTACTTGCAATGGGCGGTGGAAAGCTTCCGCATTGCATCGTGCGGCGTGCGCGACAGCACCCAGATCCACACCCACATGTGCTATTCGGAATTCAACGACATCATCGAGGCGGTGGCGGCGCTGGACGCGGACGTGATCTCCATCGAGACCTCGCGCTCGCGCATGGCGCTGCTCGATGCCTTCGTGCGCTTCCGTTACCCCAACGCCATTGGCCCGGGCGTCTACGACATCCACTCCCCGCGCGTGCCGTCGACGGCCGACATGCGTAGCCTGCTGGAACGCGCGCGCGATGTGCTGGCGCCGGAACAGCTGTGGGTGAACCCGGATTGCGGCCTGAAGACACGTCGCTGGAGCGAGGTCGAACCGGCGCTGCGGGCCATGGTGCAGGCGGCGCAGCGCTTGCGTGCCGAGGCGCGGCAGGTGGCCTAGCCGATGCAAAAAGGGGCGCCCGGTGGGCGCCCCTCTCTAAGGTTAGCGGCTCAGGCCGCCGCGCACTTGGCGCACAGGCCGTGCACTTCCAGCGTCTGCGCCTGCGGCTGGAAGCCCAGCGCCTTGGCGCGGGCGTCCAGTTGCGCGACGACCTCGCGGTCTTCCAGTTCCACCGCGCTGTGGCAGCGGTCGCAGATCAGGAACGGCACCGAGTGCTGGCTGCTGTTGGGATGGTGGCAGGCGACGAAGGCGTTGACCGATTCGAGCTTGTGCACGAAGCCATTGGCCATCAGGAAATCCAGCGCGCGGTACACCGTCGGCGGGGCATCGGCGCCCACGCTCTTGCCCTCGCGCACCCATTCCAGCAGCTCATAGGCCTTGACCGGCTTGCCGGCGTCGGCGATCAGGCGCAGCACGTTGGCGCGGATGGGGGTCAGACGCAGGCCGCGCTCGGCGCTGGCGCGCTCCACCGCGGCCACGAACGCATCGGCGCTGTGGACATGGTGGTGCGGGTCGGTGCAGGCATGCTTGGCGGCCATGGCGGTCTCGGGGCTCGTCGTTCGGGCGGGAAGGCGCGCGGCTCAGACGGCCGTGCGTACCTTGATAAGCGCCGCATCGATGCGTTTCAAGGCCTCGTCGCGTCCGGCCAGGTAAACCGTATGGGAAATGTCCGGGCTCACCTGGGTGCCGGTGATGGCCACGCGCAGCGGCTGGGCAACCTTGCCCATGCCCAATTCGAGCGCGGCGGCAGCGTCGTGCAAAGCCTGCGACACGCCCTCCACGCGCCACTCGCCGAGCCCGGCCAGCAGCTCGCGCGCCTTCAGCAGCGGGGCTTCTGCGGCCGGCTTGAGGTGCTTGGCCACCGCGTCGCCGTCGTAGTGTTCCAGCGGCTGGTACCAGACCTTGGCGCGCTCGGCCATTTCGTTCAGCGTCTGCACCCGGTCGCGCAGCGCCAGCACCACGTCGATCGCGGCCGGGCCACGGCCAAGGGCCAGGTCGAGCTTGCGCAACTGGTACTCGAGCTGCGGCGCGATCGTGGCCGGATCATCACTCTTGAGGTAGTGCTGGTTGACCCAACCGAGCTTGGCCATGTCCAGGCGCGCGGCCTTGGAGTTCACGTCCTCGACCTTGAACAGGTCGATCAGTTCCTGGCGCGAGAACAACTCCTGGTCGCCATGCGACCAGCCCAGGCGGGCGAGGTAGTTGATCAGCGCATGCGGCAGGTAGCCGGCATCCTTGTACTGCATGACATCGGCCGCACCGGTGCGCTTGGACAACTTGGCGCCGTGCTCGTCGAGGATCATCGGCATGTGCGCGAACTTCGGCACCGGCGCGCCCAGCGCCTGGTAGATATTGATCTGGCGCGGGGTGTTGTTGATGTGGTCGTCGCCGCGGATGACCTCGGTGATGCCCATGTCCCAATCATCCACGACCACGGCAAAGTTGTAGGTCGGGAAGCCGTCGGGACGGAAGATCACCATGTCGTCGAGCTCGCTGTTGGCGATCTCGATGCGGCCCTTGATCAGGTCGTCGAAGGCGACCACGCCCTGCCCCGGGTTCTTGAAGCGGATGACCCGGTTCGGGTCCTCGCGCCACGGCAGGCCGAGCTCGCGCGCGGCGCCGTTGTAGCGCGGCTTCTCGTGCTTGGCCATTGCCGCCTCGCGCATCGCATCGAGTTCCTCGCGGGTCTCGTAGGCGTAGTACGCCTTGCCGTCGGCGATCAGCTGCTCGGCGACCTCGCGATAGCGGTCGATGCGCTGGGTCTGGTAGATCGGGCCTTCGTCGTAGTCCAGGCCCAGCCAGTCCATCGCCTCCAGGATCGCGTCGATCGCGGCCTGGGTGCTGCGCTCGCGGTCGGTGTCCTCGATCCGCAGGATGAATTCACCGCCGCGATGCCGCGCCTCCAGCCAGCAGTACAACGCCGTACGCGCGCCGCCGATGTGCAGGTAGCCGGTGGGACTGGGGGCGAAGCGGGTACGGCCGGTCATGGAACGCTCGGTGCGGAACAGGGAATCGGATGATTTTACCGGAGCCCCGGCGATCGGTGACCCCGGCGTGGATTGATGCAGTAATTCGATTCAAATGAGAGCGACTCGCATTTAGCGTGGCAGCCCCTGATTCCGGGATGCCCGCATGTTCCGTACGCACCTCATTCGCACTGGCGCCTTGTCTGCCGCCTGCCTGGCCGGCATTGCCAGCGCTGCCGCAGCGTTTGCCGCCGAGCCCACCGACCTCCCGGCACTCCAGGTCCAGGCGCGCGCGGGCCGGTTGCTAAACCCAGACGCCGCACTGGCCACCAAGTCGGAGCTCCCCCTGGCGCAGACGCCGATGTCGCTCGATGTTCTCGGCCGCGAACTGCTGGACAGCCAGCAGATACACAATCTCAACCAGGCTCTGCAGAACGCGGGCGGCGTGGTCGGCGGCACCTTCGGCCGGCGCGGCTGGGACGACTTCCACATCCGCGGCCAAAGCGCCTCCCACTCGGTCTTCCTCGATGGCCTGCGCAGTTCGGCCGGCAACCGCATGGCCGAACAGGTCCACGGCCTGGAACAGATCGAAGTCCTCAAGGGCCCGGCATCGCTGCTGTACGGGCAAGTCCAGCCAGGTGGCATGGTCAACCTGGTGAGCAAGCGCCCGCGCGCCATCAATGGTGGCAGCGCCGACGCGGTGCTGGGGAGCTTCGGGCTGCGGCAATGGGCGCTCGACCACAACCAGACCTTGGGACAGGGCCGCGCAGCCTTGCGCATCAATGCCGTGGCCATGGACAGCGAGGACGCGACCGACTACGTCTGGTCGCGCGAGCGCTACCTGGCCCCCTCGCTGGCGCTGGACCTCGGTGCGGCGACCGATTTCGTCCTGATCGCCAGCTACCAGCGGCGTCGCTACATCCGCCAGCAGGGCCTGCCGCTGCAAGGTGCGGTGCTGCCAAACCACCCTGGTGAACTGCGCCGCACGTTGTTCACCGGTGAACCCCAGCAAGCGCCTTACGACGGCCAGCAATGGCGCGCCAGCTGGCAGCTCGATCACGATTTCGGCAACGGCTGGCGGCTGCATCACGGGCTGCGCTGGCAGTCTTCGGCCATCGACGGCGTCCTGGTCACCAACGAAGCGCTGCTGGCGGACCAACGCACGCTGCGCCGAGGCGGCCGTGAGCAACACTGGGGCGGGCGCACCTGGGTCCAGGACACGTACGCCACGCGCGATTTCGGCGGCCTCGCCTTTGCGCAGACCCTGACCATCGGCGTGGACACGTTCCGCACCTGGGAGTGGTTCGCCCAGGACAACTGCCGGGTAGGCACGCTCGATGTCTACGCGCCGGTCTACCGTGGCATGTCGTGCAGTGACACCCGCAACCGCGACACCTTGTCGGTCGTCACCTCGGGCGGCCTCTACCTGCGCGACACCCTGCAATGGGGCGAGGAATGGCAGCTGTTGCTGGGCCTGCGCCAAGACCGCAGCCGCAGCGACACCGATGACCGCCTGCGCGGGCATAGGCAGCGCAACGAAGACCACGCGACCACTGGCTCAGCGGCCTTGATGTACCAGCTTGTCCCCGGGCTGCGACCTTACCTGTCCTTCGCCACCTCGTTCATCCCCAACGGCGGGCTCGATGCACAGGCTCGGCCGTTTGAACCCGAGCGCGGCCGGCAATGGGAGCTCGGCGCCAAGTACGCCATCGCCGAGCACATCCTGTTGAGCGCAGCCCTGTACGACCTGCAACGACGGCAGGTGCTGCAGGCCGACCCTGCCCACGAGGGTTTCATGCAGGCGATCGGCGGCCAGCGCAGCCGCGGTGGCGAGGTGAGCTTGCAGGCCGACCTGAGCGAGAACCTCGGCATCCACGCCAACTATGCCTATACCGACGCCAGCATCAGCGATGACGGCGGCCGCCGGCCCAGCACCGTCGGCACGCCCCTGCCAAACGTGCCACGTCACAGTGGCTCGCTATGGCTGCGCTACGACCCCGGCGCGGGCACGAACGGCTGGTATGCAGGCGCCGGAATGCGCGCGGCTGGCGCACGCCCGGGCTATGGCTATCGCCTGCCCGGGTACGTGGTGGTCGACGCCGCGCTGGGCTATCGCCAGCAAGGCTGGGACGCAGGCTTGAACGTGCGCAACCTGTTCAATTGCGATTATTTCAGCGGCGGCCTCGCCCGCGCGGTGGCGGTCGGCGATCCACGCACGCTGTCGTTGCGCCTGCGCTATCGCTATTGAAACGTGCCGGCACCTGACGATCACGGCCGCAGCCCCGCGCGCCGGTCCTGCCAGAACAACCAGGCCGCCTGCGCCGGCGCATCCACCAGCAGCCCGATGTCGCCTTCTTCGCTGTGGCACCAGAACCGGCCGCGCGCCGGCAGTGGCTGCCACGGCAGGTAGCGCGGCGCCCCGCCTGCGTCCGTGCTGCGTGCCGTGCACAGCCCCCGTGCCAGTACCTGCGCCGCAAACCCGGCCGCCAGCCGTAGCCCCAGCACCCCGCGCCGTTGACCGCCCAGGGCCAGCCGCGACAGCGGCGAGCCTTCCCAGCCTGCCGGCGGCGGGGGCGGCAGCACGCCGACGGTGTGCAGGTCCGCCGGCAACAGCCGGCGGACCCTGCGGTGCAATGTCGGCAACGAAAGCATCAGCGCAGTTCGTCGTTGAGCGCGTACCAGTCCAGCCGGCGCGTCAGCCACATCACCGCGGCGAGAATGCCGAACAACAGCAGCGAGCCCATGAGCAAGGCGTTGTCTTCCGATACCAACAAGCTGTAGAGCACGCCGTACAGGGCGGTGAGCAGGGTCGCAAAGCCTGCCGCCAGCGCGCGGCTGCGCAACACGCCGGCCAGGTAGAAGAACTGCAGCCCGATACACGCCGCCGCCGACACCAGGTACGCCTGCCAGAAGGCGATGTGCTCGGAGAGGCTGAACAACAGCAGGAAGAAGATCGCCAGCGCCAGGCCAACCAACAGGTATTGCACCGGGTGGATCTTCAATTTGCGGATCAGTTCCAGCAACACGAAGCCGGTGAAGGTGAGCAGCACGAACAGCAAGCCGTATTTGCTGGCACGGTCGGCCAGGGTGTAAACATCGACCGGATCGACCAGGTCGACCTGCAGCGCATCGGCCGTCTGCCCCGCCCGCAATTGCGCCTGCGCACTGGTGGCCAGGGCCGACAGCGACCAGCGCGCGTTGAAGCCCTGGTCGCTGATATCGCGACGATTGGGCAGGAAGCTGCCGCCGAACAAGGGGTGCGGCCAGGCCGAGGACAGCGAGACTTCGGTGCTGTCGCCGATCGGCACGATGGCCAGCGAACGGGTGCCGTCCAGTTGCATGTCCAGCGCGACCTGGGAGATCGCCGGCAGCGTCCCGCCGAAGGTCTCGCTGTTGGCCGGAAGCTGGACGTGAACACCCTGGTTGAGCGCACCGGCCCCGGCAAGGACCGGCAGCGGCCGGCCGGCGACGACCAGGTTCGGCACCCCGACCAGGCCACGCGCATCCGACAGCCCGACCGCCAGGTACGGCTGGCCATAGCTGCGCCCGGCTACCGCGGCGAACGGCATCGGCGCGAACTCGGCCTTGACCTTCGCCTGCCAGGTGTACACCGGCACCTTGAACAGGCCGATCCTGCGTTCCGCAGGCACCAGCACGCCATCGACCCACAGCCGCGAAGGCGCCTGCATGTCCACGCCGGCCTCCTGGTGCTTTTCGATCCGGGTCTGGCCGTCCTCGTCGCGCACCTTCATTTCCACCTCGCGCGTCCACGGCAGGTAGCGCACCGGGCCAACGAAGCGCTGCTCGCCGGCCTTGCTTTGCGCCACTCGCTCGATCGCCTGGTCGCGGTAGCCGGCGCGGTCGGTGATGACGCTGCGGATCAGCAGCAGCGGGATCAGCAACAGCAGGATCAGCCCGCCCAGCACAGCGAACCGCAACAGCAATTTCAAGGATTTCATCGACCGCCCCTCGTTGGAGAAGGCGCTAGCGTGAGGAGCGGCTGTGCGCGCAGTAAGAGCGCTATTTGAAGCGAATGTGAAGTGCGCCGCGTTACCGCGCCAGGGGCAGTACCAGGCTGGCGCGCGTGCCGCCCTGTGCACGGTTCTCCAACTGCGCGTGCCCGCCATGCAGGCGTGCCACCTCGCGCACGAACGGCAAGCCGAGGCCGGAACTGCGCGGCGTGCCGTCCGGCCTGGCCAGCGAATAGAAGCGCTCGAACACGCGTTCGCGCGCATAGTCCGGCACGCCGGGGCCCTGGTCTTCGACCGAGAGCCACAAACGGCCACCCTCGGTGCTGGCGCCCAGTACCACCTCGCCAGCAGCCGGCGAGAACGCCAGGGCGTTGTCGAGCAGGTTGAGCAGCGCCTGCCGCAACAGGAAGGCGTCGCCATCGACTTCGCCGAGCGCTGGCCCCGCCTGCAGCCGCAACGCGACGCCGCGCGCCCGTGCCGACGCCGCCACCGCCTCCAGCACCTGCGCCAGCAACGCGCCGATGTCGATGGCGCCGCGCTTCTGCAGCCAGCCGTGCTGCTCCACCTCGGCCAGCGCCAACAACTTGTCGATGGTCTCGGTCAGGCGCCGCTCCTGGCCCTGGATGTTGCGGATGAAGCGCTGGCGCTCGGCTTCCGGCAAGGGTTCCTGCAGCAGTTCGGCGGCGCCGCGGATCGCCGCCAGCGGGCTCTTCATCTCATGGGTCAGCGACTGCACGTATTGCTCGACATAGGCCTTGCCTTCGAGCTTGCGCCGCATCTGCTCCAGCGCCTGGCCGAGATCGCCGATTTCATCGCGACGCCGCGGCGGCGGCGGTACCGGCTCGCCAGCACTGACCGCGCGTGCGTAGCGCTGCAGCCGGCCGATGCCATGCACCAGCCACCACGTCGCCAGCAAGCCGATCGCGGCCGAGATCGCCACCAGCCAGGCGCCGCGCTGCAGGATGCTGCGCTGGCTGGCGAGGATGATCGGTTCGATGCTGCGATTGGGCTGCGAAACGGTGAGCACGCCGATCAGGGTGCGGCCGTCGGCCGGGTCGAAGATGGGCGCGGCCACGTGCATGACCGAAGGGCTGCCGGGATCGGCGGTGTCTTCCGGGCTGGAGCGCGCGCCGTACTCGCCGCGCAGGGTGCGGTAGACATCATTCCAGCGCGAGTTGTCACGGCCCAGGTCGCGGCCGCTGGAATCGAACACCACCACGCCACGCGTGTCGGTCACGGTGACGCGGAAGTCGATGCGATGCTTGGGGAAGCGCCACACCATTGCCTGCGGATCGCGCTGCTGCGCGCGCGCCACCTGCCGCGCGAACGCGCCATCGGCGATATGCCCGGCAGCCAGGTCGGGCGCGGCCATCTCGGCGAAGAGGTTGGCCCCGTCCACCAAGGTCGACTCGATCGCCTGGCGCACGCCCGGCTTGATCTCGTTGACGAACACGCGCATGACGAAGAACGCGGCGACGCCGGCGATCAGGAAGAATCCCAGGAACAGCTTCAGGCCGAGCCGCATGCGCGTCCTTGGCTCAAGGCTCGAGCGCGTAGCCGAGGCCGCGGTGGGTGCGGATCGGGTCGGGCTCGGCCCCGGCCGCGCGCAATTTGGACCGCAGCGTCTTGATGTGGGTGTCCACGGTGCGATCGGCGCTGTCGGCGTCGCTATCCCAGGCGCGATCCATCAACTGGGCGCGGCTGAAGATCGCGCCGGGCCGCTGCAGCAGCGCCGCCAGCAGGCTGTACTCATAGCGCGTCAGCGGCAGCAGGCGGTCGCGATAGCGGATCCGGCAGCCTTCGCGGTCGATCGCGAACTCACCCTGCTCGCGCCAGCCGGTGTCGACCTCGGCTGGCCGGTGCCGGCGCAGCCGTGCCCGCACTCGCGCGACCAGCTCGCGCGGAGAGAAGGGCTTGGCGACATAGTCGTCGGCGCCTAGCTCCAGGCCGAGCACGCGGTCGATCTCATCGTTGCGCGCGGTCAGGAACACCACCGGCACTGCGCTGAAGCTGCGCAAGCTGCGGCAGACCTCGAAGCCATCCAGGTCGGGCAGGCCGATATCGAGCAGCACCAGGTCCGCCGGCGCCTGGCGATGGCGCGTCAACGCCTCCCGGCCCAGGGCGCAATGTTCGACCGCATAGCCCTCGCTGCGCAGCGCGTAGAGCACGGTATCGGCGATGGCGCTCTCGTCTTCGACGACGAGGATCCTCGCACTGGCGGGGGTAGCGGGGGTGGACATGGCGCGCAGCATAGCGGGAGTCGGCAGGCACCGGACGACAACCAAGCCCACAGGCATGGCACGGGCAATGACTAAACCACGGGGGAACTCACGGGCGAACCACTAGTGCTTTCGCCGCGAGGCGTCCGGCCTCTGCTGCAGCCAGACCACACTAAATACAATACCGGCAAGTAGCGATTTCAGGGCCCAGGGATCACCCTTCGCCAGCCAGAGATATATCGAGTCGGCTACGTAGTACAGCGCAAACACGCCGAGAATGACTCTCCACTTGCTCATCCTGGTGTCACCTGATGGGCCCGGTCAACTGACCGGGCCCGTTTCTTCACGGTGCCTGGTATTGCCGGCGGAATGGATCGTTATGGATCGTTTCCTGCACCTGGTTGTACCAGCCTCCCACCGTATCTCCGACCCAGTGCATGAAGTCATAGGTAATTCCGCCGCCGGAGACCGCTTCGATTTCTGCCGCGTCTAGTTCTCGCATTGTTTCCTCCCGACATTACCAATGAAGGTGTTGTCTTCCTAATTGGCGCGATCAGAAAAGCCATCACGAAACCCCTTGTACGCATCGTAGGCAATATCGGCCACCGCATAGACCGTCAGGGCGACCATGAAGGGATTGCCTCCGGATACTGCTGCGATTTCATCGGGGGTCAGTTCACATAATCCGACTTGATCCCGCCCCTCTTCCATCTCACTCATCTGCTTTCTCCTGTCATCCGTTGTATGGCTCGGCACGCCGAGGCGAACCCAAGCGACATCTGAGGCGAAACTATTACCAAGGTTCTGCGCTCGTATATTTGATTTTTCTAAGAGTTTGCTTTTTTAGGCATCCGAACCCACTACACTGCCGCCCATGAATTACCGCCACGCCTTCCATGCCGGCAACCATGCCGATGTTCTCAAGCACATCCTGCTGCTGGCGCTGATCGATGCGCTGCAGCGCAAGGACTCGCCCTGCTTCGTCCTCGACACCCATGCCGGCCGCGGCCGCTACTTGCTGGCCAGCGCCGACAGCCAGCGCACCTCGGAGATCCAGGACGGGGTGATGCGGCTGATGGGAGCGCCCAAGCTGCCCGAGGTGGTCGAGCGCTACCTGCGCGCGGTGCAGGCCGATAACCCGGTCGGTGCCCTGCTCACCTATCCGGGCTCGCCGCTGCTGGCGGCGCAGGCGCTGCGGCCGCAGGACCGAATGGCCTGCTGCGAACTGCAGCCGGAAGAAGTGGCCGAGCTGAAGACCCTGTTCGCCCATGACAGCCGCGTGCGCGTGCATGGCGGCGACGGCTATGCCGCGATCCGCGCCTTCCTGCCGCCAAAGGATGGCGCCACCAAGATCGGCCGCGGCCTGGTGCTGATCGACCCGCCGTACGAAGCCCAGGACGCCGAGTACCCGCAGATTATCGCCGCGGTGCGGGAAACGCTGACCCGCTGGCCGCAGGCCACCTGCGCGGTGTGGTACCCGATCAAGCAGCGCCGCAGCCTGCAGCCGTTCTTCCGCAAGGCCGCCGCGCTGCCGGCCAAGTCGGTACTGGTGGCCGAGTTGTTGGTGCGGCCAGACGACTCGCCGCTGCGCCTCAATGGCAGCGGCATGCTGCTGGTCAACGCGCCGTGGCAGTTCGAGCAGGTCGTGGCGCCGGCCCTGGCGGCGTTGCGCACCCACCTGGGTGAAACCGGTGCCGCCACCCGCCTGGAATGGCTCAAGGCCGCTGGCTGAATCCGGCAGTCACGGGAGGCTCACACCCCGTGAAGGTAGAGTGACGCCGCCGCGCCGCCCCCAGGTTTCGGCAACTTGCTGTGCAGCCAGCAGTCCCATCGATCCCAAGGAAGCCTGGTCATGGCCATCCGCAATCGAATGCCGCCTTGGCACGAAAACTTCAACCTGCCCAACGGCCGTACGCTGCTGCTGCGCCCGGTGCGGCCGGAAGACGGGCCGCCCCTGCAGGGTGCCTTCACCTTGTTGGGGCCGGACGAGATCCGCGCCCGCCTGCTTGGCCCGGGTGATGAAATCACCCCGGAAATGCTGCAGCGGCTGACCCACCCCAATCCCAAGACCGAGATCGTGCTGGTGGCCGCCGAACAGCTGCCACCGGGCGAAGCGGTCGTCGGCGCGATTGCCCGCGCCGGCATTGTCGCCGGCACCCGCGAGGCCGAGTACACCATCCTGGTCAGTCATTTCGTCGCCGGCCAGGGCCTGGGGCGGCAATTGATGCGCAAGCTGGTGAAGTGGGCCCGGCGCAAGTACCTGGACCGCTTGTACGGCGACGTGCTGCGGGTCAACGAGCCGATGCTGCAACTGGCCGAATCGCTCGGCTTCAAGCCGCAGCCGCATCCGGATTCGCCGGAGCTGTTGCGGATGATGCTGGAGCTGGAAAGCTAGCAGCGCAGCGGGGACTTCACCTTGTAGGAGCGGCTCCGGCCGCGACCGGAAAGCGTGGGCGCCGGCGAGTCTGTCGCGATCGGACACCGTCGGGGCTGAAGCCCCTCCTACAGAACCAGGCGGGAGCCGCTGAAGGCGCGAATGAGCGCACACGAGGGTAAAATCTCCCTCGATGCCGTCTACTCCCCGCCTCCCCGCTCCGCCGCTGCCCCGTACCGGGCAGCTCCGCGCCTACTGGCGTAACCCCGCTTCGGCCACCGCGCTGGCCTGGTACGTCGCCCGTGCCGCCGAGGCCCACGACGGCCCGCTGCTGGTGGTAGCGCGCGACACCCACGGCGCGCACCAGCTCGAATCGGACCTGCTCGCCCTGCTCGGCGAGCGCGGCAGCGTGCCGGTGGTGCCGTTCCCTGACTGGGAGACGCTGCCGTACGACCAGTTCAGCCCGCACCCGGACATCATCAGCCAGCGCCTGGCCGCCCTGCACCGGCTGCCGACCCTGCGCCAGGGCATCGTGATCGTGCCGGTACAGACGCTGATGCAGCGCCTGGCACCACTGAAGTACATCGTCGGCGGCAGCTTCGACCTCAGCGTCGGCCAGCGCCTGGACATGGACGCGGAGAAGCGCCGGCTCGAGGGCGCCGGCTATCGCAACGTGCCGCAGGTGATGGACCCCGGCGACTTCGCCGTGCGCGGCGGCCTGCTCGACGTCTTCCCGATGGGCGCGCAGGCGCCGTTGCGGATCGAACTGCTGGACGAGGACATCGACTCGATCCGCGAGTTCGACCCGGAGTCGCAGCGCTCGCTGGACCGGGTAGCGGCGGTCAAGATGCTGCCAGGCCGCGAAGTGCCGCTGGACGAGGCCAGCCTGGAGCGCGTGCTGGCGATCCTGCGCGAGCGTTTCGACGTCGACACGCGCCGCAGCGCGCTCTACCAGGATCTCAAGTCCGGCCTGGCGCCTTCGGGCATCGAATACTACCTGCCGCTGTTCTTCGACCAGACCGCCACCCTGTTCGACTACCTGCAGCCCGACGCTCTCACCCTGATCACCCCGGGCGTCTCCAACGCCGCCGATGCGTTCTGGCTGCAGGCCCAACACCGCTACGAACAACGCCGCCACGATGTCGAGCGCCCGCTGCTGGCGCCGGACGCGCTGTACCAGACCCCCGACCTGCTGCGCGAGCGCCTCAACGCCGCCGCCCGGGTCGAGGTCTGGCCTGCGGACCACGCCCGTTTCAACGACGCCGTCGCCCTCGGCGACCAGCCGCTGCCGCCGCTACCGGTGGCGGCCAAGGACGCGCCGGCGGGCCAGGCGCTGAAATCCTTCCTCGGCCATTACCCTGGCCGGGTACTGGTGGCCACCGACTCGCCCGGGCGGCGCGAAGCGCTGCTCGAAGTGCTGGCCGCCGCCGCCCTGCAGCCGGTGGTCGTGCCCGACCTGCCCACCTTCCTGGCTGACGACAGCGCGCGCTTTGCGATCGCGGTGGCACCGCTGGAAGACGGCTTCGCGCTGGATGCGCCGAACATCGCCGTGCTCACCGAGCGCCAGTTGTTCCCCGAACGTGCCACCTCGCCGCGCCGCGCGCGCCGCGCCGGGCGCGAGCCCGAAGCGATCATCCGCGACCTCGGCGAGCTTTCCGAAGGCGCGCCGATCGTGCATGAGGACCACGGTGTCGGGCGCTACCGCGGCCTGATCGTGCTCGAAGCCGGCGGCATGCCCGGTGAGTTCCTCGAAATCGAATACGCCAAGGGCGACCGCCTGTACGTGCCGGTCGCGCAGCTGCATTTGATCAGCCGCTATTCCGGCGCCTCGCCGGAAACCGCGCCGCTGCACTCGCTCGGCGGCGAGCAATGGAGCAAGGCCAAGCGCCGCGCCGCCGAAAAGGTCCGCGACGTTGCCGCCGAACTGCTGGAAATTCAGGCCCGTCGGCACGCCCGTGCCGGCCTGGCGCTGCACGTGGACCGGGTGATGTACGAACCGTTCGCGGCTGGCTTCCCGTTCGAGGAGACGCCCGACCAGTTGGCCGCGATCGAAGCGACGCTGCGCGATCTGCAATCGAGCCAGCCCATGGACCGCGTGGTCTGCGGCGACGTCGGCTTCGGCAAGACCGAGGTGGCGGTACGCGCGGCCTTCGCCGCGGCCAGCGGCGGCAAGCAGGTGGCGGTGCTGGTGCCCACGACGCTGCTGGCCGAACAGCACTACCGTAATTTCCGCGACCGCTTCGCCGACTACCCGCTCAAGGTGGAAGTGCTTTCGCGTTTCAAGAGCACCAAGGAGATCAAGGCGGAGCTGGAGAAAGTCACCGCCGGCACCATCGACGTGATCGTTGGTACCCACCGCCTGCTGCAGCCGGACGTGAAGTTCAAGGACCTGGGCCTGGTCATCGTCGACGAAGAGCAGCGCTTCGGCGTGCGCCAGAAGGAGGCGCTCAAGGCGATGCGCGCCAACGTGCACCTGCTCACCCTCACCGCCACGCCGATCCCGCGCACGCTCAACATGGCGATGAGCGGCCTGCGCGATCTCTCGATCATTGCCACCCCGCCGCCGAACCGCCTGGCGGTGCAAACCTTCATCACCCAGTGGGACAACGCGCTGTTGCGCGAGGCTTTCCAGCGCGAGCTGGCGCGTGGCGGCCAGCTGTACTTCCTGCACAACGATGTCGAGAGCATCGTGCGCATGCAGCGCGACCTGGCCGAGCTGGTGCCCGAGGCCCGTATTGGCATTGCCCACGGCCAGATGCCCGAGCGCGAACTCGAACGGGTGATGCTGGATTTCCAGAAGCAGCGCTTCAACGTGCTGCTCTCGACCACGATCATCGAGTCGGGCATCGACATCCCCAACGCCAACACCATCATCATCAACCGCGCCGACCGCTTTGGCCTGGCCCAGTTGCACCAGCTGCGCGGCCGCGTCGGCCGTTCGCACCATCGCGCCTATGCCTACCTGGTGGTGCCCGACCGCCGCTCGATGACGCCCGATGCCGAGAAGCGGCTGGAAGCGATCGCCTCGATGGATGAGCTCGGCGCTGGCTTCACCCTGGCCACGCACGACCTCGAGATCCGTGGCGCCGGCGAGCTGCTGGGCGAAGACCAGAGCGGACAGATGGCCGAGGTCGGCTTCAGTCTCTATACCGAACTGCTGGAACGTGCGGTGCGCAGCATCCGCCAGGGCAAGCTGCCGGATCTGGACGCGGGCGAAGAGGCGCGCGGTGCCGAGGTGGAACTGCATGTGCCTGCGCTGATCCCGGAGGATTACCTGCCCGACGTGCACACGCGCCTGACGCTGTACAAGCGCATTTCGAGTGCGCGCGACAGTGAGTCCTTGCGCGAGCTGCAGGTGGAGATGATCGACCGCTTCGGGCTCCTGCCTGATCCGGCCAAGAATTTGTTCGCCATCGCCGAGCTCAAGCTGCAGGCCAATGCGCTCGGCATTCGCAAGCTGGAGCTGGGCGAGGCTGGCGGCCGCTTGGTCTTCGAGTCCAAGCCGAACATCGATCCGATGGCGGTGATCCAGATGATCCAGAAGCAGCCGAAGCTTTACACGATGGATGGGCCGGACAAGCTGCGGATCAAGCATCCGTTGCCGCAGGGGGAGGATCGGTTTAGTGCGGCCAGGGGTTTGTTGGTTACTTTGCGGAAGGGGTGACTTTTACGTGCGGCCTGCGGGGGCATTGCCCTTTCGGGACACGCCGTGAACCGCGCTCCGTTAGAGTCTCCGTGGCCGCAGCAATGACGCCGTCGCCACGGCCGGGGAAAGGACCAGCCGATGCGACATCCATGTCGCCGATTGTCCCGAAAGGGCAATACCCCCGCAGGCCCCGACAGTGGGCCGCGAGGGGTGTGGGGAGAGAAGAGCAAGAGCAACTTGGCCTCCGCCCGCAACTGCAGGATCACATGGCGCCGCCGGTACTCCGGTAATACTGGCAGCCAACTTCCATGGAGCGCTGCGCATGTACCAGGCCCTGCCCTCCGCCGACCATGTCGGCGCTTACCGCTTTACCGGCACCCTCCATCGTGAGGATTACGACGCTTGCATTGCGGATGTCGAGGCGCGATTGCAGAAGCACGGCCGCATTGGCATCTATTGCGAGCTTGATGGGTTTACTGGCCTTACGCTGCCGGCGCTGGGTCGCGATCTCGAGTATGGCCTGCGCAATTTCGGCCGTTATCACCGCTTCGCGCGCGTGGCCATTGTCACTACGCCTGGTTTCGTGGCCAATATGAGCAGCTTGGCGGGGCGTTTCATGCCGCAGACCGAGGTGCGGGTGTTCGATCCGGACGAGCGTGTCCTGGCGCAGAATTGGGTCACCGATTTCGATCCGGAGATCGATTCGGCCGATGCGGATTGAGCGCGGCGGCTAGAGCTGCGATTCCACCGGCAACCAGCCGATGACCGTCGCTGCGCCGCGACGCCAGGCGCTGGCTTCGGGCTCGCGGGTCCAGGTTTTCGGCGGTTGCGCGGTATCGTCGTGCCACTGCAGCGCGTTGCCGGCCAGGGTCAGGCGGTAGCTCACGGCCGGAGCGGTCTTGCGGGCGTACAGGCGCTGCAGCTCGCGCGCCATGTCCGGCTGTTCGAACAATAGCCCCATCTCGGTATTGAGGTTCATCGAGCGTGGGTCGAGGTTGAACGAGCCGACGAAGCCGGTACGGCCGTCGACCACGAACGCCTTGGTATGCAGACTGGCGCCGCTGGAGCCGAACAGGCTGCCGTCGGGCTTGCCGTTGGGCTTGAGCTCGAACAACCCCACGCCGGCGTGCAGCAGCGGTGCGCGGTAGCCGGCATAGCCGCCATGCACCGCAACCACGTCGTTGGCGGCCAGGGAGTTGGTCAGCACGCCGACCTCGACGCCGCGCCGGCGCAGGTTGCTCAGCCAGCGCAAGCCGGCATCGCCGGGCACGAAATACGGTGAAATCAGCAGCAACTGGTGCTTTGCCGCCGCCATGTCGTGCACCAGCACCGGGGTCATCCAGTCCGGCGCCGGCGGCGCGCCGGCGGCCTTCTCCGGCGGATCGGAAATGACGTGCGCGGCTTTCGACCAATGGATGGTTCGGCGCTGCTCCACGAGGCTGCGCACGCCGGGTGACTGCGCCAGCTTCTGCAGGTACGGCTTGGCGCTGGGTGAGCCAAGGCCGGTGGCCAGCGTCTGCCGCAGCGCCGGCAATTCGGTGGAAGGGTCCCGCACCAGGGCCGAGAGCGGAATGGCATTGGGGCTGTTCCAATAGGCGTCGAACTGCCGCGATGCCTCGCCCACCGCCTCGCCGACCACGGCCACGTCGGTATCCATGAAGTTGGTGTCGCGTGCGGCATCGAAGTATTCGTCGCCGACGTTGCGGCCACCCACGATCGCCACCTGGCCATCGGCAATCCAGGCCTTATTGTGCATGCGCCGGTTGACGCTGAAGAAGCGCAGCAGCATCTCCAACCCGCGCATGACGGTGCCCTCGCGTGCACGGGTGGGATTGAACAGGCGCACCTCGATCAGCGGGTGGCTATCGAGCGCCGCCAGCACCGAGCGGCTGCCGCGCACGTTGAGATCGTCCAGCAGCAGGCGCACCCGCACGCCGCGATCGGCGGCGCGCAGCACGTCGGCGTACAAAAGGTTGCCGGTGAAGTCCGGATGCCACATGTAGTACTGCAGGTCCAGGCTGCGACCCGCACCGCGCGCCAGCAGCGAGCGCGCGGCGAATGCGTCGACGTTGTCCGAGAGCAACACCATGCCGGTCTGCCGGGCATGCGCCTGCGCCAGCGGGGCAATCGCGCGATCGACGTCGGTGGCATCGGCTTGCGCCGGCAAGGCGTGGCTGGCCGGTCCCCGGACATGGTCGGCAAAACGGCCGTAGCTCCACAAGGCCGCCAGGGACGCCAGCACCAGAGCCAGCAAGACGATGGCGATCCACTTCACAGATTTTCGGGTCATGCCGGCATTCTAGGCAGACCACGTCGGCGTGCCGTGCACGCCGCAGGCCCCAGGCTCCTGGGAAGCAGGAAAAGGCGCGGACGGTGAGCGTCCGCGCCGGGAGGGTGTGCTCGCCGCCGCCGTCAGCGCGGCGGCTCGATCACCACGTACTGCACCGTGGTGCCGGCGTACTGCGGCTGGTACCAGGTATTGCCGCACTGCTGGTAGGCAATGCCATTGATCACCGAGGTCACGCAGCTCGGCGGCACCGAGTTGACGATCGAGCCGACGACCGCGGCGGTCACCATGGTGGTAGCCGTCACCGCCGCGGCCGTGGCGACCGGATGGTCGTACCAGCCGTCGTGCCAGTGGTTGTCCACATCCACGTCGATATCCCGGTGCACATTGACGTCGCGGTTGACATTGACGTTGTGGTTTACGTTTGTGTTGCGGTTGATATTGGCGTTGTGATTGACGTTGTGTCCGGCATTGCCGCCCCGATGGACATTGGCGCCACCGGCGTGCGCCGGCGGGTGATTGACACCGGTACGCGCAACCGAACGCGTGCGCGGCGCCGCATCGGCAGCAGCCGAAGCCATCAAACCGCCCGCGCCGGCCACCAGCGCCACGGCCAGCAGGAACCGGAAAGTACGTACGTTCATGGCTTGTCCTCCGCGACCACGGCCACATCGACCTCGACCAACTCGATCTTCGCCGCATCCTTGGGCGGCACGAAGGTAAACGTGCTGTCCTTGAAGCTGGCGTTGGTATTCCACGTCAGCGTGGTGCTGTACTGCGGCTGCGCCGGGTCATCGGTGGTGGTGATCACCAGCCGCCGCGGCAATGGCTTGTCCCCGGCCTCCACCCACAACTGCCAGTCCACGCCCTCCTGGCGGAACGCATATTGCTCGGTGACGGTGCCATCGATACGGGCCGGGCCGACGAACGTGGCCGCCTTCAGGTCCGAGACCGGCGCCTCGTCGGTGCCCCACAGGAACAAGTCGGGCAATGGCAGCTCGATGCCGTAGCGGTCGCGCGCATCGGCCATCAGCGCACGCAGCGTAGGCGGGGCGTCGACGCTGGCGTAATACTTGTTCTTGGGGCCGTAGACCGTCAGCGTCTTGCCGTCGTAGAACAGCTCACGCTCCTTGCGGTCGGTCTTCCAGCTCAGTTGCAGGTCGTTCGGCGCGCGCACCTTGTATTCGACGCTGCCGGGAAACTGCAGCTTCTGCCCATCCTCTGTCACGACGTCCAGGGTGGTATCGCCGCGGACGCTGAAGCTCTTGAGGCTGCGCAGGTACTTGCCCATCTTCTGCAGTGCGGCCACCGCCTGTGGTTCGACGGCGGGCGCGGCGGCGGTCGGCGAGGTGCTGGCGGGGGCCTTCGGTTTGGCGGGCTCGGCCGATATCGCGGCAGGCGCGGCTAGCGCCATGGCCAGCGCCAGGCACAGGGTGGATCGGGACATGGGCTTCTCCAGGCGGTTTGCACGGCGGTGCATACATCGCTGTAGAGGAAACCATCCTGGGTTGTCGGGCGCGACGGATGAAATACCGGTTTTTGGTTGAGTAAAACTACTGTGCCTTTGGGGCGGACTCTTTGTTTCTCCGTGCGGCGTTCGGGGCTGGGCCCTTGCCCCGGGGGACGCCAAGTACTGCATCCATGCGGGGCTCGTTGGGCGACGTCCCTGTCGCCCAACGCCCCCGGGGCAAGGGCCCAGCCCCGAACACCCGAGGGAAAGTCGCGTTTGTGTGGGGCGAGTCGCCCTCATCCGTCGCTGTCGCGACACCTTCTCCCACCGAGTGGGAGAAGGACGGCATAGCTTGTTGCACGCTGCAATCAATCGCCGACAGCCGCTGCTGTCCTTCTCCCGTTGCGGGAGAAGGTGGCCCGACAGGGCCGGATGAGGGTGCTTTTTCTCTCCCCCCAACCAGGCTGATCTATCGGGTGGTCGGGGGCAGACCCTGTTCGGGACAATTGGCGACATGGATGTCGCCAATTAGCCCCCATGGACGGGTTCACAGCGTGTCCCGAACAGGGTCTGCCCCCGGCCGCCGCACGTAAAAATCAAACAACAAAACAAGCAGCCCTAGCGAAAGCGCCAGTCCAAAAACAACCCAATCAACCCACCCACCACCACAGGCACCACCGAATAAATCGGAATCATCAACAACCCGAGCCCAGCCTGCGCATCCGAGCGCAAATTGATACTCCCGTAGGCCCAAGCCAGAAACCCGAAACCCATCAACGCCGGCACCCACAGCGAAGCAGCACGCCGATACGCCAAGCTCCACAACAGCAAGCCGCCCCAAACCACCACGCTACAGCCGGCCATGAACAAGAAGCCTCCCCATCCCCCGTAAGTGAACTGCCCCAACCACTCGCGCCCGCCAGGCAGGCGCGACAGATACGGAAGGATCAAGCCGAACAGCACGATCGCAATGCGCGCACGATGCATCGTCATGGCAGCTCCGTCGAGAGAAGCTGCCGATGCTACTTCAGCACGCACGCTGGTGGCTGCCACTCAGGGCCGCAACAACACCTTGATCGCCCGGCGTTCGTCCATCGCGCGATAGCCTTCAGCGACATCGGCCAGCGGCAGTTCGAGGTCGAATACCTTGCCCGGGTTGATCTTGCGCTGCAGGACCAGGTCCATCAGGTGCGGCAGGAAGCGCCGCACCGGCGCTGGGCCGCCGAGCATGCCGGTCTGGGAGAAGAACAGCGACTGCCCCTCCAACTGCACCCCATGCGGAACGCCGACATAGCCGATCATGCCGCCCGGGCGCGTCGCGCTGATGGCCTGTTGCATCGATTCACCGGTGCCAACGCATTCCAGTACCGAATCGGCACCGACGCCGCGCGTGAGTTCCTTGATCCTGGCAACACCCGCTTCGCCGCGCTCGGAGATGATGTCGGTGGCGCCGTATTCGAGCGCGAGCGCTTGGCGGGTCTTGTGCCGGCTCATCGCGATGATGCGCTCGGCGCCCATTTGCTTGGCCGCCAGCACGCCCATCAACCCCACCGCGCCGTCGCCCACCACGACCACGGTTGCGCCAGGCCTGACCCGCGCCGCGTCGGCGGCGTACCAGCCGGTGCCGAGCACGTCGGAAGTCGCCAGCAGGCTGGGAATCAAGTCGTCTGGCGGCATCTCGGCAGTGGCGACCAAAGTGCCATCGGCCAGCGGCACGCGCGCCAACGCGGCTTGCGCGCCGCTCATGAATTCGCGCTGCTCGCAGGAAGACTGGAAGCCGTATTGGCAGTGCGGGCAGGTGTTGTCGGACAGGCAGAACGAACCGACCACGAACTGACCCGGCTTGACGGTTTTCACCGCGCTGCCCACTTCGAGCACCACGCCGCAGTATTCGTGCCCCATCGCCATGGGCTCGCCGACCGCGTTCAAGCCGCGATACGGCCACAGGTCCGAACCGCAGATGCAACTGGCCGAGAGCTGGATGATGGCGTCGGTGGGTTCGAGGATTTCCGGTTCCGGTCGCGCTTCGAAGCGCACATCGCCCGGGCCGTGCAGCATGGTTCCCAACATGATCGGTTCCTCCTGGTCAGACAGGAGGATGCTAGCGGCAAGGTTGGCGGAGAGTGATGCGGGGAACACGCATGCCGACATGAGTCGGCTTCATCAATCGTTGCCGTGGCCGGTGCGCGGCGCGTCGGCGGTCCCGGGCCTGCGTACGCTCGCCGGCGGCTGGCAATGGTCGCAGGGGATCGTGACCTGGCAGCCGACCTGCTCGTCGATGATGACCACTTCGCCCTTGCCGCCACAGACGACACACACCGGCGTGCCAGCGGCCGCAGGCGCTGTGTCGTTCATGGCCGGTCGCCGGGCGGTCGCCCTACCCGGCCACGGAACGTCCACGCGATGCCGAGCGCAAGCACCGCCACGCCCATCAGGATCGGCAGGCCGTGGGAAAGCAGATAACGCAGAACCATGGCGGACCTCCAGCGGTCACGATGCCGTCATCCGCCTCCTGCGCCGCACCTCCTCCCGCCGCGCGGGAGAAGGCTGGCGGAGGCGCTTACTTCGCCTTGCCCTGGTTGGCCACCGCTTCGGCGGCACGCTTGGCTGCTTCCGGGTCGCCCAGGTAACGATAGGTCTGCACCGCGAGTTGTTCGTCCAGTTCGAACAGCAACGGGATGCCGGTGGGAATGTTGAGTTCGAGGATCTCCTCGTTCGACACGCCATTGAGGTACTTGTACAGCGCGCGCAACGAGTTGCCGTGCGCGGTCACCAGCACCGTCTTGCCTTCCTTGAGCTGCGGGGCAATGGCGTCGAACCAGTACGGCAGCACCCGCACCAGCGTGGTGGCCAGCGATTCGGTGCCCGGCAACGCATTGCGGTCGAGGCCGGCGTAGCGGCGGTCGTGCGCCGGGTGGCCCGGGTCTTCCAGATCCATCGGCGGCGGCGGGATGTCGTAGGAACGGCGCCAGATCTTGACCTGCTCTTCGCCGTGCTTGGCCGCGGTCTCGGCCTTGTCCAGGCCCTGCAGGCCGCCGTAGTGGCGCTCGTTGAGGCGCCAGCTCTTGTAGACCGGCAGCCAGTCCTGGTCGAGCTCCTTCAAGGCGCCCTGCAAGGTGTGGATGGCACGCTTGAGCACCGAGGTGTGGGCGACATCGAACTGCAGCCCCTCGTCCTTCATCAGCTTGCCGGCGGCGGCCGCCTCGCTGCGGCCCTGTTCGGTGAGATCCACGTCCACCCAACCAGTGAAACGGTTCTCCAGGTTCCATTGGCTCTGGCCATGGCGCAGCAATACGAGTTTGCGGGTCACTACGGGTTCTCCGGCGGCAGGGGAATGACGGGTTGATTGTAGCGGCGGGCTCGCAGCTGCGACACGATCCATGCCAGTGGTGGGCCTGCCACTGCCGCCGGGGCCATGCGATGCTCCCGCCTGCCCGCCCCTTGGAGACCGCCATGACCACCCTCATCGCCCCGCGCGTCCACGATATCGGTGGCCTGCAGGTGCGCCGCGCGGTGCCGACGTTGCAGGCGCGCAGCGTAGGCCCGTTCGTATTCGTCGACCACATGGGCCCGGCGGTATTCGAGCCGGGCCAGGGCATCGACGTGCGCCCGCACCCGCACATTGGCCTGGCCACGGTGACGTTCCTGTGGTCTGGCGAGATTGGCCATCGCGATACGCTGGGCTCGGAGCAGGTCATCCGCCCCGGCGATGTGAATTGGATGACCGCCGGCCGCGGTATCGCGCATTCCGAACGCACGCCGCCGCCCGAGCGTGGCCGCGAGCATGCGCTGCACGGCATGCAGACCTGGGTCGCGCTGCCGCGCAACTTCGAGGAAACCGACCCGGCGTTCTACCATCACGCCGCGGCCACCCTGCCGCAGCAGCGCCGTGGCGGCGCCTGGCTGCGGGTGATCGCTGGCCGCGCCTATGGCGAGGAGTCGCCAGTCAAGGTGTTTGCCGACACGCTCAACGTCGCCATCGACCTCGAACCGGATGCCGAGATCGACCTGGACACTGGCCACGTCCAGCGTTCGCTGTACATCCTCGAAGGCCAGGCGCAGCTCGACGGCGTCGATATCCCCGAGCGCTACCTGGTGCTTCCCGAGGAAGGCGCGCGAGGCCGCCTGCGTGCCAAGACCCCGCTCAAGGCGATGCTGATGGGCGGCGAGCCTCTCGATGGCCCGCGCCACCTCTGGTGGAACTTCGTCTCCAGTTCGCAGGAACGCATCGAGCAGGCCAAGGACGACTGGCGCGAGGGCCGCTTCGGCAAGATCCCGGGCGACGACAAGGAGTTCATCCCGCTGCCGGAAACGCCGGCGCCGCCGCCCCCGAGCTACCCCTGAATTCCCTTTGCGGCCAATGGTTTCGGATGGAACCGTCGCAGCGGGCCGGGGGCATTTGCTCCCCGGCCCAGGCTTGGCTATGGTGAGGGCGTCCACCCATCCGTAGTGATGGGCGGCACGTCGGGAACGCGCATGGGGATGCGCCACGCGGGCGATTCGGGAGGTACCCGTAGGCGAACCGACCCAGGCGATGCGCGCCTTCCCGTTAGCATTCACTGCCAGGGGAAAAACCAATGAACTCCGCAACCCGCTTGTTCGGCCTGTTCCTGCTGTCTGCCAGCGGCGCCGCCATGGCGCAGCAATCGCCCAGTTGTCCCACTCTGCCGCCGGCCGCCGGGCTGGAATGGAAACAGTTGGCCGGCGCCGACTACCTTTCCTGCAAGGCCCTCACCGCCGATGGCCGCGAAGTGCTGGGCGTCATGCTCAGCGCGCGTTCGCCCGGCCTGAGCCTGCCGCGCGACCATCGCGAGGAGAAGGGGCAGCTGGCCGAGGAAGATTTCTACTGGTATCGCCCCGATCTGGGCGGCCGCGAGGTGGGCAACCGCCGCGTGGCGGTGATCGAGCTGGGCAAGAAGCGCTTTGCCCAGGTCTGGGTCAGTGCCGGCGACGCCCAGGAACTGCGTACCCTGCAGGGGCTGGCGCAGCGGCTGGACCTGGAACCGGCGAGCCTGGCGCTCACGCGCTGACGCCTGCGCAAATCGCGACAACCGAAAAACTACCGTTGCCAACTGCCGCGGCCGGGCATTGAATGCGCCCATCCCGCCCGTTCCGGGTGGGCCTGCGCAGGAGTTGCCTCATGTCACTGGCGAAACGATTGACGGCGGAGTTCCTCGGTACGTTCTGGCTGGTGCTGGGCGGTTGCGGCAGCGCGGTATTGGCGGCCAACTTCGGCGGTGCCGGCAACCCGCTGGGCATCGGCTTTCTGGGTGTCGCCCTGGCCTTCGGCCTGACCGTGCTCACCGGCGCCTACGCCTTCGGGCATATCTCCGGTGGCCATTTCAATCCGGCGGTCAGCCTCGGCCTGGTCGCCGGCGGCCGCTTCCCGGCTCGCGACCTGATCCCCTACTGGGTCGCCCAGGTGCTCGGCGGCCTGCTCGCCGCCGCCGTGCTGTTCCATATCGCCCACGGCCGCGCCGATTTCGCGATCGACCCGAATGCGGCCGGTGCGTTCGCCAGCAATGGCTTTGGCGCAATGTCGCCAGGCGGTTACTCGTTGGTGGCCGCGTTCCTGTGCGAGGTCGTGCTGACCGCGGTGTTCCTGCTGGTGATCATGGGCTCGACCCACACCAATGCACCGGTCGGCTTCGCACCGATCGCCATTGGCCTGGCGCTGACCTTGATCCACCTGATCAGCATCCCGGTGACCAACACCTCGGTGAACCCGGCGCGTTCGACCGCAGTGGCGGTGTTCGCCGGCTCCGGCGCACTGGGGCAGCTGTGGCTGTTCTGGCTGGCGCCGTTGCTGGGCGGAGTGATCGGCGGGGTGATCTACAAGATCCTGGGCCGGCCGGACCCGCATATCGTCGGTAGCGGCGGCTGATTTCCTGGACGAGCGCAGCCGCAACAACGCGGCTGCGCTCAGCTTCGGCTAGAAGCGCCCTTCCTGGTAGTCGACGAACGCCTGCATGATTTCCTGCTTGGTGTTCATCACGAACGGACCATGCCGGGTCACCGGCTCGCGCAGCGGCCGCCCCGCGACCAGGATCAGGCGCGCGCCCTGGCTGCCGGCACGCAGCTGCAATACGTCGCCGCCGCCAATCACGCCGAGCTGCTGTGCTTCCAGCGCCCGCGCCTCATCGCCCTCGCCCACCGTGGCCGCGCCTTCGAACACGTAGGCGAAGATGTTGTGGCCCTCGGGCAATGAGTATTCCCAGGCCACGTTCGCGGCCAGCTCGATATCCAGGTACAGCGGATCGGTCGCCGGCTGCACGATCGGCCCGACCGTGTCGCCGACGCGGCCAGCGATCACCTTGATGCTGACACCGTCCGCCGGGGCGCTGACCGGGATGCGTTCGGCCGGGAATTCCTGGTATTTCGGCTCGCTCATCTTGTCGCGCGCCGGCAGGTTCACCCACAGCTGGAAGCCGCGCATGCGTCCGGACTCCTGCTCGGGCATTTCCGAATGGATCAGGCCGCGGCCGGCGGTCATCCATTGCACGCTGCCCGGGGTAAGCAGGCCCTCATTGCCATGGTTGTCCTTGTGCCGCATGCGCCCGTCGAGCATGTAGGTGACCGTCTCGAAGCCGCGGTGCGGGTGGCTGGGGAAGCCGGCGATGTAGTCCTCGGCCTGGTCGGTACCGAACTCGTCCAGCAGCAGGAACGGATCCAGGTCCGGCAGTTCGGCCGAGCCGATGACGCGGGTCAGCTTGACCCCGGCGCCGTCGGACGTGGCGCGGCCGCGCAGGGTGCGCAGCAGGCGTGCCGGGGTGGCGGGGTGGGTAGCGCTCATGGCGTGACTCCTGGGAAGTTCGACACAGGATGGGTGCGTGGCGCCCACCGACCAATGGCAGCGGGCGCAACCTATTGTTCCGGCCATGGGCGAATCAGTGTGTGACGCTCTACGACCAAAGTCCTAGCGCCCAGCATTGACCCCAGCGCGGCGCGGGGGGAACCTTGCACGAATCTTCTGGGAGGGGACCACATGAAAGGTTTTTCGAAACTGGCCTGGGCCGCACTCGCGCTCCTGGGTGCCTTCTGCCTGGGCACCATTGCCTTGCGCCGGGGCGAGCAGATCAACGCCCTGTGGATCGTGGCCGCGGCGGTTTCCATCTACCTGGTGGCCTACCGCTACTACAGCCTGTTCATCGCCACCAAGGTGATGCAGCTGGACCCCACCCGCGCCACGCCGGCGCAACTGAACAATGATGGCTTGGACTACGTGCCCACCAACAAGCACGTGTTGTTTGGCCACCACTTCGCCGCCATTGCCGGCGCCGGCCCGCTGGTCGGCCCAGTGCTCGCCGCGCAGATGGGCTACCTGCCCGGCCTGCTGTGGCTGGTGGCCGGCGTGGTCTTCGCCGGCGCGGTGCAGGACTTCGTGGTGCTGTTCCTGTCCACCCGCCGCAACGGCCGTTCGCTTGGCGACCTGGTGCGCGAAGAGATGGGCCAGGTGCCGGGCACCATCGCGTTGTTCGGTGCCTTCCTGATCATGATCATCATCCTGGCGGTGCTGGCCATGGTCGTGGTCAAGGCGCTGGCCGAAAGCCCGTGGGGCATGTTCACGGTGATCGCGACGATGCCGATCGCCATCATGATGGGCGTGTACATGCGCTACATCCGCCCGGGCAAGATCGGCGAGATCTCCGTGGTCGGCCTGGTGCTGCTGCTGGCCGCGATCTGGCTTGGCGGCAAGGTCGCCGCCGACCCGACCTGGGGCCCGGCCTTCACCTTCGATGCCAAGCAGATCACCTGGATGCTGATCGGCTACGGCTTCGTCGCCTCGGTATTGCCGGTATGGCTGCTGCTGGCGCCGCGCGACTACCTGTCCACCTTCCTCAAGATCGGCACCATCCTGGCGCTGGCGGTCGGCATCCTGATCGTCATGCCGGAAATGAAGATGCCCTCGCTGACCCAGTTCGCGCACACCGGCGACGGTCCGGTGTGGAAGGGCGGCATCTTCCCGTTCCTGTTCATCACCATTGCCTGCGGCGCGGTATCGGGCTTCCACGCCCTGATCTCCTCCGGCACCACGCCCAAGCTGCTCGCCAATGAAGGCCACATGCGCTACATCGGCTACGGCGGCATGTTGATGGAATCGTTCGTGGCGATCATGGCACTGGTGGCTGCCTCGATCATCGAGCCGGGCATCTACTTCGCGATGAACAGCCCCGCCTCGGTCGTCGGCAGCGACGCCGTAGCCGTAGCCGCCAAGATCAGCGAATGGGGCTTTGCGATCACGCCCGACATGCTCGAAGCGACCGCACGCGACATCGGCGAGCACACCATCCTGGCACGCGCCGGCGGCGCACCCACATTGGCAGTCGGCATCGCGCAGATCCTGCACCACGTGTTGCCGGGCGAGGACACGATGGCGTTCTGGTACCACTTCGCGATCCTGTTCGAAGCGCTGTTCATCCTGACCGCCGTGGACGCCGGCACGCGTGCTGGTCGCTTCATGCTGCAGGACCTGCTCGGCAACTTCGTGCCGGCCTTGCGCAAGACCGAATCGTGGGGCGCCAACATCCTCGCCACTGGCGGCTGCGTCGCCTTGTGGGGCTACCTGCTCTACACCGGCGTGGTCGACCCATTCGGCGGCATCCAGACCTTGTGGCCGTTGTTCGGCATTTCCAACCAGATGCTGGCGGGTATCGCCTTGATGCTGGGCACGGTGGTGCTGTTCAAGATGAAGCGCGACCGCTACGCCTGGGTCACCATCGTGCCGGCGATCTGGCTGCTGATCTGCACCACCAGCGCCGGCCTGATCAAGATTTTCGACAGCAACCCAGCGCAAGGCTTCCTGGCCCAGGCGCACAAGTACCAGGCGGCCATTGCCAGCAATACGATCACCGCACCGGCCAAGACCGTGGGGCAGATGCAGCAGATCGTCACCAATGCCTACGTCAACACTGGCCTGACGGCCCTGTTCCTGTTCGTGGTATTCGCGGTGCTGGTGTATTCGATCAAGACGATTGTCGCGGCCCGTCGTAGTCCGGTGCGCACGGATCGGGAGACGCCTTACGTGGCGTTGACCCCGGCACAGATGGCGGATCTGTGATGGGTACCGGGCTGGTTCCTGTTGGTCAGTACCAGGCGCACCGCCGGGTGTGGCGGCGCCTGGTGCAGACGGCGCGGCTGTGTTGCGGGATTCCGGATTACGACAACTACGTTCGCCATACGTTGGAGAAACATCCTGACCGGGTGGTTATGGATTACCCGACGTTTTTTCGGGAGCGGCAGGAGGCTCGGTATGGGGGGAAGAACGGGTTTCGGTGTTGTTGATCGCTTGGTTTTGATTGTTTGATTTTTACGTGCGGCATCCGGGGGCAGGGCCTTTCCCGGACACGCCCCCGGAGACCGCACGCAAGCAACCAAAAGGCCGCGCATCAAACAAACATCCCCCCAGAAGCCTCAACCCGCTGCGCATTGATCCACTGAGTAGCAGGATCCAGCAACGCCACCATCACCGGACCGATATCGTCCGGCTTGCCCGGCCGACCCAGCGCCGTGATCGAAGACACCATCGCGTTGACCTGCGCATCATCGCGCACCCGCCCGCCACCGAAGTCCGTCTCGATCGCCCCGGGCGCCAGCGTATTGACACTGATGCCGCGCGCACCCAGCTCCTTGGCCAGGTAGCGCGTAAACACTTCGATCCCACCCTTCATCATCGCGTAGGCCGAACTTCCCGGAAGCGCGAAGCGCGCCAGGCCGCTGGAGATGTTGAGGATGCGCCCGCCATCGGCGATCAGCGGCAGCAACGCCTGGGTCAGGAAATACGGGCCGCGCAAATGCACCGCCACCATTTCGTCGAATTGCGCCGGCGTGGTTTCGGCGATCGGGGCGTACAAGGCCGTGCCGGCATTGTTCACCAGGGCGTGCAGATGCGTGGCCTGCCACTGCGAGAGCTGCGCGCGCAGCGCTTCGATAAAGCCCGGCAGTGCCGCTGGATCGGCGACGTCGAATTGCAACGCCGCTGCGCGTTGGCCCAGCGCCCGGATCTGCGCCACGACCGCCTGCGCCTCTTCGGCGTTGCTGCGGTAGGTCAGCACGATGTCGCTGCCGGCGCGCGCCAGCGCCAGGGCGCCGTTGCGGCCGAGGCCGCGGTTGCCACCGGTGATCAGGGTGATGCGGGAGGTCGTGGTCATGGCTTGGGCTCCAGGTCGGGCGCGATCTGCGCCGGGAAAGCCAGGGTATTGGGCTTGACACGACGGATAAACCGCTCAAATCTGAGCTGACTGTTCAATAATCGCGAACAAACATGGACCTGGCGCAATCCCTGCGGGCCTTTCAACGGGTGGTGGAGTTGGGCGGTTTTACCCGGGCCGCCGAATCCCTTGGCCTGCCGAAGGCAAGCGTGTCGATGGCGGTCCAGCAGCTGGAAGCGCGCCTGGGCACCCAACTCCTGCATCGCACCACCCGCCGTGTGCAGGCAACGGCCGATGGCCGCGCTTTCTACCAGCGCAGCCGCGATGTGTTGGCGGACATGGATGAGCTCCAGGCCATGTTCCAGACCGAAGGGCGCCAGCTGCGCGGCCGTTTGCGGGTGGACATGGGCAGCGGCATGGCGCGCGCGTTCGTGTTGCCGCAACTGCCGGCATTCCTGGCCGCGCATCCGCAATTGGAAATCGAGCTCAGCGCCACCGACCGCCTGGTCGATGTGGTGCGCGAAGGCTTCGACTGCGTATTGCGCGGCGGCCACCCACAAGACAGCGCCTTGGTGGCGCGGACCTTGGGGTCGATGCGCATCGTCAATTGCGCCAGCCCGGCGTATCTCGCGCAACGCGGCATTCCGCGCAGCCTGGAAGATCTCGCCGACCATGCATTGGTGCATTACGTCAGCACGCTGGGGCAGCGGTCGGCGGGTTTCGAATATCGCAGCGGCGCCGAGTACCGCCTGTTGCCGATGGGCGGGGCGGTCACGGTCAACAATGTCGAGGCGTACCACGCGGCCGCGCTGGCGGGTCTGGGCATCATCCAGGTGCCGCTTCTGAGCGTGCGCCAAGCGCTGGCGCAGGGAACGTTGGTCGAAGTGGTACCGGAGCTGGTGGCCGAACCGATGCCGCTCACCCTGCTCTACGCACAGCGCCGCCACCTGCCGCAACGCGTGCGCGTGTTCATGGACTGGCTGGCCGAGCTGCTGGCGCCGCACCTGGACCCGCCGCTGCGCTAGTGGCCGCCGATCCGCGCAACGGCGGCGGCTACTTTCCGTACTCCCAGTCGTAAGGCGCACCGGTCGCGCCGAGCACGAAGTGGGTCAATTCGGCGAAGCCGTCTTCGGCGCGCACATCGTTGCCCAGCATCAGCAGGCAGCGACGCTGGCGCTGCAGGCACACCAGCATGTTGCCGGTGGTGTCGTTGTGGCCGCCCTTGAGGAAGCCTGGCCCTTGCGGCCCTGCGAACACCACCACGCCGAGGCCGGCGGCCAGGTCCTTGCGCTGCTGCGCCGGCGGCAGCTCCGGTTGCAAGGTCGGGAATTGACTGCGCGTGGTGATCGCCAGTTGCGGGCGCAGCATCTCGGCATGTCCGGCCGCACTCAGGCCGCGGCCATCGACGAAGGCGGCGGCAAACTGCGCCAGGTCGGCAATGGTGGTATCCATCGAACCGGCTGCGCGCACCTTGGAGCGGTCGTCGTGCGGTTCGGGCTTGCCGTGTTCGTCCCAACCGTCGGCGATGTTGGGGGCGAAGTCGTCTCGCCATTTCAGCGCCGTGCGGGTCATGCCGAGTTCGCCGAACACCGCATCGGTGCCCTGCCCCACGTCCAGGCCCAGGCCGCGTTCGAGTACGAACTGCAGCGTGGCCAGGCCATCGCCGGAATAGGCATAGCGCGTGCCCGGCTCGAAATGGAAGTGCAGCTTTTCGTCCGGTTCGAGGAAGTTGAAATTGGCAAAGCCACTGGCGTGCTGCAGCAACATGCGCGGTGTCAGCCGGCGCCAGCGTTCGTCCAGCGCGGTCCAGTCGGTGTAGCGGTTGACGATGTCCTGGCCGCCGTACGCGGGCAGCGGCTGCGGCAGATGGTCGGCGATGGGATCGTCCAGCGACAGCTTGCCGGCCTCCACCCAACGCATCACCGTGTAGGCAAACACCGTCTTGGTCAGCGAGGCGCCGTACATCACCGTGTCGGTGGTCAGCGGCTCGCCTTTAGCATTGCGCTTGCCGTAGGCCTGCACGTACACCGGCCGGCCCTGGTCGATCACGGCCACCGCCAGGCCCTGGGCCGAGGTGCGCCGCATCACGTCGGCCACCTTGGCATCGATCTGCGCCGGCGTGGGCAGCGCACGCGCCACGGCCAGGTGGGAGGACAGCAACAGCAGGCAAAGCAGACAGCCGATGACGGACTTCATGTCGCATCCTCCGCAGGTCGGCGGCCGCCCACGGCCACCCGTGGCTCCACGCTAACCCGCTGTCGGCCAGCCCGCCCCTGCCGCAAGTCACGCGCGCTTGTACCGGTCGCCGACACCGCCTAGGCTCGCACCCGGCCCTCCGTGCGGAACCCGCGATGACCGACAGCGACCCCTTCACTGCCTTCCTCAGTGGCTATGCCGCGGCGGTACGCGCGCGCGATGTCACCGCATTCCTCTCGCTCTATGACCCGTCGCTGCACGTGTTCGACATGTGGCAGACAGCGCCGCTGGCCGGGCTGCCGGCGTGGCGCGCGATGGCCGAGGGCTGGTTCGGCGGGCTCGGCGACGAGGTAGTGGTGGTGACCTGGCGCCAGGCGCAGTCGCAGGTCAGCGGCGATCTGGCCAGCGGCCAGGCGATCCTCAACTTCGCCGCACAGGCGCCGGATGGCAGCGTGCTGCGTGCGCTCGACAACCGCCTGAGCGTGACCCTACGGCGCGGCCCGGACGGCTGGAAGGTGGTCCACGAACACACCTCGGCGCCGATCGAACACGGAACCATGGCCGCGGTGCTGAAACTGCCCTGAGCCCTTCGCGCCGCTTGCACCCGCCGCCCGGCACGCTGCGGCGCATGCCCCCGACCTTGCCGCCCAACGTTGCCACCCCCGCGCTTGCCGCAGGGCACCCATGACCCGCGCCAGCGACCCGCACCACGCCCACGGCGCCGAGGTCGCCGCCGGCCTGCGCGTGGACAGCTACAACCTGGCCCTGGTGCGCGCCGACGGCGAGGGCTTCGTCGGCGACCTCGCCAGCCAGACCGCGTTCCGCGAATTGCTCGACCAGGCCCGCCGCAAGCAGCGCACGGCCAAGGACCCGTTCGGCAAGACGCCGACCGCCGAGCTGGGCAAGAAAGAGGTCGACATGGTGCTGGTCGGCGGCGATGCCGATGCCGCGCACCTGGTGCATATCGCGATCGAACAGCATGCGCAGCGGTTGGTTGAGGTAACGCGGTGTTTCCTCTCGCAGCCGCAGTGGGCTGCGGTCGAGGCCATCGTCTTGGGCGGTGGTTTTCCGGAAAGCCACTTCGGTGCGCTGTCGATCCGCCGTGCCGATCGTCTGCTGCGGCTGGCACGAATCAAGGTCCGCCTGTACATCCTCGACCAGGATCCGGACGAAGCCGCCCTGCTTGGCTGGAGCACCCTGCTGCCGGCAGCGGCGCGCAAACATGCCGCCTACCTGGCGGTCGATATTGGCGGCACCAACCTGCGCTGCGGCCTGGTCGAGCATCGCCTGGACAAGGCCGCCGACGGCCACAAGGCGCGCTTGCTGGAGCACATGCAATGGCGCCATGCCGATGACGCGCCGGCGCGCGGCGAGGCAATCACGCGGCTGGCCGGCATGCTCAATGGCCTCAATGCCCAGGCGCGCACGCTGGGCGTGGACCTGGCACCGTTCGTGGGCATTGCCGTGCCGGGCCAGATCGAGCCCGATGGCCACATCTCGCAAGGCGCGCAGAACCTGCCCGGCGACTGGGAAATGCCGTTCGACCTGCCCGGCGCGCTGGCCCGGCAACTCGACCGCATCGACCGCCAACGGCCGCTGGTGCTGCTGCATAACGATGCGGTGGTCCAGGGCCTGAGCCAGTACCACGCCATGCGCAAGCATCGCCACTGGGGCATCTTCACGATCGGCACCGGGCTGGGCAACGCCTGCTATTCACGGCTGTGAGCCAGCGCCAGTGACTACGCGATAATCGCCGGCAGTCGACAACTGCGGAGCGAACATGCGCGATTCCACCCTGGTGTTCTTCGTCACGCTGCACCTCAAGCCCGAGTGCATCGACGAATGGCGCACCGCCTTGGACGAATTGCTGCGTGACATGCAGCGCGAGCCGGCATTCGTCTCTTGCCACCTGGATCGCGACGCACAGGATCCAACGCGGTTCACGCTCTACGAGCACTGGAACGAAGCATCGGTCGAGGCATTCCTGGCCCACCAGGCCACCGACTATCGCGACCGCTACGAAGCCCTCCTGCCGCAGTGGCTGCAAACACCGCGCCAGGTGCAGGTCTTGTTGCCGTTGCAGCAGTGGGCGGCCGCGGGCTGAGCCCAACCGTCGCCGGCAACGCAAGAAGCTGCGGGCACAGGCCAAAAGCCTGCGTGCGAGCGCGCTTTCGTAAATCCTTCCAAGCACAGCACACGGCATGAACAACCTGCCGCCGCAGAATCCGCTGCCGCGCTCCTGCGGCGCAGTTTCCACGGAGCATGCCGTCATGTTGGATTGGAACGAATACCGCAAGGAACTCGGCGAGCGTATTGGCGAACTCGGCAAGCTGAGCCCCGATACGCTACGCGGCTACCAGACATTGTCCGGCGCCGGCGCCAAGACCGGCCACCTCGACGGCAAGACGCGCCAACTGATCGCGCTGGCGGTGGCGGTGACCACGCGCTGCGACGGCTGTATTGCCGTGCATACCGCCGCAGCCGCAAAAGAAGGCGCCACCCAGGAGGAAGTCGCCGAGGCGCTAGGCGTGGCGGTGGCCCTCAACGCCGGTGCCGCGCTGGTGTATTCGGCGCGGGTCATGGATGCCTTCGGGACTACCGGCTAACCGCCCGCGGCCGCGCGGCGGGCTCAGCCCGCGCCGGCCATCGCCCGCAATGTGATGCCGACCACGTAGGCCAGGTAGGTACCGGTGGCGTAGCCCAAGGTACCGAGCAGGACGCCCACCGGCGCCAGCGCCGGATGGAAGGCGGCCGCCACCACCGGGGCCGACGCCGGTCCGCCGATGTGCGATTGCGAGCCGATGGCGAAATAGAAGAACGGCACGTTGAGCAGCCGGCCCAGGCCCCACAGCAGCCCGATGTGCACGCCGATCCAGATCAACCCGAGCAGGAACAGCCACGGCCGGTCGAGCAGCGCCAGCAGGTCCATCTGCATGCCGATGCAGGCGATGAGGAAGTACAACAGCAACGAGCCGATACGCGAGGCGCCCGCGCCCTCGAGCGTGCGCGCGCGGGTAAAGCTGAGGCCCAGGCCGCAGCTGGTCGACAGCACCACCACCCACACGAACGGCGAGTCGAGGCTGAAGCGCGAGGCCCAGGACACATGGGCATCGAACCAGGCCGACAATGGCGCGGCGATGGCATGGGCCAGGCCGACCGCGCCGAACGCCACGCCGACGATGATCATCAGGTCGCTCAGCGAGGGGATGCGCTCATGCTGGGCCTGGAACGCGGCGATGCGCTCCTTCAGCTCATCCAGCGGGCGGGTATCGGCGCCAGTGCGCGCGTCGATTTTTTGCGCGCGGCCAGCCAGGAAGATCAGCGCGGCCATCCACACGTAGCCGACACCCACATCGACCACGGCGAACTGGCCGAACGTGGTCGCATCGACGTTGAACACTTCGCGCATCGCCAGCATGTTGGCGCCGCCGCCGATCCAGCTGCCGGCCAGCGCGGCCATGCCGGCCCAGGTATCGCCGGCGACCGTGGCCGGATGCAGCCAGCGCATCAGCGCGAAGGCGAGTACTGCACCGAGCATGAT